>CACPID010000024.1 GCA_902633965.1 uncultured Pelagibacteraceae bacterium | reverse complement strand
TTACGTTATGGCAGGAAAACTGCCAAAACCTGGAAGAATTTCCTTAAGTCCAATGCTTACTAGGAAAGGAAAACTATATGGTGATTTAACAGTTGCTTGCATGGATGATAATGAATTTATGATATTTGGATCTGGTGCAGCTCAAGAGATGCATAGAAGATGGTTTGAAAGCCATATTGGCAAGTTTAATTTAGAATATAAAAATAGATCTGATGATTTTCATGGACTAGCTATTTCAGGTCCAAAATCGAGGGAAGTACTGCAAAAAGTTGTAAGAGATAATGTATCTAATGAAAAATTTAAATTTAGAGACTCTAGAAGAATGTATGTTGCGGGAGTGCCAGCTATAGTCAATAGAATTTCCTTTACGGGAGAACTGGGTTACGAAATATATGTTGCTCCTCACTATCAAATAAAATTGTATGAAGAATTAACTGAGGCCGGAAAAGAATTTAATATTAAACCATTTGGATTAAGAGCTTTAATGTCGATGAGATTAGAAAAAAATTGGGGTGCATGGACATTAGACTACAGGCCCGATTTTACAGCTAAAGAAACAGGATTAGACGCGTTTATTAATTGGGATAAAGAGTTTATTGGAAAAAAATATGCCAAAGAAGATAACAGCTCAAACAAACTTACACCTATGGTAGTTGAGACAAACGAAATCGATGTAACTTATAATGAAGCCGTATTAAAAGATGATAAGGCGATAGGATATGTAACTTCAGGGGGGTTTGCTCATTTTGTAAACAAAAGTGTTGCGTTTAGTTATTTAGATACAAATAAATTAAATTCAGGAAAAGGAATTCAAGTAGAAATTAATGGAGACTTATTTAATTGCAATTTAATTAAAGAACCGCTTTATGATCCAAGTGGATCAAAAATGAGAAGTTAAATGATTTCTGATGAAGATAAAATAATGATGGAGACCCTTTATTGGTGGGGCATTCCAACTTTATTTAGATGCAAAAATGATCCAGATCCTAAAAATTGTGATATTGCATTAGTAGGCATTCCCCATAGTACTGGAAACGGAACTACAGAAAGAGACCAACACTTAGGTCCA
Organism: uncultured Pelagibacteraceae bacterium; assembly: GCA_902633965.1. Lineage (GTDB taxonomy): Bacteria > Pseudomonadota > Alphaproteobacteria > Pelagibacterales > Pelagibacteraceae > Pelagibacter. The sequence goes on along the minus strand of CACPID010000024.1, from coordinate 1,222 downwards.
AGAGCAGTAAGAAATATATCTGCAATGTTAAGACGATCACATTTTGATTTTAAAATTGATCCTTGGAAAACAAATAAAATTCACGATCTTGGAGATGTTCCATTACCGGAGGCAAATGATAATGAGAAATGTATAGAAAGAATTTCTAAATTTTATGACTTTATTGAGCAGGCAGAAAAACCAGTTGTTTCTATTGGAGGAGATCACTCAATTACTGGAGGAATAATTCAAAGCTTAGCAAAAAAAAATTCAAAGCTAACTAAAGGAAAAAAAATTACTTTAGTGCATTTTGATGCTCACACTGATTGTTTTGAGAAACTAGATCATTTTTTAGGAGCAAAAAAATCAGCAGCTCACTGGGCATCATATTTAGTCAAACAAGGTAACGTTGATCCCCATACAAGTACACAAATTGGCATTAGGGGAAATCCAAGAACTTTGGATTGGCTTCAGGCAAGTTATGATGTTGGATATCAAGTGATTACAATGGATGAATTTAGATCTCTTGGACAAAAAAAATGTTCTGAAATGATAATAGATAAATTTGGTGATAACCCAATTTATATTACTTTTGATTTAGACTGTTTGGATCCTAGTGTCGCCCCAGGTGTTGCCAATATAGAGCCAGCTTACAATGGTTTTAATATGGATGAAGTTAGAAAAATTTTACAAAGTTTAAAAGGTAAAAATGTAATAGGCGGGGATGTAGTTTGCTTAATGCCAACAAAAGATAGTCCTAATCAAATTACAGCAATGGTTGCTTCTTCAGTGATGTTTGAAATAATTTGTTTAATCTCAATTAATTTAGGAAAAAAATAACTATGTCTCAAAAAGATGTCGGTAACAAAGTACCCATATATAAATTAAAAAAAACAAATGAGGTTATGAAATATTACGATGAATGGGGAGAAGGAAATAAATATGATAAAGATATGGTTGATTGGAATTATACTGGTCCAAAAGAAACAACCGAAGTTTATATAAAGTACGAGAAAAATAAAAATTCAAAAATTTATGATGCTGGATGTGGCACAGGTTTAGTAGGTGTTGAACTGAAAAAGCATGGTTTTTCTAATTTTTATGGAGCAGATTTATCACAAAAACTTTTAGACTTAGTACCAAAAGGTCTTTATCACAAATTAGATAAAGTTGATTTAAATAAGCCTATTAATGAAAAAGACAATTCTTTTGATGCTGTAATGTGTGTGGGTACTTTCACTTT
>CACPID010000023.1 GCA_902633965.1 uncultured Pelagibacteraceae bacterium | reverse complement strand
GCCATTGGAGGGTCTTATTTAAGCATTTTGTGTTTTATAGTACAACTAAAGGGTGAAATATTAAAAAACATTAATGATTTTTTATTAATAACAAAAAAGTGTTTAAAATAGCGGCTTTTTTGGCAAAAAACCCTCATTTTTAAGTAGCTTTTTCTTCGTTTTGATGCCCCCAGAACCTGAATATCCACCTAGACCACCATCAGATCTAATTACTCTATGACAAGGTATTTTAGGTGCGTATGGGTTCTTTGCGCAGGCGTTGGCAACTGCTCTAGCAGATTTAGGGCTATTTATTGCTATTGCTACCTGTTTATAGGTTTTTACCGAACCTTTAGGTATCGATTTCAAGTAATTCCAGACTTTAATTTGAAATTTGGTACCTTTCATGAAAAAAACCCCTGTTTCCTTGCACTTTTTAGGGTGCAAAGAACAGTAGTTTTGGCACGTCGTTGATTGCGCTACCGCCATGCCTTCCGCCCTACGATTTTAGCGCTACTCCGTAAAGCTTTCTGCCCCCTGGGCTTGGTCCTCTCGGCCTTTCCCCAGTCGGCCAGTTAAGGGTTGCCCCTTAATTCATCTCACATTACCAAATAGGGCAGGTTGAATGTATCACTTTATTGTTGAATTTATTAAGTTTTTAACAGGTGGGAATAATGGGGATAATTTTAATCAATTAACAAAGCAACTAAAGCAACAATTAAGAAAATTGTGCTGAATAATAATGTAAGACTTATTTTTTTTTTATTTTTTTCATCAACTACTGGCCATTTAAAAAGAAGTATAAATGCGATTATAACTATTAATATTGCTGGAATTAAATACTTAATCATATTTTTTAATTTAACGATAAAAGATTAGAATAAAATAGCTAATTACAAATAATATAGCCATAATAGATAAAAATATTGTCTCAATACTTTTTCCTGTTTTTTTATATTGAATGTAACTTAGCAATATAAAACCTAACGATATTATAAAAAAAAATGAAGCTGGTATTTCACCATCAATTGAACCCATATATTTTTTAAATTAAACTATTGACATTTAAAATCACTTAATATATTACTAATGATAATTAATTGTTATCAATAGTAATTATATGAATGAACTTACAACAGACCTAAAATCGCTTCATGAGGCAACTTTAAATAACCTTAAAAGCTCTAAGGCAAACAATACTTTAAGAGCTTATAAATCTGACTTTAAAGACTTTGGAGCTTTTTGTGCAAAGCATGGATTTAATTCATTACCAACAGAGCCAAAAATAGTTTCCTTATACCTAACCCATCTCTCTAAAAACTCAAAAATAAGCACTTTAAGACGAAGATTAGTTTCAATAAGCATGGTTCATAGGCTTAAAGGGCATTATCTAGACACAAAACATCCAATCATCGTTGAAAATTTAATGGGAATAAGAAGGGTCAAAGGAAGTATTCAGAAAGGTAAAAAACCTATACTAATCAATCATTTAAAATCAATTATTAATGTAATAAATGAACAAAAAACTAAGGAAATAAAAAAACTTAGAGACAAATCAATAATCTTAATTGGCTTTGGAGGAGGCTTTAGAAGAACCGAGCTCATTTCAATTGATCATGAGGATTTAGAATTTGTTCCTGAGGGTCTAAAAATCACTATTAAAAGATCAAAAACTGACCAATACGGAGAAGGAATGACTAAAGGACTACCCTACTTCGATAATGAAATTTACTGTCCTGTTACAAATTTAAAAAAATGGTTAGAGATTTCTAAAATAAAGTCTGGACCTATTTTTAGAAGATTTTCTAAAGGTTTATCATTAACAGACAAAAGATTAACCGACCAATCTGTAGTTTTATTAATGAAAGATTATTTAAAGTTAGCAGGTATCGAAAACAAAAATTTTTCAGGCCATAGTTTAAGGTCAGGTTTTGCAACAGTAGCTGCTGATTCAGGAGCTGATGAGCGAAGCATAATGGCTATGACAGGTCATAAAACAACACAAATGGTTAGAAGATATATTAGAGAAGCAAATATATTTAAAAATAATGCTTTAAATAAAATAAAAATTTAAAATTAAAGCAAATTTAATAATTATTACAAAATTTAAATGGATATCCATTTATCAGGCCATAAATTTTCATTTTTAGATGGGTTTATATTGCTTGGTCTTATACAAATCTTATCTGGATTCTCATTTAACCATGCTCCCCACCAATGGAACGAGGTTGGACCAACTATAAAATGTTTACTATAATTAAAAAGATTAAAATCATTTATTGACTTATTTTTTTCATTTTCAATAAAGGTATATTCGTCTTCATTAAAATATTCTCTTAAATTTTTAAAATCATTAGACCATATGAAGAATTTAGGATTTGATATTTTTTTTTTTATAAAATCAATTGATCTATAAACGTAATTAATTGTATCTTTGGTAAATTTTGAACTTTTGTTTGAATCTTTAAATTGACCTTCTGAATATCTATTTTGTCTTATACA
>CACPID010000022.1 GCA_902633965.1 uncultured Pelagibacteraceae bacterium | reverse complement strand
CAATATGATATTAAAGTAAAATATTAGTATTTAGGTAAGTTTATATTACCTTTTAGATTTTTTAAAATTAATTCTCTTCTGAATACATAATATCCAGAAAGGCATATTACAGTAAGTCCAGTAAATGTCCAAACATCTGGAAAATCATTAAATATTAAATATCCCAATATTATGTTTGGAATTATCTCGAAATAACCAAAAGGAGCTAATTTAGAGGCATCAGCATATCTCAGTGAGTAAATTAAACATATATGTCCTAAGCAAGCAAAAATTCCCATTATACCTAACCATATCCATTGATTTATAGTTGGATTTATCCAAACAACTGGAACAAAAAATGATGAAATGAAAGCCCCTACTACACCAGTAAGTAATAATGTTAATAATGGATTATCTGTTGAATGTAATTTTCTAGTTATTACTAAATATATTCCATAAAAAAATCCAGTACCTAAACCTGCTAAAGTGGCTAAATTAAAATCTAAATATCCTGGTCTAATTACTATTAAACTTCCTAAAAAACCAATTAGAACTGCTGCCCATCTCCTTACTCCAACTTTTTCTTTTAAAAAAAAAGGAGATAATGCTGTCGTTATAAGTGGCGCTACAAATGCTAATGTTAAAGCCTTAGCCATTGAAATAATTGAAATTGAATAGAAGAAACAAATATTTGCAGAAAATAAAGTCAAACCTCTAATAATTTGCAATTTTGGATCCTCGGAAAAAGTTAAATTCTTCCTGAAAAAAAAATACATTAAAGGCAAAGTCCAAAATACTGTAAAAAAATATCTTGCCCAAGTTATTTGAAAAAATGATAGTTCAGATGAAAGATATTTTGCAATAGCATCCATAAATGGCAATAATGCCCAGGCCGAAAGGTTCAAAATTATTGCCTTCATTTAAGAAAAGTATCTTAAAGCAAAATATACTACAATAGGAATAGTTATAAAAGACATCAATGTTGATACAACAATAGTGCTGGCCACGCTATCAACAACTTTTTTAGGAGAATAAATTGAACCAACCAAATAATTCAATACTGCACTTGGCATTGAACATTGTATTAATAGAACTCCGGCAGCAAAACCTTCCAAATCAAAAAACCAAATCAATCCAATACCAATTAATGGTCCAATAAACATTCTAGTTATGGATGATATTACCGCATTATTTAAGGAAAAAACCTTTAATCTAGTTAATGCTATACCAAGAGACATTAATATTAAGAAGATAGTTGCATACATTAACCACTCTGTTGTATTTATTACAAACACTGGCATATCAATTTCGTAAAATAGTACTATAGCTGAAAAAATAATTGCATAAAAAGGAGGATTTTTAATTATTACATCTAAATTAAATTTTCTATCTGCTAAAAAAACACCAACGGTAAAATGCATTAAAATAATTAAAGAAGTAATAGAAGCAGAAACTCCTAATCCTTGTGATCCATAAGCAAATAGACAAATTGGCAAGCCCATATTTCCAGTATTTGGAAAGATTAAAGGTGGCAATTCTCTTATTATATCTTTTGTATTAATTAAAAAAAGATTAATTATACCAACAATTGAGAAACAGATAATTGCGAGTAAATAGTACCAAAAATAGTCTCTAAATATTTCAAAATTAATTCCGGTTGAAGTAACGGCGTAAATAACCATTGCTGGAGTACCAATATTAGCTGCAAAATTTGTGATAAATTTAGTATCAATTTTTGGGTTTTTTTTACCTAAATAATACCCAATACCAACAACAAAGAATACTGGAAACACTACCTCAAAAAGTTTGATATAGATTTCCATTAAAATAGTCTTATTACTATAGGTTTCTTGATTATATTTTTATTTGACCTAAATGAATTTAAACATTTTTTTGAAAAATATTCTTTTACATTGTGTGTGATGATTATAATAGAAGCTTTTTTCTTAGAATTATCAGGAATTTGTATTAATCTTTGTATCGAAATTTTATATTTTGCTAACTGCTTAGTAATTTGTGATAAAACCCCTGGTTTATCTTTAACCTCAAATCTAAGGTAAAGTGAATTAACATAATTGTTTGAGTCATAAATTTGTATTTTTTTTCTTTTTTTTGAAGAAATACCAAATGGGTATTTTATATTACCTCTTAGTATTGATAAAAGATCCGACATTAAGGCAGATGAAGTGGGTCCAGGTCCAGCACCCTCCCCTTGTAAAACACTTTCACCAACTGGCTTGCCATCTAATATAACAGCATTCATTACACCAGATACATTAGCAATATACGTATTATTTTTGACTAAACACGGGTGCACTCTTTCAAATAATTTATTATCAATTATTTCAGTTATACCAAGTAATTTTATCCTTAAATTAAGTTGTTCAGCTATATCAAAATCTTTGCTTTCGATATTCTCTATTCCTTCCATAAGGGATTTATTAGATGATATTGTTTTATTAAAAGAAAGTGCTGATAAGATTTTAACCTTCGCCATAGCATCATAACCGTTAAGATCTAATTTTGGATTTCCAGGTTCGGCATAACCTAGTTTCTGTGCTTTTTTTAAAACATTTTGGAAACTATCTTTAGTAATTTCCATTTCTGATAATATATAATTACATGTGCCATTTAAGATTCCATAAACTTTTGAAATTTTATTTGTTGCAAGACCTTCTTTAATTGTTCTAAGAATAGGTATACCTCCTCCAACAGAAGCTTCGAATTCTAGATTCACTTTTTTCTTTTCCGCAATTTCAGATAGTTTGTCACCGTGTTTTGAAATAAGAGCCTTGTTTGGTGTAATAACATGTATTTTTTTATTTAAAGCTTTTTCAACAATAGATTTTGAAATTCCATCAGAAAGACCAATGCACTCAATTAGAATATCAATTTTATTTTTAAAAATATTTAGTGGATTGCTATAAAAAATTTTTTTATCAATTTTAAATTT
>CACPID010000021.1 GCA_902633965.1 uncultured Pelagibacteraceae bacterium | reverse complement strand
GTAAATCATTTTCTTTGGATTAACGATCTTATCATATTCTTTTTCATTAATTAGCCCAGATTTCATAGCCTCTGTTTTTAAAGTAGTTTTATTTCTCAAAGCATTTTTTGCAATCTTAGCAGCATTGTCATATCCGATTTTGGGTGCTAATGCAGTTACCAACATTAAAGAATTATCTAAATATTTTTTTATAATATCTTTGTCTGCTTTTAATCCTTTGATACAATATAGACCAAAATTTTTTGAACTATCCGACAATAGATCTATTGATTGTAAAATATTATGTGCAATTAATGGTTTGAAAACATTCAATTCAAAGTGACCGTGAGAACCCGCCATTGTAATACCATTGTGATTTCCAATAACTTTAACACAGACCATCGTAACAGCTTCTGATTGTGTTGGATTTATCTTACCAGGCATAATTGAGGAGCCAGGCTCATTAGCTGGTAAAATTAATTCGCCATAACCTGCCCTTGGTCCAGAGCCCAAAAACCTTATATCATTAGCAATCTTCATTAGGCAAACCGCGGTAGTGTTTAAGGTTCCTGAAAAATTTACTATTTCATCATGAGCTGCTAAAGCAGCAAATTTATTTTTTGTCGGTTTAAAAGGAAGTTTGGTTATTTTCTTTATCTCACTAATGATTTTTTTATCGAAACCTTTTTTACTATTAATTCCTGTGCCAACGGCAGTTCCACCTTGTGCAAGTGAATAAATTTCTTTCAAAGCAAATTTAATTCTGAAGATGCAATCTTCTAATTGTGATTGATATCCTGAAAATTCTTGACCTAGAGACAAGGGAGTAGCGTCTTGTAAATGTGTTCTTCCAACCTTGACTATATTTTTAAATTTTTTAATTTTTTTTTTTAGTTCAATATTTAACAATTCTAACGAAGGCAAAAGTTTATTATTTGTTTCAAGTGCGATAGCAATATGCATTGCTGTGGGAAAGACATCATTTGTAGATTGAGATTTATTTACATGGTCATTAGGATGAACGGGTTTTTTTGAGCCTTTCTTTCCACCTAAAATCTCAATAGCTCTATTTGCAATTACTTCATTAACATTCATATTTGTTTGTGTTCCTGATCCAGTTTGCCAAACTTTTAGAGGAAAGTGGTTATCTAATTTTCCAGATATAATTTCGTTAGAAGCCTTAATTATTGCTCTAGATATATTCGGCGACATTTGTTTTTGTCTATTATGTACTATGGCAGCTGCTTTCTTAATTATTGCTATAGATTTTACTAGAATCGGTCTGACTAAAAATTCTCCAATATCAAAATATTTTTTTGATCTTTCGGTTGAAGCTCCCCAATATTTATCCACAGGTACTTTAATTTGTCCAATACTGTCAAATTCTTTTCTAAATTTCATAATATTACTTTTGGCTTACAGCAATATTTCTTATACATTATGTTAGTAAATAATTAAAGAGGAGCATTATGACAAACTTTGAAAAAGTTGGGCAATTTATGAAAACTTTTGGTCAAGAAATTAAAAGTAAATCATCATTAAGTTCAGAAAAAATAAATAATTTGAGAATAGCCCTAATACAAGAGGAATTGGACGAACTTAGACTAGCAATAAGTCAAAAAAATTTATTAGAAGTTGCAGATGCACTAACGGATTTACTCTATGTCACCTATGGTGCAGGACATGCATTTGGTATAAATTTAGATAAGTGTTTCGACGAAGTTCAAAGATCCAATATGAGCAAATTAGATGAAAATGGAAAACCAATATATAGTGAAAACGGCAAAGTATTAAAAGGTCCAAATTATTTTAAGCCTGATTTGTCAAATCTTTTATTTTAAGATTTTAATTAATATGAATTGGAAGGGGCGTTCTGTTGCCAGGTGCCCCAAAACCCCGTTACTTAATTAATAAATTAATTAAGCAGCAAGAGCAAATTTATCATTTGCAATTATAAAATAGCCCGTCACGGTGGAACAATCCCGAACGAAAGAAAGACTTTTACACATCCGTCGATCCTAGTTCACCCCCATAAGTTGTAAATGGTGGAGGTGGTGGGTACTGCCCCCACGTCCGCAATGTTTATTACGAAATTCGTTTATCGTCGTAGTTGGAAAACCAACATTAATAATATAAAACCTTATTTATTAGATTCAATAAATTATTCATGAAATTAACAAAAGAACAACAACAAGAAATAGAAAGTCTTAAAGGTCAAAAAAATATTACCAAACGTGTTGTAGCACCAGAATTAGAGAAAATTTTATTTGATGCTACCCCTGTTCTTGATCATGGTTTTATTAGAGTAATTGACTACATGGGTGATGATACCTCGATAGTTCAAGCAGCTAGAGTTTCCTACGGCAAAGGTACAAAACAAGTTTCAACGGACTCAGGCTTAATTAAATATTTAATGAGGCACTGGCACAGCACACCTTTTGAAATGTGTGAGATTAAGTATCACGTGAAGCTTCCTATATTTATAGCTAGACAATGGATTAGACATCGAACAGCCAATGTTAATGAATATTCCGCAAGGTATTCAATTTTAGATAAAGAATTTTATCTTCCCTCTAATGAAAATCTTGCAGCTCAATCTAAAAATAATAGACAAGGACGAGGAGATGTTATCAGTGGAGATCATGCAAAAGAGGTTTTAAATTTATTAAAATCTGATGCTGAAAGAACCTATGAAAATTATGAAAAAATGCTAAATCAAAAATACGATGGCACAAAAATTGATGAAAATAAAACTGGACTAGCTAGAGAACTAGCAAGAATGAATTTAACTTTAAATACATATACTCAATGGTATTGGAAAACAGATTTATTAAATTTAATGAATTTTTTAAGGTTGAGAGTAGATCATCACGCTCAATATGAAATTCGAGCATACGCAGATGTTATGTTGGACTCTCTTAAAAGATGGGTGCCAATTACTTTTGACGCATTTATGGATTACAGAGTTGGAGGAACTGAGGTTTCCTCAAAAGGCAAAAGTGTAATAAGTAAATTAATAAATAATAAAAAAATTACCATTGATGAGTCAGGACTTTCAAAAAGGGAATGGAACGAATTAATGATCGCTTTTGATATGACAGATAAAATAGTTAATTAATTTTTTTAAAGAATCTTAAAAAAATCTGATTCAGAAATATTGAAAAGTAAACACTCATAAATAAAACCGAAGGGGTTAAGTATCTTGTATTTCCAAGCCAACAACTAACTCCAAAAAAATATAGACAAGAGAGAATAAGAAACATATTCAATTTTAGATCTAGCACTCTAAATGAGAGATAAAACCCTAGTACAGTAATGCAAAAAAAAATAAGCGTTATTATTATTCTTAATTTAAGCCACAAAGAATGGTCATCACTATTTTTGTAATCAATCCATTTTTGGTACTTAGATGTGTAATATACCTGAACAGGGTTAAGAAGAACTGAATGAAAATAATTTTTTAACAGAATTTTAATTGTTACAATCTTGTTGTTAAAAATATTTTCTATTGATTTATTTCTAATTTTATTTAAAAAATTTATTCTGTCACGCTCAATGTTTAGATTAAAATTATTATTTTTTAAAATATTTTGTGATCTTTCCTCAAAAAATAAATTTATCTCTTCTTTATTTAAATT
>CACPID010000020.1 GCA_902633965.1 uncultured Pelagibacteraceae bacterium | reverse complement strand
ATCTATTTATTAAAGCTTCATCTTCTTCAAGCCGAAAAACTCTAGGTTTTGGATTTCCAGACTGCTTTAAAGGAGTGATCGTCCCTACCTCAACAAAACCAAATCCTAATCTAAAAATTGAATTATAAACTTCTGCATCTTTGTCAAAACCTGCTGCAAGACCAATTGGATTTGGTATTTTTTTATTGAATATTTCAGTCTCTATATGTTTAAAATTTTGCTTTTGATTTCTTGGCATTAAATTAAATTTTAAGGCTTGTATTGCTAAATTATGAGCAGTCTCTGGATCAAACTTAAATATAAATGGTCTTATTTTTCCAAACATCACATTATCTTTTCTTTAATTAAATTTTGAGTCTCTTTCACGCCAAAAAAACTTATAAAAAACCCAATCCTTGGCCCATTTTCATCACCAAAAACAACTTCGTAAATTAATTTGAACCAATCTCTTAAATTATCTTTATAGCCATTTTCTTTACCAACAGAAAAAATTTTTGTCTGTATATCCTCTGGAGTCATTTTATCATTACATTCATCTAATGCTTTAACTAATGACATTAATACTTTTTTTTCATCGCTATTTGGAGTTTTATATTTTTTATTAGGTGAAATAACATCTTTATAATACTTTATTGCATAATCTACTAGTTTATCAAATATTGGGAACTCTTTTTCGTTGAGATTTGTTTTATATTTTTTAACAAATTTCCATAGTAAATCTTTTGAGTCAGCGTTACTTGTTTCAACAAGATTTAAAAGCATTGAGAAACTCATTATGTTATTTTCTTTTGGGATATTTCCATTATGCACATGCCAAACTGGGTTCATTAATTTTTGAAGATCATTTTGTTTTTTTCCCTTTTCAATAAACTCGAGGTATTCATCTACTGCTTTTGGAACTATTTCTTTATAAAGTTTTTTAGCCCTTTTTGGGTTTTGATACATAAATAATGATAAACTTTCAGGTGAGGCATAGTTTAACCATTCATCTATTGTAATTCCATTTCCTTTTGATTTAGATATTTTTTCACCCTTTTCGTCTAAAAAAAGCTCATAAGCGAAACCACTGGGATTTTTTTTTCCAATTAGCTTAATTATTTTAGAAGATAAGATTGCACTTTCAATTAAATCCTTACCGTACATTTCAAAATCAACATCAAGAGCATACCACCTCATTGCCCAATCGACTTTCCATTGAAGTTTGCAATTTCCATCTAAAATACTTTTTTCTAATTTTTTACCATTATTGTTAAAAATGATTTTCGATTTTTTCTCATCAATTTCTAGGACGGGTATTTCTAATACTTTGTTTGTTTCCGGACAAATCGGTAAAAATGGGGAATAGGTTTTTTGTCTCTCCTTTCCTAATGTTGGTAAAATAATTGACATGATGCCATCATAATTTTTTAAAATTAATTTTAAGGTTTCGTTAAAAATTCCATTTCTATAAAGTTCAGTTGAACTTTTAAATGTATACTTAAAATTAAATTCGTTTAAAAATTTTTTTAATAATTCATTGTTATGTTCCCCAAAACTTTTATATTTTTGAAAAGGATCGGGAACACTAGTTAATGGTTTATGCAAATTATCTTCTAAAATTTTTATATTAGGTATATTGTCTGGTACTTTTCTTAATCCATCCATATCATCAGAAAATGTAATTATTTCTTTTGGTATTTCGGTAATTTTATCAAGGGCATTTACCACCATAGAGGTTCTGGCAACTTCCCCAAAAGTTCCAATATGTGGTAAGCCGCTTGGGCCATACCCGGTTTGTAAAATAATTTTCCCTTTTTTCTCTATATATGCTTTTCTTTCTCTAAGGATTTTTTTAGCCTCAAGAAAAGGCCATGCTGCAGTTTTTTCTAAATTTTCTTTATCTATCACAAACAATCTTAAAAATTCGTATATTTAGTACTTTTATTAATTCTTATAATGTTGAAATTTATTTACCATAAAATAATGTTCAAACAAAATGTCCAATTATAAAACAGTTTTTTTTACACTAGGTATTTTACAGATAATACTTGGAATTTTTATGATTATTCCAATAACTGTACAATTTATATTTGGTGAATTTGACTCATCATTTATCCTAGCCTTAATTATCACCATTATATTTGGGACACTTTTTATTATTACAAATTTAGATTACGATAAAAAACTGGACCTGCAACAAGCTTTTTTACTTACCTCTTTATCTTGGATTACAGTTGCAATTTTTGGATCACTTCCAATTTTTTTTTCAAGTTTAGACTTATCTTTTACAGACTCATTTTTTGAAAGTATGTCAGGTATAACTACGACAGGTTCAACTATAATTGCAAATCTTGAAAGTGCACCAAAAAGTATATTGCTTTGGAGAGCTATACTTCAGTGGTTAGGAGGGATAGGTATAATCGTTATGGCAATAACTCTTATGCCAATAATGAACGTTGGTGGAATGCTATTATTTAAAGTTCTTAATACAGACTCCTCAAATGAAATTTTGCCATCTTCTAAAGAAATATCGATAAAACTTATTCTGATTTATTTAGGTTTAACATTTGCTTGTAGCTTTTCTTATAAGATATTTGGAATGAATATTTTTGACAGTATTACTCACTCGATGACAACCATAGCGACTGGTGGTTTTTCAAATTACAACCAATCTATTGGTCATTTTAATAGTGCTAAAATTGAATTTACTTCAATTATTTTTATTTTAATGGGTAGTATTCCATTTATTGCTTACGTGAAATTTATTAATGGAAATCGAAAAATATTTGTCAATGACACCCAAATTCAGACTTTTTTAAAATTAATTTTAATATCTATTTTAATCTTATTTCTTTATTTATTTTTAAAAAATGGGAAAGTAGTATTCTTAGACTTTCGATCAATTATTTTTAATATTGTATCTATATTAACAGGAACAGGTTATGTATCTGGAAATTATGATAAATGGGGAAGTTTCCCACTTCTATATTTTTTAATTTTAATGTTTATTGGTGGGTGCGCTGGATCAACTACGTGTGGTATAAAAATTTTCAGAGTTCAAATACTTTATAAATTTGTTGTTAATCAATTGAAAAAATTTATTTATCCAAGAGGTATATTTGTTATTAAATATGAAAATAGCACTGTTAACGATAAGTTTTTAGCATCAATAATTTCTTTTATTTTTTTGTACATTATAATTTTTTTTATAATAACAGCATTATTATCTTTAACTGGGCTTGATTTTATTACCTCAATTTCTGGAGCAGCAACTTCAATATCAAATGTTGGTCCAGGATTGGGTTCTGTAATAGGATCTAATGGTAATTTTTCAAGTTTACCAGATTTATCTAAATGGGTATTAAGTATAGGAATGATATTAGGAAGATTGGAATTATTCGCGATTTTAATTCTATTTCTTCCTTCATTTTGGAAAAAATGATCACTTTTAAAAAGCATAAAAAATTTTCAGATCTTTTTACCTATTATTTTGAAAAGAGAATGATTAAAATTTTACTTCTTGGGGCGATAAGTGGATTTCCTTGGGTAATTATTGGAAGTAGCTTGAGCTTATGGTTAAAAGAAGATGGCCTATCAAGAACAACCATTGGATGGGCGGGCTTAATTTTTGCCGTTTATGCTTTTAATTATCTCTGGGCTCCTTTAATTGATCGAATATATATTCCATTCTTAACAAAAAAAATCGGACATAGAAAATCTTGGATATTTTTGATGCAAACAATGATTTTGATTTGTTTACTTCTCTGGAGTTTAATAGATCCAACTTACAACTTAACCTTCGTTATTGGAATTGGCTTAGTAATTGCCATTGCCTCCTCAACTCAAGATATAACAGTAGATGCTCTAAGAATTGAACAAATTTCAAAAAATGAGAAAGAATTAATGGCAGCTGGTGCTGCTGTTGCGGTTGTGGGTTGGTGGACAGGTTACAAACTCGGAGGTGTGATAGCTTTAAATTTAGCAGAATATTTTGAAAATCTAGGT
>CACPID010000019.1 GCA_902633965.1 uncultured Pelagibacteraceae bacterium | reverse complement strand
ATAATTTTTTAACATTTCTTTATATTCTTCAATCGATAAATCATACAAATTATTTTCATTAAAAGAGCTTGTATCAACTTTCTTACTAGACATACATGAAGTTAGTAAAAATAAAAGTATTATTAATATTCTCATATAAGTCCCATTTTTTCAGGAAAATTAAATTTCTTATTCATGTTTTGAATAGCTTGACCAGATCCACCTTTTATTAGGTTATCGATGCTTGATAAAATTATCAGTTTATTTTTATATTTTGACTTACATACTGATATTTTACAATAATTAGTGTTAATAACATCATTTGTACTTAAATAAGTATTTTTACTCATTATTTTTATAAAATAATCATTTTTATAGAAATTTATAAGTGTTTTATAAATTTTATCTTGGGTGATTTTTTTATTCATATCTATATATATTGTAGTTAGTATCCCTCTAAACATCGGTGTTAAATGTGGTGTAAAACTAAAATTTATTTTTTTATTAGATGCTAAATTTAATTCGTTTTGAATTTCAGAATTATGTCTATGAAAACCTACCCCATATGCACTAAGCGACTCATATAAGTTTTTATTTTTGAATTTTTTATGGACACCTCTCCCTGCACCTGAATAACCGGATTTAGAGTCTATAATAATGTTTTTCAAACTAATCATATTTTTTTTAACAAGTGGGACAAGTGGTAATAAAATTGATGTTGGGTAACATCCTGGGCAAGATAAAATTTGAAATTTTTTTAAATTCTTTGAGTTAAGTTCGGGTAATGAATAAATACTTTTTTTAATATTTATTTGAGCTTTATGTTTTTGTTTATACCATTTAAGGTAGTCTTTAGCACTCAGTCTAAAGTCAGCTGCTAGATCAATTAAAACATTATTTTTATTTAAATTTCTTGATATAAGTTGTGCTTCACCATTTGGTAATGCTGTAAAGATGAGGTCAACATCTTTTAATTTATTTTTATTAAATTTAGTTATTTTTGGTAATTTTTTCTTAATAGATTTATCAAAAAAGGAAATTTTCTTTCCAACAGATGAATTTCCACAAAGATATTTATTTTTTACTCTCTTGTGATTAATCAAGAGTTTGATTAATTGAATACCAATATAACCAGTGCATCCAGCAACTAATACATTAAGTTTAGCCATTTTATATTATAACAGTTTAAATTGAAAAAAGTATTATCTTTTAGAGAACTGAAAACTTCGTCTAGCTTTTCTATGACCGTATTTTTTTCTTTCAACTGCCCTAGAATCTCTCGTGGTCAGTTTTTCTTTTTTAAGTGTAGTCTTCGAATTTGCATCAAATAATACTAAAGCCTTTGAAATACCATGAACTAAAGCTCCAACTTGACCTGATAGTCCACCTCCCTTCACATTACATTTTACATCATATGAAGTAGAAACATTTAAGATTTCGAGAGGTCTCAATAATTGCATTTTATGGTTAGCTCTTTTAAAGTAATCTTTGTAATCTTTACCATTAATTGAAATATTTCCATTTCCTTTCTTAAGCCAGATTTTAGCGATAGATGTTTTTCTTCTACCTGTAGCATACTTACTTCCTTCAATATCCTTCTTAAATTTTGTTGTCTGAGAGTTTGATGCTGTTTCCATTTAATTTTTTATAATATTTTTTCTGTTTAAATTTGATAAATTCAATACAACTGGACTCTGTGATATATGCGGATGGTCACTTCCTGAATAAATTTTTAATTTTGTGAGCTGTTTTTTTGCTAATGGTCCTTTTGGTAGCATTCTTTTCACTGCTAATTTTAAAATTTCATCGGGTTTATTTTTTTCAGTTAATTTTTCTGGAGTTATCTCTTTTATACCCCCCGGATAACCAGTGTGTTTATAATATTTTTTGTTTTGAAATTTACTTCCAGTAAATTTTATTTTTTCTATATTTTTAACTATTACAAAATCTCCTGTATCCATATGTGGAGTATATGTAGCTTTGTTTTTGCCTCTTAAAATTTTTGATACCACTGTAGCAAGTCTACCAACAACAGCGTTATTAGCATCAATCTCGTACCATTTTGAGGTTATCTCAGATTTTTTTATAAATTTAGTCATGGATGCGGGATTAATACTTATAAAAGTATTGTTTGTCAATTAATAGGTCCTCTAAATTACCACAAAAGTTAAGTAATAAAGCCCTTTTTAGCTATTGCTTCCATAACTTAAACTATAATAAAATTGAATTTCAATAAATTAGGGAGGAAACAAAAATGAGTAAAAATCCAGAAACAATAGCTTTACATGGTGGTGATTATAGAAGTGATCCATCTACCACTTCTGTAGCGGTGCCAATATATAGAACTACATCTTATCAATTTAAGAATACCGATAATGCTGCAAATTTATTTGCTTTAAAAGAGTTTGGTAACATTTACACAAGGATCATGAATCCAACTAATGATGTACTTGAAAAAAGAGTTGCTGCATTAGAAGGTGGACTAGCATGTGTTACAGTTGGCTCAGGTCAAGCTGCATCTACTTTTGCTATTATGAATGTCTGTCAATCAGGAGATAATTTTATAAGTTCAACAGATTTATACGGTGGAACAGTAAACTTATTTACACACACTCTAAAAAAACTTGGTATTGAATGTAGATATGCCGATCCTTCTGATCCAAAAAATTTTGAAAAATTAATCGATGAAAGAACAAGGTGTTTTTATGCTGAAACTCTTCCTAATCCATATTTAAGAGTTTTTCCTATAAAAGAAGTTTCTGATATTGGAAGAAAACATAATATACCATTAATCATGGACAACACAGCAGCTCCTGTAATATGTAAACCAATCGAGCATGGTGCAGCAGTAGTAGTTCATTCATTAACTAAATTTATTGGTGGACACGGCACTGTAATTGGTGGTTGTTTGGTTGA
Organism: uncultured Pelagibacteraceae bacterium; assembly: GCA_902633965.1. Taxonomy (GTDB): domain Bacteria; phylum Pseudomonadota; class Alphaproteobacteria; order Pelagibacterales; family Pelagibacteraceae; genus Pelagibacter. Next base: position 2,072 of record CACPID010000019.1, on the reverse strand, counting down.
CGGAGGAAACTTTGATTGGACAGCAAATAAGAAAAGACAACCAATGTTTAATGAACCTGATGCTAGTTATGGTGGTGCTGTATGGGGAGAAGTTGTTCCTCAGTTAACTGGTGCAAATGTAGCTTTTGCAGTAAGAGCCAGAGTATGTTTGCTAAGAGACTTGGGCGCTCCATTAGCTCCAGATAATGCATGGGGAATAATTCAAGGTCTTGAAACAGCTCCATTAAGAATGAAACAACATTGTTCTAATGCTGAAAAAGCGGTAGCTTTTTTAAGCAAACATAAAAATGTTGAAAGAGTAATCTATCCAACACTTCATAAGGGAGATATAGCAGCACGGTCTAAAAAATATCTTAAAGGCGGAAATGGTGCTCTTGTTGGTATTGAAGTTAAGGGTGGAGTAGAAGCTGGTAAAAAGTTTATTGAGGCTTTAAAAATGTTTTACCATGTAGCTAATATTGGGGATGCAAGAAGTTTAGCAATACATCCCGCAACTACAACACATAGTCAATTAACACCTGAAGAGCTTCTAGCCGCAGGAGTTACACCTGGTTATGTAAGATTATCTATAGGTATTGAACATCCAGATGATATAATAGCTGATTTAGATCAAGCACTAAGTGCATCTGGTAAGCCTAACCTGAAAGCGGTAAGTTAGTTTTAAAATTTTTATATAAAATAAGTAAAAAACTACTTACAACTAATATTGATCCTATTTGGTGCAAAGATGCATATATTATTTTTGCACCAGATAATAATGTTACAACTCCTAAAATAATTTGAAAACAAATTGCTAAATCAAAAATCAATAACGGTTTAATTGGTAATCTGCTCTTTATATAAACGTAATTAAAATAAAAAACTAGAAGCATTAAAACATAAGCAATATTTCTATGAATAAATTGAACAATTGAAGGTGTGCTAAATGCCTCTAGGGAAAAAATCAGGTTTGCATTACTATCATTTGGTAAAAAATCTCCATTCATATCGGGCCATGTATTGTAAATTAACCCACCATCTAAACCAGCAAGAAATGCACCTAAAATAATTTGTAAAAATATTAAAATAAAAATTGAAAGAACTAACGAAGATGAAATTTTATTATGAAAACATTTTATCTGTAAATTTTCAAATATATACCATAGAGTAAGAGATAATATCACGAAAGCTAAAGATAAATGTGTTGCAAGTCTATAGTGGCTCACATCTACTCTATCAACTAAACCGCTCTCAACCATGTACCAACCAACAGTTCCCTGCAAACAAACTAAGAAAAATATTGCAGTATATTTGTACATTGAGATATTTTTATTTCTGAATTTAAAAAAAAAGTATATTAATGGTATTATACAGACCAAACCAATAATTCTCCCAAGTAATCTGTGAAAATACTCCCAATAAAAAATAAATTTAAATTCGTTTAATGAAATATCACTATTTAAATAAATAAATTCAGGAATTTTTTTATACTTTTCAAAATATATATTCCATTCGTTTGAATTTATAGGAGGCAAAATACCTTTAAATAATTCCCATTGAGTAATTGATAGGCCAGAATCAGTAAGTCTCGTTAATCCGCCTATAGCAATCATAAAGATCAATAATAAATAAATGGTTAATAACCAATATGTAATCGCCTTAGTTTTGATATCACTATTTACAAACATGCTTTATAAATATAATAATTTATCATTCAACCAATTGTATAAATGTCGCCATTAAATAAAAGTAAATTATCAAAAGTAAGGAATAAACTAGATAAACTCGATAATACACTTCTTAATATAATTAAAAAAAGAACTCTTTTAGTCAATGAAGTTCTTAAATTAAAAAAATATAAAAATGAAATAATAGATAAAAAAAGAATATCGTTTATCCTTAAGAAAATAAAAAATAAATCAATTCAGAAAAAGATAGATCCTAAAATTACAAATAGAATTTGGAAAAATATGATTTGGTCGTATGTAGACTACGAGAAAAGAAACTTTAAAAAAAAATAAACTATTTGCTATGTGGAGGCAATTTTTTCTCCACAAAAATTTCATGTTTTCTGGTGCTTGGATTATATTTTC
>CACPID010000018.1 GCA_902633965.1 uncultured Pelagibacteraceae bacterium | reverse complement strand
TATACTTATATTTTATGAGTCTAATAAAAAAATGCATTATTAATAAAGATGTTTCGTACAAACCTATATGGTTAATGAGACAGGCAGGTAGATATCTTCCAGAATTTAGAGAAATAAGAGAGAAAAATCAAAGTTTTATTAATTTATGTTTAAATACAAAATTAGTACCTAAAATAACTTTACAGCCGATTAAAAGATTTGATTTAGATGCAGCTATAATTTTTTCCGATATATTAATGATACCATATGGTTTTGGACAAAGCGTTACTTTTAATAAAGGTCTTGGGCCTGAACTTGGTATAATAGATAAAAATAATCTCTCTAATATCAATGAAAAAGATTTTAAAAAAAAACTTAATCCTATTTATAACTCAATAAAGATTACATCAGAAAATGAAATATTAAAAAATAAAGATCTTATTGGCTTTGTAGGTGCCCCGTGGACTTTACTTGTTTATATTATTAATAGATCATCACCAAAAAAAAATTTAAAAAAAAATTTTTTTGCCGACCAATCTTTAATTGATGAATTATTAAAATTATTGATTAAATATATTAAGATTCACATTTTAAATCAGATAAAAAATGGTGCAACTATAATTCAAATTTTTGATAGTTGGGCTGGATTATTAGAAGAGAGGGATTTAGAAAAATATATATATACTCCTACAAAAGAAATTATTGATTTTATAAGAATATTAAATGTCCCATCTATTTGTTTTCCAAGAAATATAAAAAACTATAAAAAATTTGTTACAGTGGTCAACCCCGATGTAATAAGTATTGATTATAATGTTAATCCTGAGAAAATATTAGATGAAATCGACATACCTGTGCAAGGAGGGTTAAATCCACAAAAACTGTTAGAAGATAAAGCCGTTTTAAAACAAGAGGTGAAGAAATATTTGAAAGTTTTTAAAAATCATCCTTATATATTTAATTTAGGACACGGTGTCCTGCCAGAAACAAACCCTAATATGGTAGAATATTTAATAAAGTTTATTAAAGACAATTAATGTTGTAATTTTTATGATGAAATCAAATCATCCAGAAGTAAAGTTTGGAAAAACAGGAGTGCTTCTAGTAAACCTGGGCACACCTGACTCGACGAGCTGGCTTGACATTAGAAAATATTTAAAAGAATTTTTATCAGACAGGAGAGTTATAGAAGTTAATCCAATAATATGGCAGATTATCCTTAATCTTTTTATATTGACTTTTAGACCATCCAAAACAGCCAAGGCTTATAAAGAAATATGGATGAATGATATTAATATGTCACCTTTAAAATATTACACCGAAATGCAAATGAAGAAACTTAGTAACAAAATGAATACCGATAATGTGATAGTTGATTATGCTATGAGGTATGGAAATCCAAGCATCAAAAGTAAGATAAAAAAATTGCAAGAGGAAGGGTGTGAAAATTTAGTTATATTACCTTTGTACCCACAATATGCAGCAGCAACCACAGCTACAGTATGTGATGAAGTTTATAGATCCCTTATGAAAATGAGATGGCAACCGAGTCTTCAAATTATACCTCATTATGAGTCTGATCCACTGTATATAGAAGCATTAGTTAATAGTATTAATAAAAAAATTTCTGAAATTAACTGGAAACCAGATTTAATAGTCGCATCATACCATGGAATACCGAAAAAATATTTTGATAAAGGAGATCCGTACCAGTGTTATTGCCAAAAAACATCACGTTTGATCTCTGAAAAATTTAAGAAAATTCCAATTATAACAACTTTCCAATCACGCTTTGGCCCACAGGAATGGCTAAAACCCTATACAGATAAAACATTTGAAAAGTTACCAACGGAAGGGAATAAAAATATTTTAGTAATCTGCCCGGGTTTTTCATCAGATTGTGTTGAGACCTTAGAAGAAATTTTAATTCAAGGAAAAGAAAGCTTTTTGGAAGCTGGAGGAGAAAACTTTGATCTAATACCATGTTTAAATGATAACGATGACCATATAAATTTATTTAAAAGTCTCGCTTCTAAATACATAAAAAATTAATGAATATTTATCTTACCTACAAAGCACTGCATTTAATAGCTGTAATTTCATGGATGGCGGGATTGCTTTATTTGCCAAGAATTTTTGTTTACCACACTGAAAATCAAAGTGATAAAAATATTTCTACCGTTTTTAAAATTATGGAGAGAAAGCTTTATTTTTACATTATGACACCAGCTATGATTATTTCATGGATATTTGGATTACTTTTAATTGGTAGTATTGGATTTGAGCAACTATCTACATACTGGCTTAAAGTTAAGCTTCTGCTTGTAACGTTTTTGACAATATATCATTTCTATCTTGGCGGATTTCTTAAAAAATTTGAGCTAGACATGAATACTAGATCCTCCAAGTTTTTCAGGTTTTTTAATGAGGTGCCAACAATATTGCTAATTTTGATTATATTCATTGTAATATTTAAGCCCCTCTAGACTTGAAAAATAATAAAAAGTATATATATTAACTTCATCTTAAACTTTAATCCCACATTATGAATATCCAAGAACTCAAAAAAAAATCATCTGAAAATCTTATTACTCAAGCTGAGGAGCTTGGTATAGAAAACGCCAGCACACTAAGAAAACAAGAAATTTTATTCGCAATCTTAAAGAAATTAGCCGAAAAAGGCGAGGAAATTACAGGTGGTGGAGTGTTACAGCTATTACAAGATGGATTTGGGTTTTTAAGAGCAATGGAGTCAAACTATCTGCCTGGACCAGATGATATTTATATCAGCCCAAGTCAAATTAGAAGATTTGGATTAAGGACAGGTGATACCGTAGAGGGCCCAGTAAGAGCCCCAAAAGATGGAGAAAGATATTTTGCACTTTTACAAGTGAGCAAAATAAATTTTGAAGACCCTGAGAAAGCTAGACATAAAATTGCGTTTGATAACTTAACACCTTTATATCCAAACAAACAATTAGTTATGGAAGTTGAAAATAATAAAACTGAAAAAAAACCAGATCTCACGCCTAGATTAATTGATTTAGTAAGTCCAATAGGTAAGGGTCAAAGATCTCTTATAATTTCACCGCCAAAGGCCGGAAAAACTATGATACTTCAGAGCATAGCAAATTCTATAACTGCTAATCATCCTGAATGTTATTTAATGGTATTGCTTATAGACGAAAGACCTGAGGAAGTAACTGATATGCAGCGTACAGTAAAAGGTGAGGTAATTAGTTCAACTTTTGATGAACCGGCACAAAGACACGTCGCGGTAGCAGAGATGGTGATTGAAAAAGCTAAAAGGCTAACAGAACATAAAAAAGATGTTGTTATATTGCTCGATTCTATAACAAGATTAGGAAGAGCTTATAACGCTGTTGTACCAAGCTCAGGTAAAGTATTAACTGGTGGTGTTGACGCAAATGCCCTTCAGAGACCAAAAAGATTTTTTGGCGCTGCTAGAAATATAGAAGAAGGTGGTTCATTAACAATCATAGCAACTGCATTGATTGATACAGGAAGTAGAATGGATGAAGTGATTTTTGAGGAATTTAAAGGAACAGGAAATAGCGAAACTATATTAGATAGAAAAATATCCGAAAAGAGAATATTCCCTGCTATAGATATAACAAAATCAGGAACAAGAAGAGAAGAGCTTTTATTCGACAAAGCGGATCTTCAGAAGATGAATGTTTTAAGGAGAATAATAGCGCCAATGGGATCTATGGATGCAATTGAGTTCATTAATTCAAAATTAAAAAACACTAAGAATAATGGTGAATTCTTTAATTCAATGAACAAGCCTGGCTAATATTGTAAAATTTAAATTAGATTAAGAATAACTCTTTCTATTTATCGATATCTATTAAACATTTTCAAGATATAATATTCCGATGACAATTTATGCTTTATCCTCCGGTATTGGAACATCGGGTATTGCCGTGGTAAGAATTTCAGGACCAAATGCCAAACTAGTGATTGAAAAACTAACAAGTGGCCCCTTTCCACTCCCTAGAATGGCCACCCTTAAAAAAGTAAACAATATCAATAGAACTAGCATGATAGATGAAGGTATAGTTATATGGTACCCAGGCCCTAATAGCTACACAGGAGAAGATATGAGCGAGATACAGGTTCATGGTAGTAGAGCTGTTGTAAATTCACTTTTAAAATCTATTTCTCATATAAAAAATTGTAGATTAGCGGAACCTGGTGAGTTCACTAAGATAGCTCTTAGAAATGGAAAGATAGATTTATTAAAGGCGGAAAGTATTGGAGATTTAATATCAGCTGAAACAGATATACAAATGCAGCAAGCACTGAAAATTATTGCAGGTAACAATCTAAAAAAATTTGAGCAATGGAGAGGTGATCTTTTACAAATATTATCAAATGTTGAGGCAAAAATTGATTTTCCAGAAGAAGATTTGCCTGCTGATATATTAAAAAAGATTGGAATTAAATCACAGAATATTATTTCTGAGATTGAAAAAAACTTAAATGATAAAAAGGTTGGCGAGATAATAAGAGAGGGTTTTAGAATTGCAATTATAGGACCACCTAATGTTGGAAAGTCGTCATTATTAAATTATCTTTCAAATAGAGATGTTGCAATAGTATCCTCAACAGCTGGAACCACAAGAGATGTTATTGAAACCCATTTAAATATTGAGGGTTTTCCAGTTATAATTTCTGATACAGCTGGAATTAGAGACGCTAGAAATGAAATAGAGAGGAAAGGAATAAAACTTTCATTAAAAAAAGCTGACGAGTCAGATCTCAATATCATAATGATAGAGCCTAAAAGTAAGGAAAATCAACGTTTTTTGGATAGTTACGCATCTGATAAAGCTTTGTTAGTAGTAAATAAGGTGGATAGTAAATCTGATAGAATATCCTCTAAACTTAAAAAGCTAAATCCAATTTTACTATCAATTAAAAAACAAAAAAATATTAATAAGTTAATTAATTTAATTAAACATAAAATCAAAAATCAATTTAAAGGTTCCGAAAACATTTTAATTACGAGGGAAAGACATAGAAAAAACCTAGAGGATTGTTTAATCAACTTAAAAAAATTTAATACTAAAAAGAAAGTCGGAGATTTTGATAAAGCAGCTGAGGATTTGAGGCTTGCCACAAGAAACTTGGGTAAAATTACTGGAAAGGTAGACGTTGAGGACATATTAGATAGTATTTTCAACGATTTTTGCATAGGTAAATGAGGCTAAATTTACTAATATTATAAGCCAGTTCTTGTAAATATTTAATACATATATAGAT
>CACPID010000017.1 GCA_902633965.1 uncultured Pelagibacteraceae bacterium | reverse complement strand
CCACTTTTTATTAAATTTTCTGCATGTCGAATTGTTTTGTGTATATCTAATTTGAGATTTTCATCTAAAATAGATACTGAAGCCGCATAAATGCCATTAATTTTACTCATAAATTAAGCTTATATAAAAAGAAAAAATTAGTAAACATATTAGAAAATGAAAATTTTAATTGTTCAAAATAAAAAAGGTATTGGCGATTTAATTATTTTTTTACCGTTTATTGAGGCTTTATCAAAAAAATTCGAAACCCAAGTTTATCTTCTTGTAAAAGAAAATTCTAAAGCTTTGGATATAGTAGAGGATAATAAATACATTAAAGAAATAATAGTGTTAGATAGAGATAATCAAAGTAATGATGGTATTCATGAAGGAGTATTTGGGACTTTTAGATTAATTAAAAAACTTAAACAATATAAATTTGATAAAATTTTTATTTTTAATTCTTCTATAAGATTTAATTTAATAGCAAAACTATGTTCCATTAAAGATATATATCAATATCCATTATTTTTTAAAAAAAACCAAAATATAACCCTTGCAGCACAAAAATTACTTGAAAGTAAAATGGGTATAAAAGTAAAGAGTGATCCTCAAATTCTAGTCGATGAAAAAAAAGTAAATAGTGTAAAAATTAGTAATAATATTTCTAGTAATGAAAAAAATATTTTACTTGGCATTGGAGGATCTGGTGCTACAAAGCGTATACCTGCAATAACTTTTTTAAAATTTATGGATTATTGTAATGAAAATCACAAATGTCGTTTTTTTTTGGCTACTGGTAAACTGCAAGAGGAACAAGTTATATTAGATGAAATTCTAAATTCAAAGTTTAAACAAAAGTGTATAAGGCTGGACAATCTCAGATTAAGAGAGACATTGCCTTATATAAAAAATTGTAACATTTCTATTTGTAATGACTCGAGCTTCAGTCACTTATCAGCTGCATTAGGTATACCAACTATTGTTCTGATGGCTGATACCCCAATAATATATGGAAGTTACAGTCCTAGAATGCATCCAATACTACCTGATGGGGTTAAAGAGGTTAAGCATGATACTTTGGGTAAAGATAAAATAAATGCGCAAAAAATTTACGAGAAATTTAAGTTTTTAATTAATTAAGCTATATCTTTAATTACAATTTCTTTTGCTTCATTAACAATCGATGCAAGCCTTGATAACTCAGGGCTAACATCAGGGTGGATTTTTTTCATAATTTTTTTGTATGATTTTAGAATTTCCTCTTTTGAGTATTTTTTGCCTGGTTCTAAATTTAAAATTTTATAAGCTTCATCACGCGAAATATTTTGTGTATTAAAATTTGAACCAGCTTGATTAAAATTAAATCTTCCGGAATTTTTTAGAATTCTTAATAAGCTCCAAAACCTCAAAACTTGGAGTAATGTAAAACCAGCTTTTGTTTTAACTAAAGGTAATATCATCATCAAAAAAGGTAATGAAAAAATGAACCTTCCCGCATAAGCCATTACGACTGCTAAAATTACTGATGAAATAATAACAAAAGTTCTTATACTCTTTGAAATTTTAGCACTTGATGTTTTTATAAACCAGTTAAGAACTAGGTAAATTAGGACAAAAATTAATAGTGTCAAAAAAAAAATATTCATATAATAAGCTCACATGAAAATACCACAATTAGCAAAAAAACCTGAGAAAAAATCTTGTCACGGTATTGAATGGGAGGATAATTATAGCTGGATACATCAAAAGAATATTCTTGAAGTTTTAAAAGATGGATCAAAATTAATACCAGAAGTTAGGGATTATTTAGAGAAAGAGAATGCTTATACTGAATTTCACCTTAAAGATACGAAGCAAATACAAAAAAAACTTTTTGACGAAATAAAAGGTAGAATTAAATTGGATGACGAGTCCTTACAGTTTAAAGATGTTAAATATTTCTATTGGACCAAAACAACTGAAAAAGGAAATTATTCTATAAAGTTAAGGAAAAAAATTGGAACTGATGAAGAGGAAGAAATTTGGAATGGAGATAAAGAAAAAAATAAGTTAAAAACTGAATACTTTGGTGTAGGGGATCTTGAAGTAAGTTGGAATGATGAGTTGTTAGGATACTCCTTGGATTTAAAAGGATCTGAGTATTATACAATTTTTGTTCGAAATATAAAAACCGGAAAATTTGTAACTGAGGAAATAAAAGATACTTCCGGTTCAATTTTATTTAGTATGGACGATAGATATATTTTCTATTCGAAATTAGATGAAAATCATCGACCAAGAAAAATTTTTAGACACAAATTAGGTACATCCGTCAAAGAAGATATTTTAATATTTGAGGAAAAAACTGAAGCATTTACTGTAAGTATAGGATTAAGTTCAGATGAAAAATATTACTTTATATCAACTTCAGATCATAACACATCAGAACAATACTATTTTTCTGTGAATGACGAAAGACCAAAGCCTAAGTTAATTCGAAAAAGAGAGAAAGGTGTTATTTACAGTGTTAACTCTTGGAACGATAGTTTTTATATGCATACAAATAAAGATGCTGAGGACTTCAAAATTGAAAAAACGAAAGATATAAATTTTAAAAAATGGGACACCTATGTGCCTGCAAAAGAAGAAACACTAATTGGTGGTTTAACTTTTCTAAAAAATTGGGAAATTAGATCAGAAGTAACAAATGCATTAGGAAAAATTTTTGTTAAAAATTTAAAGGATAATAAAGAAGAAGAGTTAGTTTTTTCAGATGAGGAAGTATTTGATGGTGGGGTTTCTTTAGTTCAAAAAGATAAAAATACTGATTTAATTCATATTTCTTACTCTACACCAAAGACACAATCCCGAGTTTATTTATATAATTTAAGAACTAAGGAGAAAAAATTAGTAAAAGAACAGATTATCCCATCAGGACATAACTCAGATGATTACATTGTTGAAAGATTAGAATGTTTATCTCATGATGGAAGAAAAGTTCCATTAACCATTACAAGACACAAAAAAACTAAAATTGATGGAAATGCAAGTTTATTACTCTATGGATACGGATCTTATGGAAATTCTATGTCGCCTAGTTTTTCATCTACAAGACTAAGTTTAATAAATAGAGATATTATTTGGGTAACAGCCCATATTAGAGGTGGATTAGAAAGAGGTATGAAGTGGTGGAAAGAAGGAAAACTACTTAATAAAAAAAATACATTTAAAGATTATCTTGCAGTTGCAAAATTTTTGATTGAAAAAAAGTATACATCAAAAGGTAAAATTATTGGAATGGGTGGTTCTGCAGGAGGGCTATTAATGGGAGTAGCGGTAAATGAATCTCCTGAATTATTCTGCGCAGTAGTTATGGCGGTCCCATTTGTGGATAGCTTGACGACTAATTTGGACCATTCCTTACCTTTAACTATTGGTGAGTTTGATGAATTTGGTAATGCAAAAGATAATAAAGAGCATTTTAATTATATTTATTCTTATGCTCCATATAACAATATAAAAAAAATGGATTATCCAAATATTTTAATTACAACAAGCTTAAGCGACAATAGAGTTCTTTTTGATGAACCTGCAAAATTTACTGCAAAATTAAGAGAATATAAAACTGACAATAACATTTTATTGCTCAAAACAGAAATGAATGCTGGTCACGGTGGAAAATCTGGAAGAGATGGTGCAATCGAAGAAATAGCTTTTGATTATAGTTTCATTCTTAAAATGACAAAAAAAATATAATTTTTGCAGCTTGAATTATTAAAATTTATTCCCATATGTATAAAGTAAATCGCCTAATGGGGTTTACACTAACCTTGCTAACAAAGGAGGAAAAATGACAAGTAAGGATCTATCTATATTTAATTCTCTACGACCTTTTTCAATTGGTTTTGACGACATGTTTGACCAATTTGAAAATATGTTAGGGAATGGGAATTTGGCTATGCAGTCAAATTATCCACCTTATAACATAAGGAAAACAGGTAATGATAAATACTCAATTGAGGTTGCTTTAGCTGGTTTTTCAAAAAATGATGTAGAGGTTGAGTTTGAAGATAATTTGTTAACAGTTAGAACAAAACAAGTTAACAAATCAGAAGATAAGAATGTAAATGGTGAAATTCTTCATAAAGGTATTTCACAAAGACAATTTGCAAGATCATTTACAATAGCTGATGATGTTAAAGTAAATGGTGCTGAGCTGAAAGATGGTCTTTTAACAATTGCATGTGAAAGAATTGTGCCAGAGTACAAAAAAAAGAAGTTAATAGAAATTAAGTAATCTTTAACCTTGCTTGTGGGGGTTGCCCCCACAAGTTTTAAAAACAACCTTTAGACGTAAATCCTATAACAGTTTCCTTATTATTTACCTCAAATTTTCTCTCGCAAGGGATTCCATATTTTTTAGTTTTATATACAAAGATTTTTTTTCCTGTGTCACTCAATTCTTCCGAATCCGGTATTCCCATTTCTATTTTTAATTCCTTTGATGACTTTCCTATAAATTGACTTAGTTTTTCGTTTTCTTTCTTAACAATCTCATCCGTTTTATTTTTTACAGTGCTGCAGTTTGAAATTATTAAAAATATTAGAATTAGGACAATTTTTTTCATAATTTTTAATTTATCATGATTTTCTTAACAATAAACTAACTCTTGAGTTGAAAAATGTTAACAACCAAAAGTTTTAAAGAGAATAATTAAATAGAATCGAATAGTTTACAGTTCTAGGAGGAATTATGCTTGATAAATATTTTGAATATAAAAAACATAAAACTGATTTTAAAACTGAAGTAATTGCTGGAGTAACAACTTTTTTAACTATGGCATACATCATGTTTTTAAATCCATTTATATTAAGTGGTGAATTTGCTGGACCTGATGCGGGATTTTTTGATTTTGGTGCAGTTTTTACAGCTACAATTTTAGCAACCGCTTTGGCTTGTTTTATAATGGCTTTCTACGGAAAAACTTGGCCAATCGGTTTAGCGCCTGGGATGGGAATTAATGCTTTTGTTGCATTTGGCGTTGTTGCTGGGATGGGTTATACCCCTCAAGCAGCATTAGGAGCTGTTCTTGTTGCAGGTATATTATTTTTAATTATTTCATTAACACCGATTAGAGCATGGTTAATCAACTCAATACCAAGAAGTCTTAAACTTGGAATAGGAGCTGGAATTGGATTATTTTTAGCGATAATTGGACTAGAGATCATGGGCGTTGTGGGAGATCATCCTGTTACTTTAGTCACCTTAGGTGATATTAAAAATCCACTAGTTTTGTTAGGTTGTTTAACATTCGTAGCAATAGTTGTTTTGGAAAAACTTAAAGTAAAAGGAAATATAATTATTGGTATAATTGCCTTTAGTATAATTGCGTGGGTGACAGGACTTGCAAAATTTAATGGAGTAGTTGGCTCAATACCCCCGATGACATACTTATTTGATTTCGATATTAAAGCTGCACTTACTGCTAGCATGTCTACTGTTGTATTTACTTTATTATTTATAGATTTTTTTGATACTGCAGGTACTCTTACATCTGTTGCAAATGTAGCTGGTAAAGTAGATAGCAAAGGAAGAGTTAAAGACATTAATAAAGCAATGTTGTCTGACAGTGTTGGAACAGTTGCTGGAGCATTAATGGGAACTACAACTGTTACAAGTTATGTTGAGTCTGGTGCTGGTGTAAAAGCAGGTGGTAGAACTGGAATGACATCTCTGGTTATTGGAATTCTTTTTTTAATGTGTTTGTTTTTTGCACCTTTGGCTACAAGTCTACCAAAAGAAATTGATGGTGCAGCACTTCTATATGTTGCTGTATTATTTGTAAGAAACATAACTGATATTGAGTGGGATGACATAGCAGAGTCAGCTCCTGCTATAGTAGCTATGATTGCTATGCCATTAACTTACAGTATTAGCAATGGAATAGCTTTAGCATTTATAGCTTATGCTCTTATCAAAATTTTGACAGGTAAATTTAGTTCAACTTCTCCTGCAATATGGGTAATTGCAATTTTAAGTGTAATAAGTTTCACAGTTGCTTAAAATTTTCTAAAAAGGGCTAGAGAATTCTAGCCCTTTTTTTGTTTTGAAATTATTTTATCGATAGATAGCTCTTCGTAATGCTCCGTAGGTTGCACAATCCATGGATCACTATCAAGCATCACTGGGCAATAATCTGGGTTAAATTTTGATGATTTTTTCTTCCATAAACAAGCAGTTTTAATATCTTTAATATAATTTTTAACTGGTTCATATTTTTTTAACCAATCAATACTTTTGTTTAAAGTTAAGCCTGTATCTGAAAGATCGTCAACTAATAAAATTCTTTCAAAATCTTTCTCACTAGCTATTGAGCTTATCTCTCGAGCAAAAATTAATTCACCTTGTTTATCCTCTGTCCCTTTTCCTGAATATGATTGAATAACTATATAAGCAGTTGGCAATTTAAAAATTCTTGATAAAATATCTATTATTTGCGCTCCACCTCTCATAATACCTACAAGAACTGTTGGTTTAAAACTTTTATTCACATCTATTGCAAGTTTTTCTACAGTATCAAGATACTCATTAAAACTAACTATTAATTTTTTTCCCATTTCATTCTTTTAATATAGTATTAAGTTGAATTAAATAAATTTATGAAAGTTTACGACTGTTTCATGTATTTTGACGAAGATTTGGTTTTAGAAGTAAGACTTAATTTACTTGATAAATATGTTGATTATTTTGTAATTGTAGAAAGTAAGTATAACCATAAAGGCGAACCGAAAAAACTTAATTTTAATATTAAAAATTACAAAAAATTTGAAAAAAAAATAATATATTTAGTCTTCGATCAAGAGCCATCTGACCTATATAAGTTTGAGAAAAAAGATACTCAACCAGAAGTTTCCAGCAAGTATATATTCAATGCAGGCAAAAGAGAGAATGGACAAAGAAATTTCATTTCTCAAGGTTTAAAAAATGCATCTAGTGAAGATATAATTATAATTTCAGACTTGGATGAAATACCAAATCTTACTGAAATAAATTTTAAGACAATTAAAAACGAAATAATAATTTTTAGACATGAT
>CACPID010000016.1 GCA_902633965.1 uncultured Pelagibacteraceae bacterium | reverse complement strand
TGTAATAGAACTTTAGATAAATGGTACAATTGCTATGTGCCAGTAAATAAAAAGGTATTGATAGAGGATAATGATTTAAAACCTTTATATGACGATTTAAATACGCCAGGTTTTATAGCTGTACTACATAAGCTCTTTGATAAAGCTAAAGATGGAACTTTGGAAGATAAAGAAATATTTTCAACTGCATGTAAATTTGTCGGTCTTTTAGATCAGTCAAAAGATGAATGGGATAGTTTTAAAAAACAAAATTTAAAACTTTCTGAAAATGATATTTTAAAGAAAATTGAGGAGAGAAATAAAGCTAGAGATAAAAAAGATTATGAATTAGCAGATAAAATTAGAAATGAGCTATTAGACAAAGGTATTTTAATTGAAGATAAAGATGGTAAAACAATCTGGAAAATTAAATGAGTAAAGAAAGATTATATATATTTGATACAACATTGAGAGATGGAGCTCAAACTCAAGGTGTGCATTTTTCAATAGATGAAAAAACAAAAATTGCACATGCTTTAGATGATCTGGGTGTAGATTATATAGAGGGAGGTTGGCCAGGAGCCAACCCATCTGATACAGAATTTTTTCAAAAAGGTTTAGATTTAAAAAATTCCACTTTCACTGCATTTGGAATGACTAAAAAAGCAGGACGAAGTGCCGAAAATGATCCAGGTTTGTCAGCAATTCTAAACTCTAATACCAAGTCTGTTTGTTTAGTAGGAAAGTCATGGGATTTTCATGTTGATGTTGCATTAGGAATATCTGATGAAGAAAATTTGGAAAACATCAAAGAAACAACAAAACATTTTGTCAAAAATAATAAAGAATTTATGTTTGATGCAGAACACTTTTTTGATGGCTACAAAGCAAATTCTAAGTACGCTTTAGCTTGCATTAAAGCTGCCTATGATAATGGTGCGAAATGGATTGTTCTATGTGATACTAATGGTGGTACACTTCCTCATGAAGTTACAAAAATAGTAAAAGAAGTTTCAAAACATATCCCCGGTAAAAATTTAGGTATTCATGCACATAATGATACAGGTAATGCTGTTGCAAATTCAATAGCAGCTGTTTTATCTGGAGCTAGACAAATACAAGGTACTATTAATGGATTAGGTGAAAGATGTGGAAATGCTAACTTAATGTCAATTATTCCAACATTTCACCTAAAGAAAGAGCTGTCAGATAAATTTGAAATAAGTATTAAGGAAAAAAATATTAAACACATTACACAATGTTCAAGGTTACTTGACGAGATATTAAATAGAAAACCAAATAAACATTTACCATATGTTGGAGCTGCAGCATTTTCACATAAAGGTGGCTTGCATGTCTCAGCAGTACAAAAAGATCCTAAAACTTATGAGCATATAAATCCAGAAGATGTTGGTAACAATAGGAATATAGTTGTTTCTGATCAATCAGGTAAATCAAATATTTTATCTAGACTTAAAACAATTGGAATAGAAATTGAGGAAAATGATCCAAAGGTTAAAAAACTATTAGAAGAAGTTAAAGATAGAGAGTTCATCGGTTACAGTTATGATGGAGCTGATGCATCATTTGAGTTATTGGCCAGAAGAGTAATGGGAGAAATTCCAAGATATATCTCAATTAAAGAATATGATGTTTCAGTATCAAAAAATAATCAAGATAAAATCATCTCTAGAGCAAAAGCAAAATTGGAAGTTGATGGTGAAAAAATAGTCTGTGAAGGTGAGGGCAATGGACCTGTTCACGCTCTAGATAACGCTATAAGAAAAAATGTTACTAAGTTAGAAAAATATTCTGAATATTTAAAAGATTTAAAATTAGTCGACTATAAGGTAAGGATTTTAAACACAGGTACAGAAGCTACCACAAGAGTTTCGATCGAAAGCACTGATTCTAAAGGGAAGAATTGGTTCACTATTGGAGTGTCACCAAATATTATTGATGCATCATTTAAAGCTTTAATTGACAGTTTAGATTTCAAATTATTTAAGGATAAAGCTCCCGCAAGTAAATAAATGAAGATTAAGAAGTTTTCAAAGAAACCTACTAACATTAAAAGCAGGGTAGGAGCCAAACCTGTTATTTGCTATCCTAATGAAAGCATAAATGACAATCTTAAAATTTTACACGAGGCAAGAAAATATATTAAACAAATTGATGAGGTCATAGTCCCTCCAAGAGATGCTAAAACTTTTCAAGTTAAATCAGGTAATTTTTTTAGAATAGAAAGTATTGAGGGACCACAAGTTGGAGATTTAAATCTATTTCAAGCTGATAATTTAGAAGAAAAGTTTTATTCTGGAAAAACTAGAGCTCTTTACGGAACGCATATTTCAGTTGGAGACAAAATGTTAAGTAGTTTTCCATATCTCAGATCATTAGCAACAATTACTTGGGACACATTAGATTGGTATGGTTATGATAAGGATGGGGGGTCAGTTCATGATGTTATAGGAACAAGATGTGATCCTTACACATATAAATTAACATCAAATAACGATTATCATTACTGTTGTCATTCAAATTTAACTAGAGCTTTAGTTAAAGAGAAAAAAATCAAACTAGACGATGCAGAAAAAATTGTACACGATGTATTAAATGTATTTATGCTTACTGGTTTCACCAACGATACAAAACAATATTTTATGAAGTCTAGCCCAGTAAGACCTGGTGATTATTTGGAATTTTTTGCAGAAACAAATTTATTGGGAGTTTTGTCTGCTTGTCCAGGAGGAGACTGTGGATCAGAACATTCATCTGATGTTGCAAAATGTTACCCATTAAAGGTTTCTATTTGGGATATTGATAAAAAATTCATTAAGGGAATCAATACTTCGACATTGTCCAATTATAATAGAAATCATGGTATCAAATAAATGAATAACAACAAAATTACATTTATTTTGCATAAACCCCAACTTTCAGAAAATATTGGTGCTTGTGCAAGAGCGATAAAGAATTTTAATTTTCAAAACTTATATATGATTGATCCAAAACCAATTTTTCCTAATGATAAAATATTAGCAACATCAGTAGGAGCAAAAGATGTTATAAATAAAAGCAAAGTATTTACAAATTTAGAGAGCTCTCTTGGAGATATAGATATATTAATTGCAACATCTGCAAGATTTAGAAATAAAAATGTAAAACATATTAATCTTGAGGATTTAAAAAAAATTGATTTTAGAAAGAAAATTGGATTTTTATTTGGTTCAGAAGCATCAGGACTATCAAATAAGGAGATAAGTTATGCAAACTACACTTTACAAATTCCGACGAATATTAATTTTAAGTCTTTAAATTTATCGCATAGTGTAATTATTATTGCACAATTCATATCGAGTTTTTTAAACTCTAAATCAAATCGTTTTAAAAAATCTAAAAAGGTTAAGAAAGCCTCTAAAAAAGAAATTCAATCAATGATTAATTTATGTATAAGTAATTTAAATGAAATTAATTTTTTTAAACAAAAAGAAAAAAAACCTATAATGCTTGAAAATTTAAGAAACATTTTTTATAGAATGGAACTTTCAGATAAAGAAACACGTATTTTATCGAGTGTATTTGCAAGTTTAGCTAAAAAAGGTCGATTGACAAAATGACGAGTAAGTTTATAAAGCCACTAATTAAATGACAAAAAGATTAAACTCAAAACATAAAGTTGACAGAAGGCTTAAAGTAAATTTATGGGGAAGACCAAAAAGCCCTTTTAATACCAGAGGTTATCCACCTGGACAACACGGTCAAACAAAATCAGCAAAACCTTCTGACTACGGGGTTCAACTTCAAGCAAAACAAAAATTAAAATCTTATTATGGGAACATGAATGAAAGACAATTCAGAAATGTTTATAAAAAAGCTATTAAGAAAAAAGGAGATACAGCTGAGAATTTAATAGGTCTTCTGGAAAGAAGATTAGATGCAATAGTTTATAGAGCAAAATTAGCAACTACAATTTTTTCAGCAAGACAGTTGATTAATCATGGACATATTAAGGTTAATGGAAAAAAAGTAAATATCGCTAGCTATCAGGTAAAAGAAGAGGACAGTATTGAGATAAGGGATAAATCAAAACAATTAGCTTTTATAGATGTAGCCTTGGCAAATAAAGAAAGAGAAGTACCTGAATATTTACAAGTCGATGAAAAAAATAAAAAATTAAAATTCGTCAGAGTTCCAAAGTTCGAAGAAGTACCATATCCAGTTGTTATGGAACCAAATCTAGTTATTGAATATTATTCTAGATAAAATATAGATTTATTAAAAATACTAAAATTTTTAAATGACAAATTTAAAGAGTAGAATTTTCTATTTATTTCTTTTTATATTTTTGATTGTTGGAAGTATTACCTCTTTAAATGTTGGTATCTCTCATGATGAATGGCACGAGGAGGAAAATTGGAAATACAACGTTGCTTTATCAAAAAATATCAAAAATCATATTATCTCTAACGAAAAGTTAGATGAAGGTTTGGAAAATTATAAAGATAAATATTATGGAATAGGTTTTCAATTCATTTCTCAACCAATTCAATTTTTTTTAAAAAAAATAATTAAAAATGAAGATATAGATGGTTTTGGATCTAAGTTAGTTTCAAAACATTTGGTAGTATTTTTATTTTTTTTTGGATCTGGTATTTGTCTTTATTTAATATTAAAAAAAATTATTAATAATGACGAGTTTTGTTATTTTGGTACTTTAATATATCTTTTATATCCATATTTGTTTGGTCAATCACTTTTTAGTCCAAAAGATATACCTTTCATGTCAGCTTGGATTTTTTGCACGTACATAAGCTTTAATGTTTTTGAAAACTTAATAGAAAAAAATAATATCGCTACCAAGAGTATTATATTTTTAGCGATATCTACTGCATTTCTACTTTCAATAAGAGTGACTGGAATATTGATATTGGCTCAATATCTAATTAGTTTAATAATATATTTAACTACAACAAATTTAAATTTTATAAAATTTTTAAAACAATTCTATTTCAAAATTTTAATTTTTATTTTCTTTATAATTTTATTTATTTATATTTTTTATCCTTTGTATTGGTTAAACCCCTTATTGTTGATTACAGCTATTCAGGAAATGGGCAGGTTTTATAACGATGTTTGTACCAATACCCTTGGCACTTGCATGTATGCAAAAGATTTACCCCCAACATATATACCTATTTGGTTATCAGTAAAATTACCTTTTTTAATTTTGCTAGGTATTTTTTTAATTCCATTTACGGAAAAAAAAATATTCACCAGTGATAAAAAAAATATTTTTTTTGGAACAATTTTAGCAACATCGATTTTAATTCCTCTTATTTTAATTTTAAGAAATGTGACTCTTTACGATGAACTAAGACATATAATGTTTTTAATACCTTTATTTTTTATAATTGGAACAGTTTCCCTTTATAGTTTTTCAAAAAAATTTTTTTACACCTTGTGTTTTGTATCAATATCAATTTTTATATTTGAAAATATTAAGATCCATCCATATCAGTATGTATGGTTTAATCTTCCATCAAGAGCAATTGATTTAACTTCGAAATTTGAGCTAGAGTATCAAGGTATTAGTGGAAGAGAGCTTGCAAAAAAAATATCTGTTATTGGTAACGATTCAAAATGTATACTAGTTAGCCCACTTCATTCTGTGAAACCTTTTCTTGATAAGAATAAATTTAATTGTTTTGCTCAATGGCAATTGATCGATACTAATTATGAAAGACCATTTTTAGCTGTTCAACATGTAAGGAATTTAAAAAAAAGTATGCCATATAAGTGCAAAACTATATCAGAAACCGGTTTTAAACTTCTTTTTCATAAAAAAAAATTTATTACTGGTAAATTGCTTGAATGTACTTAGCTTAGTTAAAATCAGTTAAATTATCGGTGTACAAATGGCTAAATGTAGCCGACCATTTTCTTGTATATTCTAAATCTTTAAGAAAAATATTTATATTAGATTTTTCAATATCCTCATCATAAATTTCAACACAAATTAATTTTGGCCTATAAATTTTAAAATCTAAAGATTTAAGTGCTTCAAAATCTGCACCTTCTAAATCAATATTTAAAAAATCAATTTTTCTATTTTTATATTTAGTATTATTTATAATAGTTGTTAATTTATTTGATTTAATTTCCATTTCTTTTATATGGCCTTGCATCCTTTGGTTCGCAATTTCCTTTTTAATTGTTGTCAATTGACTCAGTTTTTTTTGATAATAAAATATAGCTTTGTCATCACTATTTTTGACAGCCACATTTATATTTATATCATCAGGTCTTATAAAATTAAATAGATCTATTGAAAATTCACTTAAATCAATATTAATTCCTCTCCAATTTTTTTTATATAAAAGATAAGTATTGTTTCTATCCAATGGATGGTAGCCACCAGCATCAACATAAAAACCATCTTTGATATTTTTTAAAATTTTTACTATTTCTAAATCTTCACCCTCCATTGCATAACTTTTTTTGCTGATTAAAAATTTATTTTTAATGAAGATATTTTGAATTATATGAATTTTTTTATATACTTTTTTTACTATATTGATCATTTAACTGATTTAAGTTCATTTCTAATTTTTGAAATAAACCTATTTATCAATACTCTTTCATCTTCAGTTAAATAATTTTCTTTATCAATTGCTTTTTGCATTTCAATTTTTATGGAATTAACCATATTTTTTCTTCCTTCTTTAGTAAAAATTATTTCAGCTTTTTGGTTAAACTTATTAATTGTTTTTCCGATGGTAAACTCAAAAACTATTATTAAAGCTACTACAGCTATTATAGTTTTGTAGATGTATTGCCTCATTTAATTAAGTTTTTTGACTTTAAAAGATTTTTTAATTCTCCAGTTTCAAACATTTCTTTTACAATATCACAACCACCTATAAATTCTTTATTTACATACAATTGTGGTATAGTTGGCCATTCACTATATATTTTTATTCCTTCACGAATAGATTGATCTGCTAAAACATTCACTCCTTTATAATTAACTTCTAGTAATTTTAAAATATTTACAACAGCCATGGAGAAACCGCATTCAGGTACCTCTGGTGTACCTTTCATAAATAAACAAACTTGGTTATTTGATATTTCATTTTCAATTTTTTCTTTAACTTGCTGATCCATCTTTCTCCTTAGTTTTTAAAGCTAGAGCATGTAACTCATTACCCATTTTACCTCTTAATGAGTCATATACCATTTTATGTTGTTGAATTTTAGTTTTACCTATAAATTTTGAAGAAATAATAGTCGCTGAATAATGATTGCCATCACCAGCTAGATCTTGAATTTCTATGATAGCATCAGGAAAAGACTCTTTTATTAAAACTTCAATTTCTTTTAACTGCATAGCCATTAATTTACCATATACTTTCTTAGCCAGTTTTTATAGCTCTTTTCTAAATCGTCAATTGACAATTTAATCTCATCAGAAAGTTCGATATTCTTATCAATTACAGATCCTAACTCATCATAATGCACAGAATTATCTTTTAAAATTTTATCTACTTTTGATAAGTTTTCTTTACGAATCTCTATTAAATACCTGGCCTGGTCTTCTCCAAAAAAATACTCAAATTTATTAATCAAACCTTTAAGCTGATTTAGCTTAAAACCCTTTTTACTTTTTATACACATTTTAGAAATTGCGACCAATATTCCTCCTAATGAAATATCATGACATGATTCTATTAGTTTCTGATTTATCATTTTTAATACTGTTAAACCGTTATTTTTTTCATTAAACAGATTTACTTCGGGTGGGGGACCTTTTTTTTCAGACAAAATTTCCCT
>CACPID010000015.1 GCA_902633965.1 uncultured Pelagibacteraceae bacterium | reverse complement strand
ATTTTTAATTGATTTTTATGCTTAAAATCTGAATATAAAAAAAATAAAAAAATAATTAATACAAAAGCTGATGATGATCCAATTAAAATTTTTTTATACTTTTTAATAAAGTTTTTAAACTTTTCTCTTCTTGTATTTTCATTAATTATTTGAATTTCCTCATCCATAATTACATCATATTTCTTAATACATATTGTAAAATTCCACCATTTTTATAGTACTCCAATTCATTTTTTGTATCGATTCTGCACAAAGTTTTTATTTTTTTAATATCTCCTGATAAGTACTTTATATCGACATCTACTTTATCTGATGGTTTAATACCTTCTTCTATTTTTAATACTGTAATTAATTCTGATCCCAAAAGTTTTAATTTTTTTCTATCCATACCCTCAATAAACTGTAATGGTAAAATGCCCATTCCAATTAAATTTGATCTATGAATACGCTCAAAACTTTCGGCAATAACTACTTTAACTCCCAATAATTTAGTTCCTTTTGCAGCCCAATCTCTTGAGGATCCAGTCCCATATTCTTTTCCACCAATTACTACTAAATCTGTACCTCTTTTTTTATACTCAACCACCGCGTCATAAACTGGCATAATTTTTCCTTCGGGATGTAGTTTTGTAAAACCTCCTTCTGTGCCTGGAGCCATCTCATTTCTAATTCTAATATTTGCAAATGTCCCTCTCATCATAACTTCATGATTACCTCTTCTAGAACCATAAGAATTGTAATCTTTTGGAAGCACTTGGTGTTTCATAAAATATTCTCCAGTTGGGCTTTCTTTTTGGATTGAGCCAGCAGGTGAAATATGATCTGTAGTTACCATATCTCCTAAAATTAGGAGTGGTCTTGCGTCTTTAATCTCTTTAAAACCCTCTGGCTCGTCAGATAATTGATCAAAGAAAGGAGGTCTTTTAACATAAGTAGAACTCTCATCCCAATTATAAATACTAGTTTTTTCAGTTTTAATTTTTTGCCATTGAACTGGTCCCTCTGATACGTTTGAATATCTTTTAATGAACATGTTTGCATTTAAAGAGTCTGCAAGTGTGGTCTCAATTTCTTTATTTGATGGCCATATGTCTTTTAAAAAAATATCTTTTCCATTTTTATCTTTTCCAAGTGGATCCTTATATAAATCAATTTCCATATGACCTGCTAATGCGTAAGCAACAACTAAAGGTGGTGATGCTAAATAGTTTGCTTTAATGTGTGGTGATATTCGTCCCTCAAAGTTTCTATTACCAGATAACACTGAAACAGCGTAGATGCTTTCTTTCTCAATTGCTGATACAATATTTTCTTTTAAAGGACCAGAATTTCCAATGCATGTAGTGCAACCATACCCTACTAAATTAAAACCAAGCATATCAAGATACTTATTTAATCCAGCTTTTTCTAAATAATCTGTTACTACCTGAGAACCAGGTGCTAATGATGTTTTCACCCAAGGTTTAGTCTTCAAACCAAATTCTATTGCTTTTTTTGCAAGCAAACCAGCTCCTATCAAAACATTTGGGTTAGAAGTATTAGTGCAAGAGGTAATTGCTGCAATTAGAATTGATCCATCTTTTATTTCAAAATCAGTATCCTTAACTTTTGAAACATTATTTTTATTTCTTTTTGTTGTTTCTTTGAATACTTTTTTAAAGTTCGATGCTGCATCTGTTAGCAATACTTTATCTTGTGGTCTTTTAGGCCCAGAGATTGTTGGAACCACTGTAGACATATCTAAAGAAATTTTATCAGAAAACTTGATATTGTCGCTAGACCATAATCCCTGCTCTTTTGCATATTTTTCTACAATCTTAACTGTATGCTCATCCCTGCCGGAAAACCTTAAATATCTTAACGTTTCATCATCAATTGGAAAAAAACCACATGTTGCTCCATACTCAGGCGCCATATTTGCTATAGTTGCTCTATCAGCTAAACTTAAATTTTTTAAACCTTCTCCAAAAAATTCTACAAATTTACCAACCACACCTTTGTCTCTTAACATTTTTACAACTGTTAGAACTAGATCAGTGGCTGTTGTTCCCTCTGGTAATTTATTTTTTACCTCAAAGCCTATTACTTCGGGAATTAACATTGATATTGGTTGTCCTAACATTCCTGCTTCTGCTTCAATACCTCCTACTCCCCAACCTAAAACCGATAAACCATTTACCATGGTGGTATGACTATCAGTGCCAACCAAGGTATCTGGAAACAAATATGTTTTTCCACCAGAACTTTCAGACCAAACTACTTTTGATAAATATTCTAAATTTACTTGATGACAAATGCCAGTACCCGGCGGAACGATTCTAAAATTATCAAATGCTTGCTGACCCCACTTTAAAAAAGAATATCTTTCTCCGTTTCTTTCAAATTCAATATCTACATTTTTTTCAAATGAATCTTTTTTTGCAGACTGGTCAACTTGGACAGAATGATCAATTACTAAATCTACAGCTGATAATGGATTGATTTTTTTTGGGTCTTTATTTTTTTCTTTTACCGCCTCCCTCATAGCAGCCAAATCTGCTACTGCTGGTATTCCTGTATAATCTTGAAGTAAAACTCTTGCTGGTCTATAGGCAATTTCAGTAGCAGACTTTCTATCTACTAACCACTTTTGAATTGCTTCGATTTGTTTCTTACTTACACTTACACCATCTTCGTACCTTAATAAATTCTCTAACAAAACTTTTAATGACTTTGGTAAGTATGAGATTCCATCAAGACCATTTTTTTCTGCTTTTGATAAAGAGTAAAAATTAAAACTTTTATCATCTATATCAATGGTATCTAATGAGTTATATGAATTTTTATTTCCTGGTTTCATAAAATTGCTATCTTATAGAATATTTAGTTCAAATTATGAATTAAATTATAAATAAAATGTAGCTATACAAGCCACTAAAAGTGTAGACATAGCATAATTAAATCTTTTTATAAATTTCTCATTTGTCGCGAATCTTCTTAAAAATTTGCCTATTAATGTCCAAAAATTAATACTTATTATTGCAAATAAAAATGCAACACCTATTACCCAAAGTGAGTATAACATAAAGTTTTGTCCTCTCTCAACATATGTCGATATCATAATAACAGCAACTATATAAGATTTAGGATTTATGAATTGAAAAAAAAAAGTTTCTATAAATTTAACAGGATTATCATTTTTATTATTTGGGTCACTTTTTGAAAAGGAAATTTTATAAGCTAAATATAAAAGAAATATAGAGCCAGCATACTTTAGTATTTCTTGCAGTATTGGTAGTTTTTGGAAAATATTAATAAGACCGAAATTCATTATTGTTACTAAAATAGTAAAACCAAAAATTACACCTAACATGTGAGGGATAGTTTTTAATATTCCAAAATTAAAACCTGAGTAAGATGCTACAACATTATTCGGTCCCGGTGAGCAACTTGTGGCAAACATGAACAAACAAAGTGAAATTATTTCAGGGTGCATATTTAATTATGCAATCGGTAAACCGTTCTCAGCTTTTTGCGAGGGGTGTAGCAATGTTACTTTTCCATCTTTATCTATAGAACCTAAAATTAAAACCTGTGATTTAATACCAGCAATATTTTTTTCAGGAAAATTACATACACCAATTACTTGCTTTCCCACTAAATTTTCTTCATTATAATAATGTGTAATTTGAGCAGAAGATTGTTTTACTCCTATCTCATTTCCAAAATCTACCTCAACAACCAATGATGGTTTTCTAGCTTTCTCATTTTTTTTAACTGAAATTACAGTTCCTAATCTAATATCAACTTTATTAAATATATCGTAGGTTATTTCTTCTTTCATGATTTTAATATATAATTGATTATATTTATGAGTACAGAAAATAATAAAAATTTACTTGAAAATTCTATTAAAATTTTAACGGATTTAATAGCTTTTAAAACAATTTCGGGAGAGGACAATAATTCACTTATAAATTATTGTGATGAGGTTTTAAAAAAAAATGGGGCATCCTCGTTTAAAATATTTGACTCTGAAAAAAAAAGAGTAAATCTTTTTGCTACAATAAAAGCTAAGAATCAAAACGGAAAAAAACCAATAATTCTATCCGGACATACAGATGTAGTGCCTGTTTCAAAAGGTTGGTCAACAGATCCTTTTAAAGCAACGATTAAAAATAATAAACTTTATGGAAGAGGATCTTGTGATATGAAAGGATTTATTGCATGTGCTTTAGCTTATGCCCCTATTTTTTCAAAGAGCAATTTGGATAGGGATATTAATTTTTCTTTTACTTTTGATGAAGAGACTGCATGTATCGGAGCGCCGCTTTTGATAAAAGAATTAAAAAAAAGAGGTTTTAATAAAGGTATATGCATCGTAGGCGAACCGACAAATATGAAAATTATCGATGCTCATAAGGGAGCTTATGAATATACAACTTACTTTGAAGGGCTTGCAGGACATAGCTCTCAACCACATAAGGGAGTAAGTGCAGTTGAATATGCTGCAAGATATGTAAGTAAATTAATTGAACTTAGAGATGAATTAAAAAAACGAGTTCCAAAAAATTCAATTTTTTCTCCTCCTTATTCTACTCTTTCTATTGGTGGAATTTTTGGTGGTATTGCTCACAATGTAATAGCTGATAAATGTCATGTAAAATGGGAAACAAGACCAGTTGTAAAAGATGATGCAATTTTTTTAAATGCAAAATTAGATAAGTTTGTAAATAATGAACTTTTACCTGAAATGAAAAAAATATTTCCTCATTCAAGTATAAAGAAAGAGATTATTGGAGAAATTATCGGATTTGATAGAGACTTGGAGTCAGAGGCATGTGAGTTCGTATCTAGTATTACTGGGGACAATTCAAGAGAAGTTGTCTCTTTTGGCACCGAGGCTGGTTTATTCCAAGAAATAGGAATAAGTACAGCAGTTTGTGGACCAGGTTCAATAGAACAAGCTCATAAAATTGATGAGTTCATTGAATTGAGCGAAATATCAAAATGTTTAAAATTTTTAGAGGGTGTTAAAGAAAAATCTACAAATTAAATTTTTAATTCCAGCCACCAACAGATTTTACCTCAAGAAACTCTACTAGTCCTTCTGATCCAGCTTCTCTGCCTATTCCTGAATGTTTAAATCCTCCAAACGGTGCATCAACAGCTATACCGGCACCATTTACATCTACCATTCCAGATCTTAATTTTCTTGCAACTCTTTTTACTTTCTCGGGATCTTGTGTTTGTATATAATTTGTTAAACCGTAAGGAGTATCATTGGCTATTTTAATTGCCTCTTCTTCTGTTTCAAATGGCATGACTGATAAAACTGGTCCAAAAATTTCTGTTCTAGCTATTTCCATATCATTTTTTACATCTGCAAATACAGTAGGTTTTACATAGTACCCTTTGTCAAGCCCATTTGGTTTACCAGGACCACCTGAAACTAATTTAGCTCCTTCGTCAATGCCTTTTTTTATTAAAGTTTGGATTTTATTGAATTGTGTTTCTGAGATGACTGGACCTATGTGCTCACCTTCTTTGTTTGGATCATCAACTTGAAATTCATTTGCATATTTTTTAAGTCTTTCTACTGCTTCATCGTACATTGATTTTTCTACTAACATCCTAGTTGGAGCATTACAAGATTGGCCTGAATTTCTAAAACATCTTAATGCTCCTCTTTCTATTGCCTCAGGATCAGCGTCTTTAAAGATGATATTTGCACCCTTTCCTCCCAATTCAAGGCTAACTCTTTTAAAATCTTTTGCAGCATTTTGAGAAATTAAAGCACCTGCTCTAGTAGATCCAGTAAAAGAAATCATATTAACTTCTGGATGACTAGTAAGGGCATCGCCAGTAGTCGCTCCATCTCCATTCACCAAATTAAAAACACCTGATGGAAATTTTGCTTCATGAATTATTTCGGCTAAAATCATGGATGAAAGCGGAGCTAGTTCAGAGGGCTTTAAAACCATTGTGCAGCCAGCCGATAAAGCTGGAATTACTTTTAAACAAACTTGATTCATTGGCCAATTCCAAGGTGTAATTAGTGCACAAACTCCTTTAGGTTCATATATAATTCTCTGGTCTGGAGCATGTTCTCCTAATGGTTTTTCAAATTTAAATTCTTTCAAATATCTAATAAATGATTTTATATGACTGGCCCCTGTTCCTGTTTGTAATTTAGTTGAGAAATCCTTTGGAGCGCCCATTTCCATCGTAATTGCATTTGCGATATCAGCCCATCTTTTTTTATATAAAACATAAAGATTTTCTAATAATTTAATTCTTTCCTCCTTTGAGCTAAATCCCCATGTCTCATAAGCTTTTTTAGCTGCACTAACTGCTTTATTAATATCTTCTTTTCCACCTAATGAAATTGTTGCACAACTTTTTTCTGTAGATGGATCAATTACATCTAGACTTTGTTTATTAATTGGATCAACCCATTCACCATTGATATAGAATTTTTTTTTATCGATCATTTTGGCAAATTAACCTATCTTTCTATTTTTGCAAATAAATTAGTTAATTCATAGATGATAGTTGCTGCTGCTAATGAAGTAACTTCAGCATGATCATATGCTGGTGCAACTTCTACGACATCTGCCGATATCAAATTTAATCCTGATAAACCCCTCAAAACATTTACCATTTCTCTAGTTGTCATGCCTGCAATTTCAGGTGTGCCCGTTCCTGGTGCAAATGCAGGGTCCAATACATCTATATCGATTGATAAATATAATGGGTTGTTACCTACTCTTTTTTTTATTCTTTCTGCAATTTTATCTGTGCCTTGAGTTTGAAATTCATCGCAGTGAATAATTTTAAAACCAAAACTTTCGTCATTTTTAAAGTCATCTTTACTATACAATGGTCCTCTAATACCAACGTGCATAGATGCATTATCTAAAAATAAATTTTCCTCTCTTGCTCTTCTAAATGGAGTACCATGAGTATATGGAGCGCCCATATAAGTATCCCATGTATCAAGGTGAGCATCAAAATGTACTAATGAAACAGGTCCATTATTAAATTTATTCATTGCTCTTAATAATGGAAAGGCAATTGTATGATCGCCCCCCATACTTATTATACCTTTCGTTTTGTTTAAAAGATTTAGTGCACCATCCTCTATTTGTTTGATTGCCTCGTTTATATTAAATGGATTACATGTAATATCTCCTGCATCGGCTACTTGCTGAACTTTAAATGGTTCAACATCATAGTTTGGATGATAGTTTGTTCTTAAATGTCTTGATGCTTGTCGAATACTTTGTGGTCCAAATCTTGCACCTGGTCTATAGCTTGTTCCAGCATCAAAAGGAATGCCAACTATAGCAATATCACATTTGTCGACATCTCTAAGCTCAGGCAATCTTGCAAAAGTATTAGGTCCAGCAAATCTTGGAACCACAGTTCCACTTACAGGCTGAATTGGTTCTTTATTTTTTTTAGTCATTAAAATTGAATAAAAGTATCAAAACTAAAACTACCCAAAAGAATGCATAATAATATAAAATATATTTTCTAGCAAAACGTACTGAAATTCTATTACTTGATTTATCTTTTTTTTTCATATTAAAAATGTACCATATTATTTCATTATCTAATATGATCTAAATTGTATCTCATGAAATTTATTTATTATTTAGTTTTAAGCTTTTTTTTAATTTTTCCTGCAAATTCAGATCAATTATATGAAATTATAAAGATACCTAATTTAAAACTCTATAAAATTGAGCATAATGGATTAAGGTTTTTAATACCTGAAAATAATTTTTCTGCAGGTGTTGGGATTAATAATGTTTCTTGTTCAACTGCAGATAAAAATAAACTCGAAGATAATTATAATAAAATAAGCAAAAGTCTAAACATTTATAAAAATGATTTTTTAAAAAAAATAAGATTAAAATATATTGTAATATGTGAAAATTTAAAAATATCAGAAATTCCAGCCCTGGGTTTCGCTAACCCAGAAATGAAAACACTAATATTTAATCTAAATACTGAAAATAAGTTTTTTAACAGAGTTTTACATCATGAAGTGTTTCATTTCATTCATTTTGACAAAGAAGACATTTTTGACCAGATAGTTTGGGGTAAATTGAATACCTTAGATTTTATTTATAAAGAATGTTCAACATGCTCGAATAAAGTTAGCCTTGAATACATTGATGATAAAAAAGGTTTTTTAACAGATTACTCAATGTCAACTCCATTTGAAGATATGGCAGAGGTTTACTCCTTTATGAAAACTAACAAAAAAATATTAATTCAAAGATCTAAAGATGATGAAATAATTAAAAAAAAGACTTTTTTTTTAAAAAATAAAATATCTAAGCTTTATAAAAACTTTCAATTTTAAATGATAAAAAAAATTAAACAGACTAGATTAGAAAAATACCTTACATTATTTATTATTATTTTAGCATTTTTAAGTTTTGGGTCTTTGTTTATTTTAAAAAATAATTGTTTATTTGTAAAAAATTACGATCCGAGTAATTTAGTATTTGAAAAAATAGAAAACATTGCAGTTCTTAATGTTCCCTGTGGTAACGTGATTATTGAGCTTTATCCTAAACTTTCTCCAAATTCTGTCAAAAGATTCAAAATGTTAATTGAAACGGGTGAATATAATGATGTTGCATTTCATAGAGTTATTAAAAAGTTTTTGGTTCAAGCTGGAGATTTGGAATACGGCAAAAGGAATAATATCAACTATACCTATTTAGGAACTGGTTCTTCTAAATTTGGAAATATTAAATCTGAAGTAAATGAACCTTTTAGTTTTGTGAGAGGAAGCGTTGGTATGGCTCGAA
Source organism: uncultured Pelagibacteraceae bacterium (assembly GCA_902633965.1). Taxonomy (GTDB): domain Bacteria; phylum Pseudomonadota; class Alphaproteobacteria; order Pelagibacterales; family Pelagibacteraceae; genus Pelagibacter. The sequence goes on along the minus strand of CACPID010000015.1, from coordinate 772 downwards.
AAAGTGAAATGAACACAGAGGATAGTCAATTTTTTATTTTATTGAAAGATGCACCACTTTTTGAAGGAGAGTATACTCCAGTTGGTAAAGTACTTTATGGTCTTAAGGCCTTAGAAAAAATTAAACATAGTAATAAATCTGAATATGTTTTGAGGCCAGATTTTATAAATCATTTTAAAATGTTACAAGATCTATGATTTTAATTTACTAGAGGCTTTCCTGTTTTTAGAGTGTGTTTAATTCTATCTTGTGTTTTTTTATTTTCAATTAATCTCATAAATGACTCTAATTCTAATCTATATAAATCGTCCTCAGTAAGTTTCTTTTCTAAAGATGTATTACCCCCGCTCAATACATTTGCAAGCTCTTTACCAACTTCCATTCCATGATCTAATATTATTTTATCGTTATATAGTTTTTCTAAAACTTTTATCATTTTTTCTTTGAGTGGCTTTCCAGATAAATTGAAACTACATTCTAGAGGTGGTTTAAAATCTTTATTATCTTCTATAATTTTTTTTGAGACTGAAAATAAACCGTTTCTATTCATTATTGTTTTATCATTCGGTCTTAAATACTTAAGTGGAACTGCTTCGACAGGTGAAGTTGCAGTTTTTCCATAACCGATAATATCAAAAACTTTTAATGGCGCAAAATCAGGATCTTTTTTTGCCTCTTCAGTTTGAAACCATCTCCATAACATTTCTTTACATCCACCTCCTGCAGGAACCAAACCGACCATTGTTTCGACTAAACCAATTACTATATTTGT
>CACPID010000014.1 GCA_902633965.1 uncultured Pelagibacteraceae bacterium | reverse complement strand
AAGTTTTTTTATTTCTAATCAAATTGCTAATTTCTTTGAAAAGTTCAGAACTATTATTTTTTTTTAAAACTAAATTGTTATTAAAAGTTTCTTTTAAACCTCCATTATTACTAGTTATAGTAGCACAACCATAAGCAGCTGACTCCATTGCTGTTCTACCAAATGGTTCTTCCCATTTTGATGGAACAACTGATATTGATGAACTATCATAAAGTTTTAAAATTTCGTTATGTGTTTTCCAGTTATGTATCTTTAATCTATCATGTTTAACATTAAATTTTTCTCTTGGTTCATTTCCTACGGCCACTGCGTTCCATGAATTATATTTATTAAGTATTTTTATTATGGCCTCTAAAAATATATCATAACCTTTTGAAGAATTTAGTTTACCTGTAAAAATAATTGTTTTTTTTTTATTTTTATTGATTTTTTTTATTGGTTCTATTGAAGGATATAAGACTTCACAGTTATTACGTTCTTTTACAGCTATATTTTCAAAAAATTTATTTTTCACCCATGCACTTACAAAAAAAATATAATCTGTGTTTTTAATAATATTTAATCTTTCCTCTACAGTCTTAGACCCTCTTAACTCAAGAGGATTATTATGAAAAACAAAAATTAATTTGAAATTATTCATTTTTTTTTTTTCAAAGAAAAAATTTAAAGACTCAGGCCTATTATGAATCTCGATTATCTTATGTTGTTGATCAACACAATTTTGAAAAAATTTCTTTGTATAGTACAGATTTTTTTTTATGTATATTTTACTTATATTTATATTCCTAAAATTCTGTGTTATAGGTTTTTCAAATTTAGCTAGATTCCCATAAACAATTGTTTTATTTCTAAGTTTACTTTTTTTAAGATAATCTTTGACCCATATAGATGCCGCTCCAGCATCTTTATTAGTAAACTTTTCTTTATATGGCAATAATATTGCTATTTCTTTAGACATTTTTTCTCAATCTTGTAAATCTCCTAGTCTCGTCCTCTAATTTTTTTTTTGTAACTTTATTTCTAGATAAACCAACCTCATTTTTAATTATTCCTTTTGCTGGTGATCCTACATATATGTAGCCAGGTTTTAATATTGTTTTTTACTTACCACACTACCCATACTAAACATAGTATAAGAACCAACAACCTGATCTTGATGTATAATTGAATTTAGACCAAACTGTGAATTTCGCATAATATAAGTGTTACCTGCTATATTTACATTATTTGATAAAACTATATTGTCCTCTAGAGTACAATCATGACCAACATGAGACATTGTCATTAACAAACAATTATTACCTACACTTGTTATTTTTTTTTTGTCTGTAGGTAAATTTATAGTTACAAATTCCCTAAATATATTATTATTACCGATTTTTAACTTTCCTTCAGTTTTTTTATAAGTGTGTTGTGCATCTGTACCTATAACACAATAAGGGTAAAAGGTATTACCTTTTCCAATAATTAAATTATCCCAATTAATTATTGCAGTTTCATGAACTTTGTTACCTTTAATGTTTATAAATTTGCTATTCATTAATAAGTTTCATTTTAAGTGATCTATTATTTTTAACTTTATATTCAAACTTCAATGCATTTTTTTTATTAATAAATTTTTTTTTAAAAATTAACTTCCAAAACCGACCGCGTGTAAATTTAGCACCTTTTCCTAAATTGTGTAACATTATTCTTTTGCTCAGATTTTTAGTATAGCCAGTATAAGTAATTAACTTTCCTTTACTTTGTGACGACAATATATACACGTAGTATGACATTAAGTGGCGGTCCCTAGGGGAATCGAACCCCTCTTTCATGGATGAAAACCATGTGTCCTAACCGATAGACGAAGGGACCAAACTCCGATCTTTTATTGTATAAAGATATCTTAATCAAGTTTTTATAGTGTCCTCTTGTACTAATATTTTATTTAAATTTGAGCTTTTATGAGTAATTAGGGTTTCGGTAATATACTTATTTCCTTTTATCTTTACTCCATTAACTAGGTCACCTGATGTTATGCCAGTAGCACAAAATATTGAGTCTCCTTTAATAATATCTTTTATCTCATATTTTTTATTAATATCTTTAATTCCCATGGTTTCAGCCCTCTTAATGCTTTCTTGGGTATCAAATATAAACTTACCCTGAAAATAACATCCAAGCGAGTCTAATGCTGCAGCGGCCAGAACACCTTCGGGACCACCGCCAATACCCAAAAATAGATCGACTTTGTATTTTTTGTTAGACACAAGCAATGCACCAGATACATCACCATCACTTATAAGTTTTATTTTAACTTTTAGTTCTTTTAATTTATCTATTATTTTTTTATGTCTTGGCCTATCTAAAATACATGCTGTCAATTGTTTTATGTCTTTATTTAAGAATTCAGCTAAATTTTTAATATTTTTTTCAGTATCAAAGTCGATATCTACAATTCCTTTTTGGTTTGTATTTATAGCAATTTTATCCATATAAGTTTCAGGTGCATGGAACAAATTATTAACTTTTGAGACAGCAATTACAGATAAAGCGCCAGGTAAATTATTAGCAGCAAAATTAGTTCCTTCAAGTGGATCTACAGCTATATCAAGTTCTGGTCCTTTACCACTACCTAATTTTTCGCCTATGTATAGCATTGGTGCTTTATCTAATTCACCCTCACCAATTACAATTTTTCCCTTCATATCAATTTTATTAAGTTCACTTCTCATATTATCCACAGCTGCTTTGTCAGCAGCTTTTTTATCTTTTTTGCCCAAATAAGGAATTGTAGAAATTGCTGCTTTTGAAGTAATTTTTGAAAAAAGATTTATATATTTTTTGTCTAAACTCATTGAGATTGTGTTTCAATTTTATTTTGAGCTTTTAATTTAGCCTCAAACTCGCTGAGTCTTTTCCATACGGAAATTAATTCTACTATAATTGGCCAACTTCTAACTAAATATTGTAATGATGTTTCAACACGTCCAAATGCTCTGATAATTTGTTGAACAAATCCTAATGTAATAGCACCTGTTACAATTGTTGGAGCTAAAGCCAAATATGGAATTATTACCATACCCTGAAGGTAGCTCCACTTTACGGCGTTAAAATATAAATAATGAAAATACATTTTATAATGTATTTTTCTAACACCACCATACAGGTCTGTTATTTTTTGTGGTTTAGCATTTTCTTTAAAGTCCTCTCCTAAAACTAATTCTTTTCTATATGCAGCCTCCTCTTTTTGAATATCGTATTCAATTCCAGGAAGTTTGATTCCAACTGATGCTAAAAGCACTGTACCTCCTAGCGCTGATATAATTGCAACCCATACTAAAGCATGTTCAACTTCGCCAATCCATGGGAGTACAGTTATACTTTTTGAAAGCTCCCATAATATTGGAGTAAAAGCTATCAAGGTCATTAAACTACGCAACAATTCAGCGCCTAAACCCTCCATTATTCTTGCAAATTTTAAAGTATCTTCTTGAACTCGTTGGGAAGCTCCCTCTATTGAGGATGCTTTATCCCAAGCATCGTGATAAAAATCTGCCATTGCAGTTCTCCATCTAAAGGTCCAATGGCTAGTAAAATAATCACTGAAAATTACAACCAAAATATAGACTGCAGCAATTTTTGCAAATGTGAATAAATAAGCAATAAACTCTTTTTCAGAAACAGCACCAGGCTCAGCCAAAGCCTTTTGTAAAGTATCATAAAATTCACCAAACCACTCATTAATTCTAACGTCTAATGAAACCTGATACCAGGTTGCAAATAAAATAAGGAGTGTTCCTCCTATACTCCAAGTAAACCACCTTTTATCTGTAAAAAATTTGAACATTATTTAATAAAATTATCTGAGTAAGATTTTTTGTTAACTTTTTTTATTTTTGGTTCAATTACTTCAAAATCTAATTTATTTTTCTTTGCATATTTAATGGCATTTTCTTTATTGGTAAATTCTAACTTAACTTCAGAAAGTGTATGGGTTGAGCTTTCCCACCCCATTAATGGATTTACTCCACTTTTTTTTGACACAAATTCCAATACCCAACTTTTGCTTTTTCCTAACCCAGATTGCATGGATGTTTTAGCAGGTTTATAAATTTTTACTTTATTCATAATCAAATGGTCGGGGCGGCAGGATTTGAACCTGCGACCCTCTGGTCCCAAACCAGATGCGCTACCAGACTGCGCTACGCCCCGAGATGAATACTAATATAGTAGATAATGTGAATTTCAAAGGATAAATAATAGCAAATTTGAAGAATTTTAAATAAAATCTGCTATATAAATAAGCATGATAATTGCCTGTCCAAAATGTAAAAAAAAATTTGATATCGAGGATAGCTTAATACCTGAAAAAGGAAGATTATTACAATGTAGTTCTTGTAATAATAAGTGGTTTTTTAAAAAGACAATTGAAGTAAAGAAAAAAATTGAAAGAGTATCTACAAAAACAAAAACTAACAAAATACCCAAAGAAACTGAAGATATTATAATTGAAGCAGAGGAAAATAACACAAAAGTAGAAAATTTAAAAAAAAATAACTTACCAATCTTGAACTTACTTTTAATTACAATAATTAGTTTTGCTGCATTAATAATATTTTTAGATACATTTAAAATTCAAATAAATAATTTTGTTCCTGGTTTTGAATTTTTACTTGAAAATTTTTATGAAACTCTTAAAGATTTCTATTTATTTATAATAGATTTAATAAAGTAATGATAAATTATATTTCAAAACCGTTCAGATGGTTCTTTAAACTAGAGGCAGCTAGCGGGTTAGTTCTATTATTCAGCGCAATATTTGCTTTAATTATTAGTAATTCTACATATGCTGATTTGTACTTTTCAACTTTAGAAAAATATTTATTTATTGGATTTAATGAAATTGGTTTGAAGTTAAGTATATTGCATTGGATTAATGATGCTTTAATGGCCATCTTTTTCTTTTTTGTTACACTTGAAATTAAAAGAGAATTTTTACAAGGTGAGCTTTCTAATTTCAAACAAGCATTGTTACCAATAATTGCTGCAATTGGAGGAATGGTTGTACCTGCCCTATTTTACGTTATCATAAATTTTGGAGATCCAGAGACTTTGAATGGTTGGGCAATTCCATCTGCAACTGATATAGCTTTTTCTTTAGGAGTTTTATCATTACTTGGAAAAAGAGTACCTATATCCCTTAAAGTTTTTTTAACTGCTCTTGCTATTATTGATGACTTAGGTGCTATTTTAATAATTGCTATATTTTATTCTGGTGATCTAAATATTGTTTATCTATCCTTAATGTCTGTTGCTTTTATTTTATTGTTATTAATAAATAAATTTAACATTAAGAAATTTTTACCATATCTAATAGTTGGTTTAGCACTATGGGACTTTACTCACAATTCTGGAATTCATGCAACAATAGCGGGCGTACTTTTAGCAATGACAATTCCACATAGAAAAAAAGAAAAAGATTTTTCTTTACTTTTAAAAATTGAACACGCAATAAGTCCCTATGTTGCTTTTGGTATAATGCCGTTATTTGCATTTGCTAATGCAGGTGTCTCGTTAGAAGGCTTATCTTTATCATCTTTAATGGATAAGGTACCTTTGGGAATTGTTTTAGGTTTATTTGTCGGTAAACAATTAGGAGTATTTGTTTTTTCATATGTTTCAATAAAACTAAAAATTGCTCAAATGCCAAACAATTCAAACTGGTTTAATTTTTATGGTGTTGGTATTTTAACAGGAATAGGTTTCACCATGAGTTTATTCGTTGGTAATTTAGCTTTTGTTGAAAATATGCAATACATGGACGGTGTTAAAATTGGAGTTTTAACTGGGTCACTATTATCCACTTTAGCTGGATACTTTCTGATATTACTTACACCAAATAAATAATATAATTGTATGAAATTAAAAATATTTACTATTTTAATTATATTTATGTTTTTCAGTAAGAAAGGCTTCTCAGAAAACTACGATAAAGTTTTATATGATTTTAAAATCGAAAGCATTACTGGGGAAGTAATAAATTTAAATGAATTTCAAAATAAAGTCGTACTTATAACAAATACAGCAAGTTATTGTGGTTTTACTAAACAGTATTCTGATTTACAAAAATTGTGGCAAAAATATAAAGCGGAAGGTCTTATTGTTTTAGGCGTACCCTCAAATAGCTTCAATCAAGAGAAAAGCAATGAAAAGGATGTTAAGGATTTTTGCGAAGTAAACTTTAATATTAATTTTCCTATGACAAAAATAACTGAGGTTAAGGGTGACGATGCGCATGAAATCTTTAAATGGGCAAAAAAAAATTATGGAAAATCTGCTGTACCAAAATGGAATTTTCATAAAATTTTAATAAATAAAAAAGGAAAAGTAGAAGATACGTTTGCATCATTTACTAACCCCATGTCAAATAAGATTACTTCAAAAATAGAGAGTTTATTATAAATTTAAACTCATCCCATCATATGCTGGTGTAATATTTTTATTAAGTTTCTTTTTAAGTTCTTTATAATCTAAATCTGAATGCAAATTTGTTAAAACTGCTTTTTTTGGTGAGAATTTTTTAATAAATTCCAAAGATTGATCAAGGTTTAAATGAGATGGATGGTTTCGATACCACAAACAATCTATAATTAAATATTTTAGATTTTTGAAATATTTATAATCTTTTTTATAAATTTTACTAACATCACTTATATATGCTAATTTTTTATTAATTATATAACATATACTATTAACATTTCCGTGTTCTACTTTAATGGACCTTATACTTATCTTTTCACTAGAATAATTGATTTTAAATACCTTTTTAATTCTATTTAATTTTAAAATTGATGGATATTCTTTAGAACTAGATTTAAAACAATAAGAAAAATTTTTAAGAAGATATTTTCTTGTAGCATCATCAGCATAAACATCAATTGGTTTTTTGTTTTTTATAAAAAATACACGCAGATCATTTATACCGTGTGTTTGGTCAGCGTGCATATGAGAATAGAATACTTTATCAATAGATTTAATTTTATTATTAATTAATTGGGTCCTAAGATCTGGAGAAGAATCAAATAGAATATTTAAGTTCTTACTTAAAACTACAGCAGAACATCTTGTTCTATAATTTTTTTTATTTTTAGGATCACAATTTCCATAAAAGCCATCAGCACGTGGTACACCCATTGAACTACCACAACCTAAAATAATAAATTTCATTTTCAATTAAAAAATAAATTATTAAAATTCTCAGTTGTCACTTTTATTAAATCTGAAGTTTTCATATTCTTTAATTGAGCTAGTTTTTCAGCGGTGAATTTAATAAAAGATGGTTCATTTTTTTTACCTCTATTAGGAACGGGAGATAAAAAAGGACTATCCGTCTCTATTAATAATTTTTCATTCGGAATTTTACTGAAAGTTTCTTGTAAATCTAATGAGTTTTTAAATGTAATTATTCCACTGGCGGAGAAATAGGCATCTAATGGCATTAATTGTGTCGCAAATGATGATGATCCTGTGAAACAATGCATTAGAATTTTAAGATCTTTATTATAGTTCTTTTTCAAAATTTCATAAGTTTCATTTTCTGCACTTCTTGAGTGCACAATAATAGGAATTTTTAGAGTGGAAGCAGCCTCAATATGATTTTGAAAACTCTCAATTTGTATATCTTTATCACTGTTATTATAATAAAAATCTAATCCTGTTTCACCTACTCCTATAATTTTATTATTAGATTTTACATTATTAATTATATCTTCTTTTTTAATAAAATTATTTTTTGTTTCGTGTGGATGAATACCGAATGTTCCAAATATAATTTCATCTCTTTTAACAATGTCTAGAATGTTGGAATAACCTTTAATATTAGTACAAATTGTTAAAATTTTTTCAATTCCGACGTCCTTTGATCTGCTTAAGACTTTGTCTAAATTTGAAAACAGAGGTTCATGATCTAGGTGACAGTGTGAATCAATCATTTTTATTAATTTTTTTAAATAATATATCTAATTTTGAAATTTTCATCTTTTCTTTTAAGAATTTGTTATCTGTAATCGACAAAAAATTAATCTGTTTTTCATTAATAGAGAAAATACTTAAAACTTTTAAAGTTGTTTGGGGCATTACAGGGTATAATAAAATCGAAATTTTTCTAATTAATTCTAACGAAACATAAACAATAGTATTCAATCTTTTTGTATCAGATTTTTTACTCCATGGCGCTTGATCATTAAAATACTTATTGGCATTAAATAATTGTCCTACAACAAAATCTATATAGTAGTTAATATTTTGATTATCAATTTTATCAACAATATTATCAATATTAGAACTAAAGTTATTTAATATATTTAAGTCATCATTATTAAATTTGTCAGTACTAGGTATTTCTAAGCCAATATTCTTTTCACAAAAAGCAATTACTCTTTGACACAAATTTCCGTAGTTATTTGCTAAATCACTATTAATACAATTTTCTAATTTTTCTTTTGATATACTGCCATCATTTCCAAATGAGACCTCTTTTAACAAATAATATCTTAAAGCATCAAGTCCATAAACTTTAATTATTTCAATTGGGTCAAGTATATTACCTTTTGATTTTGACATTTTTTCTTCCCCAGACAATATCCACCCATGACCATAAACTCTTAATGGAGGTTTAATTCCTGCAGCTAATAAAAATGCTGGCCAATAAACTGCGTGAAATCGTAATATATCTTTTCCTATTAGATGAATGTTAGCAGGCCAAAAGTTTTTAAATAAATTATTTTTTTCATCGGGATAATTCAATGCACTTAAGTAATTGGTTAGAGCATCTAACCAAACATATATAACATGATCTTTATTTGATGGAACCTTTATACCCCATGAAAATGATTTTCGACTAATAGATAAATCTTTTAATCCGCTTTTAACAAAACTTATAACCTCATTTTTTCTTGTTTCTGGCAATATAAATTTTGGATTATCTGAATAAAACTTCAATAATTTATCTTGCCATTTTGATAGTTTAAAAAAAAAGGACTCCTCCTCTACCCACTCAACAGGTGAACCAGAACTTTTACATATTTTTTTACCATCGACTGAATCGATTTCATCATCGTTATAAAAAGCTTCATCTGATACAGAATACCAACCAGCATATTTTGAAAGATATATTTCACCCTTTTTTTCAAGAATGTTCCATAGATTTTCAACAGATATGAAATGTCTTTTTTCGGTTGTTCTTATAAAATCATCATTAGATAGGTTTAATATGGATGATAGATCCTTGAAGGTTTTACTAATTTCATCACAAAATTTTAGAGGATCTTTATTTGCTTTTTCAGCAGCTCTTTGTATCTTTTGACCATGTTCATCAGTACCTGTTAAAAAAAAAACGTTATATCCTTGAATTCTTTTAATTCTTGCAAAAAAATCAGCAATAATACTTGAGTATGCATGTCCCATATGAGGTTTTGCTGACGGATAATATATCGGTGTCGTGATATAAAAATTTTTACTCATTTATTAATGTATTTTTAAATTCAAAAAATAAACTTTCGATATCAAGATTATATTTGATCGTGTTGTTCATTTTTAAAA
>CACPID010000013.1 GCA_902633965.1 uncultured Pelagibacteraceae bacterium | reverse complement strand
TAGTATAAAAAACAAATCCTTTTTCATTAAAATCTTTTAGAAGAACCATTCTTACTGAAGGTATTCCATTTTTTGAACTTGTTGCTAATGCGAGAGCGTTTGGATCGTTTATTTCAGTTTTTTTTGCTTCATCAAACCATTCGTTGAATAATTTTAAAGGATTTTCATAGTCCTTAAAGCAAATATCTAGTCCTAGCGAGTTTTTTTCATTCATAATTTTAACAAAATAAATTATATAATATATTTAATGTCATTTAATACATTTGGAAAGATATTTCGTTTTACTACATGGGGAGAGTCTCATGGTCCAGCAATTGGTTGTATAGTTGATGGATGTCCTCCTAATATACCTATTTCAGAGAAAGACATACAGATAGAGCTAAATAAAAGAAAGCCTGGCCAATCGAAGTTTACTACTCAAAGAAAAGAGGACGATAAAATAAATATTTTATCTGGAGTTTTTGAGGGAAAGTCAACTGGGACACCTATCTCAATGATTATTTATAACAAAGATATGAAATCAAGAGATTATGAGACAATTAAAAATAAATTTAGGCCTGGGCATGCTGATTTTACGTATTTTAAAAAATATGGAATAAGAGACTATAGAGGTGGAGGCAGGCAGTCTGCAAGAGAAACTGCAGCAAGAGTTGCTGCGGGCGCAATAGCAAAAAAGGTTTTAGAAAAAAAAATTGGAAAAAAATATAAAGTTGTAGGAGCAGTTACTCAATTAGGCATACTTGGTTGCGACGTAAGTAAATGGAATGATAAGTTTATCTCAAAAAATCCGTTTTTTTGTCCAGATAAAGATATTTTAAAATTATGGGAAAAATATTTGTTGAGCGTTAGAAAAGCAGGTTCTTCATGTGGTGCAATTATCGAAGTTAGGGCTCGAGGTATTCCATTAGGCTTAGGGGCACCTATTTACTCAAAACTAGATATGGATTTAGCAGCTGCTATGATGAGTATAAATGCTGTTAAAGGAGTGAATATAGGATCTGGAATGAACTCAGCTCAGCTGTCAGGTGAACAAAATTCTGATGAAATATTTCAAAGAGGAAAATCAACAAAATTTAAATCAAATAATGCCGGTGGAATACTTGGTGGAATATCTACCGGTCAAGAAATTGTAATATCTTTTGCCGTTAAACCAACATCTTCAATATTAACGTCCAGAAAGACAATAGATAAATTTGGAAAAAATACGTCTATTTCAGTACGAGGAAGACATGATCCTTGTGTTGGAATAAGAGCTGTGCCAATTGGGGAAGCAATGATGCACTGTGTATTATTAGATCACTATTTGCTTAATAGTGCACAATGTCTTTCCTAATTTGATTTTTTAATTATTACCTTTGAATTAAGAGTGTCAAAAACCTTATTTTCGATATTTCGTGCATCTAGGCCTGCATTTTTGTACATTATATCAGGCTTATCATGATCGATAAACGTATCTGGCAAAATCATAGACCTAAATTTTAAATTGTTATCAATCAAATTCTTTTCAGACAAAAAGTGAGATAGATGTGATCCAAATCCACCAATCGAACCCTCTTCAATTGATATTATTGCTTCATGATCAGTTGCTATTTGCCAAAATAGATTTTCATCTAAAGGTTTGGCAAATCTAGCGTCTACAATTGTAGGATTAACCCCTTTTTTTGAGAGATTTTCTGAAGCTATCAAACATTCATTTAATCTTGCTCCAAAATTAATTATTGCAATTTTCTTTCCTTCTTTAATTACTCGTCCTTTTCCAATTTCTATTTTTTCATCAATAGAAGGTAAATCAACTCCTATGCCATTTCCTCTTGGATATCTGAATGCTGATGGTCTATCATTTATATCTATTGACGTGTTTATCATTTTTACAAGTTCAGCCTCATCGCTTGCGGCCATAACTACAAAATTTGGTAAAGTAGAAAGATAAGTTATGTCAAAAGAGCCAGCATGAGTAGGTCCATCAGCACCTACTAGTCCTGCGCGATCTATAGCGAACCTGACTGGTAAATTTTGAATTGCAACATCATGAACAACTTGATCATAGGCTCTTTGCAAAAAGGTAGAATATATTGCTGCATAGGGCTTGTATCCCTCAGTAGACAGTCCAGCTGCAAAAGTTACCGCATGTTGTTCGGCAATTCCAACATCAAACATTCTTGAAGGAAATTTTTCCCCAAATAAATCCATCCCTGTTCCAGATGGCATTGCAGCGGTTATTCCAATTATCTTACTATCTTTTTCGGCATGTTTAATTAGTGTATTGGCAAATACTTTAGTATATGCAGGTGAGCTCGAAGTAGATTTTTCCTGTATGCCAGTATTTACATTAAATTTGGATACACCATGAAATTTGTCTTTTGATTTTTCAGCAAATTCATATCCTTTTCCTTTTTCCGTTTTTATGTGGATCATAATAGGACCATCATAATTAATTTCTTTCGCATTTTTCATTACTGAAACAAGAGCATCTACATCATGCCCATCAATAGGTCCTATATAATAGAATCCCATTGAATTAAAAAGAGTTCCACCTGTCATTGCTGATCTTAAAAAATCTTCAGCCTTACCGGCTTTTTTGCTAAACCTTTTTGAAAATGCAGATATTATAAGCTTAAGTGTTTCTCTAAAACTAAAATATAATTTTCCAGATAAGATTTTAGCAAGGTAGGCTCTCATGGCACCAACTGGTTTAGCAATCGACATGTCATTATCATTTAAAATTACAATCATTTTAGTTTTGCTAGAGCCAGCGTTATTCATAGCTTCATAAGACATTCCCGCACTTATCGCTCCGTCACCAATGACAGCAATGACATTATCAGTTTTATTTGATAATTTATTTGCAACAGCTATACCTAAAGCAGATGATATTGAGGTAGAACTATGAGCAGCTCCAAAAGGATCATACTCACTTTCTGATCTTTTTGTAAAACCAGATAGTCCGCCTCCTTTTCTTAATGTTCTAATCCTATCTTTTCTTCCAGTTAAAATTTTATGTGGGTAAGTTTGATGTCCAACATCCCATATTAATTTATCGTGAGGTGTGTTAAAAATATAATGAAGAACTACAGTTAGTTCCACAACACCTAATCCTGCTCCTAAATGTCCCCCAGTTTCAGAAACTGCATCAATAAGTTCTTCTCTCAATTCTTTAACTAATATTTTAAGCTCGGATTGAGAAAGTTTTTTTATATCAGATGGAAAGTTAATATTATTTAAATATTTATAATTTTTATTCATTTACTTCTGTTAACTATATAGTTTATTGTATCATTTAAATCTTTGCTTTTTTTTCCGTATATTAAAATTTTTTTTAATATATTTAATTTTAATTTATCCCGATAATCAACTGTATTTTGGTATCCTAAAACTTTTATGAGCGTAGCTTTACCTTTTTTCATATCTTTTTTAGTTTTTTTTCCAGCTCTTTTAGATGAGCTTTTTAAATCAATTAAATCATCAACTATTTGAAATAATAGCCCTATTTGTTCTCCAATTAACTCAAATTTTTTTATATGTTTTAATTTATTTGAAACAATAATAGGCGCCATACAACAAAAACTAAAAAGTTTTCCCGTTTTTTTTACCTCCATTATTTTAATTTTTTGAATTGAAACTTTTTTTTTTTCAAAACTTAAATCTAGATATTGCCCTCCTGCTATACCTGCATGGCCAGAGCATTTTGAGATAGAATTTATAAGATTGATTTTAGTATTGCTATCTATTTTAAAATTCTTGTCAGATAAAATTTCAAATGCAATAGTTAATAAAGAATTTCCAGCTAGTATTGCAGTTGACTCTCCAAATTTTTTATGGGTTGATAATTTACCTCTTCTAAGATTATCGTTATCCATACATGGCAAATCATCATGTATCAAAGAGTATCCATGAATACATTCTACTGCTGCAGCAATACGTATTAATTTTTTATATTCAATATTAAAAATTTTACCAATATCTACAATAAGTTTTGATCTAATTTTTTTTCCACCCGGAAACATTCCATATTTCATTGGAGAAATAAGTTCAGTTTTTTTTTGGATATAAAAAAAACTTTTTATAAATTTATTAGTATCTTTTGCAATTTTATTTAGTTTTTTTTCCATTTTTATTTTGTAAAATTAAATTTATTTTACTTTTTGTATTCTCTGAAATTTGTTTAGAATTCTTTTGAAATTTTTTTTCTATCAAATTATTTAATTTTATAAGCATTTGATATTCCTCAACCGAGTTCTCTAAATTTTTTTTATTTTCAAGATTTTCGATTATATTGGTGGCTAAATCTGTCAACTCTTCAACAGATTTACTTTGAATATCGTTTGGCAAATTTTTATCTTTCATATAAAAAGTCTTATTATTACATGAAAAAAGATCTTTCAAATATTAAAAAAAGTAAATTTTTTTTGAATAGAAATGAGTGTATTGGAATACCTACAGAAACCGTATATGGCTTAGCAGCTAATGCCTACTCTGATCTAGCAACTTCAAAAATTTTTAAATTGAAAAAAAGACCTAAAAATAATCCTTTGATTGTTCATTATTATTCTTTAGAAAAATTAAAAAAAGATTGCAAAATTAATCAAAATTTTATCAAACTATATAAAAAATTTTGTCCCGGCCCAATAACTTTTATACTAAAGCTTAAAAGTAAAAATAAAATATCAAAAAATGTAACAAATAAAAAAAAAACACTTGCAGTAAGATTCCCAAATCATTCGTTAACTAGAAAGTTACTTAAAGAGCTTGATTTTCCTCTTGCAGCACCAAGTGCAAATATTTCAACAAAAGTTAGCGCTGTTTCAAAAAAAGATGTTGAAGAAGAATTTGGTAATAAAATAAAATTTATTCTAGATGGTGGTAATTCAAAAATAGGTTTAGAGTCAACAATTGTAAATTTAGATCCTAAACCTACTATTTTAAGATTAGGAGCAATAGAAGTAAGTAAAATAAATAAAGTTCTTAAAAATAAAGTAAATTATAAATCCAAAAATAATAAAAATATTGTTCCAGGTCAGGGTAAGATTCATTATTCTCCTGGAATTAAAATTAGAAGAAATGTTAAAAATCCTAAGAAGCATGAGGCATTTCTATTAATTAAAAAAAGAAAAATATCTGATAAAAATTTCTTTTATTTGACAAAAAATAACAATCTTAATGAAGCGGGTAAAAACTTATATAGAACACTTAGAATGATTAAAAAATTAAAATATAATAGTATCTCAGTTGAAAATATCCCAAATAAAGGAATTGGCCAAACTATAAACGATAGGTTGATAAGGGCATCTAAAAAATAATGCAATATCCTATTGTTGTTAAAAATCTGTCAAAAAACTATTCGAATAAAGCGGCGGTAAAAAATATTAATTTTAAAATAAATCAGAATGAAATTTTAGGTTTATTAGGTCCAAATGGTTGCGGTAAAACTACAACGATAGCAATGATGCTCGGACTGCTAAAGCCCACAAATGGATTAGTACTGATAGATGGTGAGGATATTGAGAAAAAGAGAATTCAACTTTTACATAAAATGAATTTTATTTCTCCTTATATCGAATTGCCAAAAAAACTAACTGTAAAAGAAAATTTAATTGTGTATGGAAAACTATACGGGGTAAAAAAAGTTTTGTTAAGAATAGATTATTTATCAGAAAAATTAAGGTTAACTGAATTTTTAAATAAAAAAACTGGTGAATTATCATCCGGCCAAAAAAATAGAGTTAGTTTAGCTAAAGCTCTCATCAATGATCCAAAAATACTATTTTTAGATGAGCCTACAGCATCATTAGATCCTGAGACAGGTGATTTTGTAAGAACCTTTATAGAAAAATTATCAAAAGAGAGAGAAATGTCGATTCTGCTCGCTTCACATAATATGGATGAAGTAAAAAGACTTTGTAAAAATGTTTTGATGATGAAAGATGGTTTGTTAATTGATCGAGGAACGCCCAATGATTTGATTAAAAAACATGGCAAAATAAATCTTGAAGAGGTTTTTTTAAAATTAAATAGGACATCAAATGAGTTTTAATAGAATTTATGGACTTTTTTTAAGACACTTTTTTTTAATTAAAAGTTCACTACCGAGAATATTAGATTTGATTTACTGGCCAACAATCCAAATTATTTTGTGGGGTTTTATTTCTTTATTTTTTTCAACTTATAGCAACTATTACAATAATACTTTGGGTGTCATATTAACCTGTGCGATACTTTACGATTTCTTATTTAGATCAAGTATTAGTTTTAATATGCTATTTTTAGAGGAAATATGGAGTAGAAATTTCACTAATTTATTTATTGCTCCGATGAGAATAAGTGAAATTATTATATCTTTAGTTGTTACAGCTTTAATTAGAACCCTAATTGGACTTGTGCCTGCAATACTAATTACAAGTCCTTTGTTTGGTATTTCAATTTTAAATCTTGGCATACCTTTATTTTTTCTATTCTTAAGTTTGTATATTTTTGGAATAACACTAGGTTTATTTGTATCGTCTGGTCTTTTAAGATATGGACCAGCATTTGAAAACATAGCTTGGTCCTCATTATTTTTGTTAGCTCCATTAGGTTGTATATATTATCCAATAGAAATTTTACCAGATATGCTACAAACTATGGCTAAGGCTTTGCCACTTGTGTATATTTTTGAAGAGGCAAGATCGATTTTAGTAAATCAATATGTTGACTATTCGAATATTAAAGATGCCTTTATACTTAATATATTCTATTTATTCATAGGTATTCTTCTTTTTTATTACTCATTTAGACAAGCACGGAAAAAGGGATCTCTTATAAATATTGGAGAATAATGGTGCGCCTGCTAGGAGTCGAACCCAGAACCTCCTGATCCGAAGTCAGGCGCTCTATCCAGTTGAGCTACAAGCGCATATAGTATTATTATTATAATTTATGAAAAATAACATTAATTTAATTATTCAAGATAAAACTCCAAAAGAGAGAGTGGACCAATTTTTAGCAAAAAAGTATAGTGAACTAAGCAGAACCAGAATTAAAAATCTTATTATTGCCAAAAATCTTAAAATAAATGGTAAGTTTATTTTTGATCCATCAAAGAAAATATCACCTGGTGATAATTTAATTTTTACAATTCCTGAACCAAAGAGAACTTTGATCAAACCTTATGATTTTAAGTTAAATATAGTTTTTGAAGACAAATATCTTTTGGTCATTAACAAACCTGCTGGTATATCAATGCATCCCGGTGCAGGTGATTATGAAAAAACATTAGTCAATGCCTTAGTAAGTTATGACAAAAAAAATTTGTCTAATATTAATGGTGAAACAAGGCCAGGTATAGTTCACAGAATAGATAAGGATACATCTGGCTTAGTAGTAATCGCAAAAAATAATTTTGTACATGAAATTTTATCCAAGCAATTTAGTGAACATACTATCAAAAGAGTTTATCAAACTTTGGTTTGGGGAAAATTGAGACCACAGAAAGGGAAAATTCAAACTTTAATTACCAGAAGTTCAAAAAACAGACAAATTATGGAGGTAGGAATTAAAAAGGGAAAAAAGGCAATTACAAACTATAAGACTTTAATAGTATTTGAAAAAAAAAAAATACCAACTTTTAGTTTTGTTGAATGTAAATTAGAAACAGGAAGAACTCATCAAATAAGAGTTCATATGTCTTATAAGGGTAATAATATTTTAGGTGATAAAAAATATAAAAAAAAATTTAAAAAATTTAAAGATATAGACAAAGATGTTGAGAAAAAATTAATAAATTTAAAAAGACAATTTCTTCATGCTAAAACATTGGGCTTTGTTCATCCAGTTAAAAATGAGAAAATGGAATTTTCATCAAATTTACCTGAAGATTTAGAAAATATTATAAAAAGCCTTAAAAATGCTTAAAAAAAACCCATTGTAAAATTATAAAATTTTATTAAATAAGTGTCATGAGTTCTACAACATTTAAATTCCCTGCGTTATCAAATGAAGGTGGCCTAACTGCTTACCTTGATCAGATAAAAAAATTCCCAATGCTTGATGCTGAAGAGGAATATATGCTTGCAAAAAATTGGAAAACCACAGGAAACGTAAAATCTGCAGAAAAATTAGTCACGAGTCATTTGAGGCTGGTTGCAAAAATCGCAATGGGCTACAAAGGCTACGGATTACCAGTAAGTGAAATGATTTCAGAAGGTAATATTGGATTAATGCAAGCAGTAAAAAAATTTGAACCAGAAAAAGGTTTTCGTTTAGCAACCTATGCAATGTGGTGGATAAAAGCATCTATTCAGGAGTATATTTTAAGATCCTGGAGTTTAGTTAAAATTGGAACAACCGCAGCTCAAAAAAAATTATTTTTTAACCTTAAGAAACTAAAAAATCAGATTGCACCTAAGGCTGAGGGTGATCTTAAACATGAGCACGTAAAGGATATTGCGAATCGACTTGATGTGAGTGAGGATGAGGTAATATCTATGAATAGACGATTATTAGGAAAAGAGCAGTCTTTAAATGCGCCAATTGGTGAAGAGGGTGATGAATGGCAAGATTGGGTTGTTGATAAAGATATGGATCAAGAACTTAAGTTTGCTCAGCAAGAGGAAATAGAACAAAGAAAAGATTTATTATCAGAGTCCATAAAAATTTTAAATGATAGAGAAAAAGAAATACTATACTCTAGAAGACTTACAGATGAACCAATTACTTTAGATGATTTAAGTAAAAAATATAAAATTAGCAGAGAAAGAATAAGACAAATAGAAAACAAAGCGTTCGAAAAGCTTCAAAAACATATGCTCAATGCTGCGAAGTCAAAAAATTTATTACCGGCCAATTAATTATTAAAAGGGTCCTCAATCAAAATTGTGTCGTTTCTTTCTGGGCTAGTTGATATACTTGATATTTTAGTTTCAATAAATTTTCCAAGTTCTGAAACATAATTTTTTGCATTTATTGGTAAATCTTTAAATTTTTTAATACCTTTTGTTGAGGACTTCCACCCTTTAAAGGTCTTATAAATTGGAGTTACTTTTAATTGGTCATCAACTGCAGCTGGTAAATAATCTATTTTTTTACCATCTAATTGATAAGCTACACAAATTTTTATTTCATCGAGTTCATCCAAAACATCTAATTTTGTTAAAGCTATGCCATCTATTCCTGAAATTTTTATTGTTTGTCTTACCAAAACCCCGTCAAACCATCCACATCTCCTTTTTCTGCTAGTAACTGTTCCAAATTCTTTTCCTTTTTGCCCCAATTGTTCTCCAATGCTATCTGTTAGTTCTGTTGGAAATGGGCCTTCGCCTACTCGGGTTGTATAAGCTTTAGTTATGCCAAGCACATAATTTATGCTGTTAGGACCACATCCAGAGCCTGTTGCGGCTGAAGACGCAACTGTATTTGAGGAGGTTACAAATGGATAAGTACCATGATCAACATCTAATAAAATTCCTTGTGCGCCCTCAAATAATATTTTTTTTTTCTGTTGTTTAAATTCATCAATTTTCTTCCATACTGGCTGAGAATATTTTAATATTTCTGGTGCGATTTCAAGTAATTCTTTTTTGAGTTGATCTTTTTGGAATATTTCTTTTCCAAGACCTTTTCTTATAGCATTATGATGCATTAAAACAGTCTCTAATCTGTGATTTAAGTTTTCCTCAGAAATTAAATCCATAACTCTAATTGATCTTCTTCCAACTTTATCTTCATACGCAGGGCCTATTCCTCTTCGTGTTGTTCCAATTTTTGCTTTTCCAGCTGTATCTTCTCTGATTTCATCCATTTCTCTATGAAAAGGCAAAATTAAGTTTGCTGCCTCAGATAAAATTAGATTTTTTTCAGAAATTTCTATACCTTTTGATTTAATCTCTTTTATTTCCTCTAAAAGAGCCCATGGATCTACTACAACACCATTTCCAATTATTGAAATTTTATTTTTTCTAACTATACCAGAGGGTAATAACCTTAATTTATATGTTACTCCATCAATAACTAAAGTATGGCCTGCGTTATGTCCACCTTGAAATCTAATAACTACATCTGCCTCGCTTGAAAGCCAATCAACTATTTTTCCTTTACCTTCATCGCCCCATTGTGAACCAACTACTACAACATTTCTCATTTAAATTTTTTATTTATACTAATTACACTTATGTGGTTTATTGGCCCATGACCCTTTCCGTACCTGGGACCACTTCCGATAGCATGGTTAACATAATTGATCGCCATTCTACAAGAATTCTTTAATGTTTTTCCACACGAGTAATATGTTGCTATTGCGCTAGAAAGTGTACAACCAGTACCATGCGTATTTTTAGTTTTTATTCTTTTACTTTTGAATATTACTTTTTCCTTTTCATTTAAGTAAATATCAAAAACATATTTTGATTTTAAATGACCACCTTTAATTAAAACATTTTTTGCACCAAGTTTTAAAAGTTTTTTTCCAGCAAAAATCATATCTGTTATTGATCTTATTTTTGTTTTTGTAAGTATCTCAGCTTCTGGAATATTTGGAGTAATTATTGTTACTTTTTTGATTAGATGTGATTTAATAATTTTAATTGATTTATTATCTATAAGTTTTGTGCCACCCTTTGCTACCATTACAGGATCTAAAACTATTTTGTTTATTTTAACTTTTTTTAAAGATTTTATAATAGTTTTAATAACAGGTGAGGAGTGTAACATTCCTATTTTAATTGCATCTGGCTTGATATCCTTTGACGTAAATTCAATTTGATTTTTTATTTCATTTAATGGGACTTTTAATATAGAAAGTACTCCAGATGTATTTTGCGAGGTTATTGCTGTAATTGCTGTCATTGTGTATGAGCCAAGGCTTGTAATTGTTTTAATATCAGCTTGTATTCCTGCTCCTCCTGAAGAGTCCGAGCCTGCAATTACCAATATTTTAGATTTTAGTTTCAATTTAATTAATAGATTTTTTTACAATATTGATACAATTTTTTAATAAATTTATATTATTAGACTCTCCCATTATCCTTATTTTAGGTTCGGTTCCTGACTTTCTTATAAGCATCCTACCATTATTTTTAATAAGTTTTTCTGCTTTCATTATAGCGATTTTACATTTTTTTGAATTAATTATTGATTTATCTTTAACTTTAATATTCTCCAAAATTTGTGGAGTTAATTTAAATAAATTAAACAATTGACTAGCTTTAATGCCTTTTCTCATTGAAAATAAAACTTCTAAGGCAACTAATAATCCATCTCCAGTTGTTGCAAATTTTCCAAGTATTATGTGTCCTGATTGTTCACCACCCAAGTTGAAATTATTAATCTGCATTTTTTCTTTTACATATCTATCTCCGACATTAGCTCTAATAAACCTTATTTTTTTACTTATAAAATAATTTTGCAAACCGTAATTTGACATTAAAGTTCCAATAACACCGCCTTTTAAGATTTTTTTTCTTTTCCATCTTGTAGCTAACATAGCAATAATTTGGTCACCATCAATAATGTTCCCTTTTTCATCAGAGATTATAATTCTGTCAGCGTCACCATCCAAAGATATACCAATATGCGCGTTATGTTTTTTCACTAATCGTTTAATTTTATTTGGAAATGTTGAACCACAATTTTGATTTATGTTAAAGCCATTTGGTGATGCCCCATATTCAAAAACTTTTGCACCTAGACTTCTAAAAAGTTTTGGTCCGGATTTATATGCAGCACCGTTTGCGCAATCAATTACTATCTTCATGCCTTTTAAACTAAAATTACTTGGAAAGTTTTTTTTTAATATTTTTATATATCTATCATTTGCATCCTCTAATCTTTTTACCCTTCCTAAGATTTTTGGTTCTGAAAGATTTTTAACAATTTTAATATCAATTAATTTTTCTATTTTTTTTTCAATTTTATCAGATAATTTTAAACCATCTGGTCCAAACAGTTTAAGGCCATTATCATAATATGGATTATGTGATGCGGTAATCATTATACCCAAATTTGCTCTCATTTTTTTGGTTAACATTGCTAGGCCGTTTGTAGGTAAAGGCCCTAAGGTATAAACATGCATACCAGCCGATGCCAATCCAGAGACGAGTGCGGGCTCAAGAGAATAACCAGATAATCTGGTGTCTTTTGCTATTATAGCAGTTTGCTTAAATTTTTTTTGGTTTTTAAAATATGTGCCAGCAGCTAGGCCAAATTTAAAAAACATCTCTCCATTAATTTTATTTTGGTTTACTTTTCCTCTAATTCCATCTGTTCCAAAATATTTTTTTGTCATTTTAAAATTTGAGTGATTTAAAGACCTTTATACTTTGATTTACCTCATTAACGTCATGCACTCTTAAAATTTGAACACCTTGCATAATTACAAATAAATTTGATGCTATTGTTCCTCCTAACCTTTCTTTGCTGTCATTTACTCCAGATAAATCTTTTATGAATCTTTTTCTTGAAGTCCCCAACATTACAGGAAAACCAAGTGAGTGGAAAATAGAAATCTTTCTCAATAAGGTAATATTATGTTTCAAGTTTTTACCAAAACCAATACCTGGGTCTAAAATGATATTGTTATGCTTGATACCCTTCGACCTTAAATATTTTATTTTATTCTCAAAAAAATCGTAAATATCCAAGATCACATTTTTATATTTTGGATTTTTTTGCATAGTTGATGGATTTCCCTGTATATGATGAATTACAAAAGGTATTTTTGTTTTCTTTAATAGTTCCAGAGTTTTAGCATCATGTTCGAGACCAGAAATATCGTTAATTAAATTAATTTTATTTTTAATCCCTTTTTCCATTATGTCACTTTTTCTTGTATCCAAAGAAATAAATTTTTTAAATTTTTTAATCTTTGATAGTGTTGGATGTAATCTTTTCCATTCTTCACTTGAAGAAATTTCTTTTGATCCTGGTCTGGTAGACTCTCCACCAACATCTAAAATTCTACATCCATCATTAATTAATTTTTTTGCATGTAATAACCCGTTTTTATTTTTAATATATTTTCCTCCATCAGAAAAACTATCTGGGGTTAAATTCAGAACTCCCATCAAAATTGGTAATTTTTTAAAATTAAGATTTTTGATTTTTTTTTTCTTAGAAATTTTCTTTAAATCAGATAAAATCTTATTCTTAATCTTGCCTTTAATCTTTTTAATTTCAAAAATTCTTAGTTTTCTTGAACTTTTTCTAGTTATAAGTTCAATCATGTCAAACGAGATTGAACTGTTTCCATTCAATGGAAGTGAGTTTTCTTTTTTTACTTTTTCTTTAGATGTTTGGCCAAAATAAAAATTACACGCTCTTGTGTAATATTTTGGCATGGGTCTTTAATGAACGATTTTAGGTTTTAGCCCTATTGACCCTAATGCAGAGCTTTGGTCGCTATCATCTGATTTAGCATCTTCTTTATTTGTAGGATATATATTTTTATTAATTATATTTTCAATTTCTTCCCCGGTTAGAGTTTCGTAAGTAAGTAAAGCCTTAGCAACTTTATGTAAATCATCAATCTTTTCAGTAAGTATTTTTCTTGCTTGATTGTAACCCTCATCAACCAATTTTCTTATTTCTTTATCAATTTTTTGAGCGACTGCCTCTGAAACACTTTGAGTTTGGGTTACGGATCTTCCTAAAAATACTTCCTCTTGATTTTCCCCATATTCGACTGGCCCTAATTCCTCACTCATACCATATTTAGTTACCATTGCTCTAGCTAACTGCGTTGCTTGGTTAATGTCTGATCCGCTTCCACCTCCAGCTCCAGTAGATATATTATCTTTTCCAAAAATAATTTCTTCAGCGACTCTGCCTCCAAAGCAAACTGCTAATCTGGCTTTCAAATACTTTATAG
>CACPID010000012.1 GCA_902633965.1 uncultured Pelagibacteraceae bacterium | reverse complement strand
AAATCAACTAGCTTTTCTTCTACGGTGAATTTACTTAAATCTTATAATAATATTTTTTGGCTAGTGGGTGGGCAGCCAAAAAAAAGTGACAAATTTAATTTTAGTAAAGATAATAAATTGAATATCCAGGGTTATATATTTGGCAGAAATAGAAATTTCTATATAAAAAAATTAAAAGGTAAAATGAAATATAAAATTTTTCCATCAATTAAGAAAGCATACCAAAAAGCTTTATTTGATATTAATCAATCAAATGCATCCTCAAAAAAAGTTATACTTTTTAGCCCATGTTCTGCATCATTTGATGAATTTAAAAACTTTGAAGAGAGAGGTGCTTATTTTAATTTACTTGTCAAAAAATATAAAAATAAATTATGAAAGATATAAATATTTACCAAAAAGTTTATTTTAATTGGTGGAGAGAGCTAGATAAAACTTTATTCTTTATTATAATTTCACTTTTTCTTCTTGGTCTTTTTTTTTCTCTAGTATCAACCTCTTTAATTGCATCAGATAGATTTAATACAAATAGTTATAAATTTTTCTTAAAACATTTTATTTATATATCTATGGGTTTTTGTATGGTTTTTTTTATATCATATTTAAATATCAAAAAATTATTTTTAATTTCTAAATTCCTTTTTGTAATTTTTTTCATAGCACTTTTACTGGTTCCCTTAGTTGGTATAGAGGTAAAAGGATCAAAAAGATGGATAGAATTATTTTTTTTACCAAGATTTCAACCTATTGAGGTTTTAAAACCTTTTACAATTGTAGTTATGGCTTTAGTATTAAGTTTGGAAAGTAAAACAAATCTATATTTAAAATATCTATATAGCTTTTTAATCTTATCACCGATTATTTTATTATTGATCTCGCAGCCAGATATTGGACAAACAATCTTAATCTTTGCTACTTGGCTTGCATTAATTTTTGTTTCAGGAGTAAACCTAATACTATTTTTCATGTTTTTTGGTTTGAGTGCTTTAACACTTCTATATGTCATTTTTTATATACCTAAATTTCAATATATTTTAATAAGGATTACATCTTTTCTAAATTCAAATTCAGGAAATAACTATCAATCTGAAAAAGCTTCTGAGGCAATAATTAATGGTGGTTTTTTTGGCAAAGGTATTGGTGAAGGAGTCCTGAAAAATAAAGTTCCTGAGGCACATACAGATTATATAGTTTCAGTTATATCTGAAGAATTTGGAGTCATTATGATTTTTATTTTAATATTAATTTTTCTATATTTTATTTATAAAGTTTTTAAGAAAATTTCTTTAGTTGATGACAAAAAAATTAAATTAATTTTATTAGGGCTTGCATTTATTATTTTTTTTCAGTTTCTTATACATGTAGGTGTAAATATAAGAATGTTCCCAACTACTGGAATGACACTTCCATTTTTAAGTTATGGAGGTTCTTCGATAATAGGAACATCTATAATTTCTGGTATAATTCTCAATTTAACTAAAAAAGAAAATATCAGATGAAAGAAAATATTTTAATCTCGACAGGGGGTTCCGGAGGGCATGTTGTTCCAGCTCAAACATTATATGAACATTTAAAAGATGAGTTTAACGTTTTTTTGACAAGTGATTTAAGGGGCTCTAAATTTTTTGAAAATAATAATAAAAATTTTAAAATTATAAATGTATTACCTTTGACTCAAAATATTTTTTTGTTACCTTGGAGAATAGCTATATTTTTTTTTTCCATATTAAAATCTTTTACATACCTAAAAGGTAAAAAGATAAAGACAATTATCTCTACAGGCGGGTATATGTCTTTACCAATTTGTATTAGTGCTAAAATATTAAACCTAAAGGTAATCTTATTTGAGCCAAATTTGGTTTTAGGTAGATCAAACTTATTTTTTTTAAATTATTGCACCTCAATACTTTGTTACTCAGAAGAAATAAGAAATTTCCCAATTAAATTTAAAAAAAAAATTAAATTAATATCACCGCTTTTGAGAAAATCTGTTTATTTTGAAAAAAAAGATAAAAACAATTTTGAAAAAAAAATTAAAATTTTAATAATTGGTGGAAGTCAAGGAGCAGATTTTTTTCAAAAAAACCTAAAAGATACTATTTTAAAACTTTCAGAGAAAGTTGAACTAGAGGTAATGCACCAGACTAACGATAAAAATAAGGAAAATTTAAAAAGTTTTTATGAAAAAAATCAAATTAAATATGAATTATTTAACTTTAAAAAAAACCTTTTCAAAAATGCGAATGAAATTAATTTTTGTATAACACGAGCTGGAGCATCAAGTTTAGCAGAGCTTGTACAAATAAATCTACCATTTGTTGCAATCCCATTTCCTTACGCAAAAGATAATCACCAGTATTATAATGCTCTTTTTTATAAAAAACTTAATTGTTGCTGGTTGATAGAACAAAAATCAAATATTTCAGAAGATCTTTTTAATTTAATATATTCATTTTTTGAAAACAAAAATGATCTTAATGAGAAGATAAATGCAATGAAAAAAATAACTTACGAAAACTCATGGAATAATATAAACCAGAAAATAATAGATAGTATAAATGAAAATTGATTTAGCAAAGTCTGAAATTATCCACTTTGTTGGAATTGGTGGAATAGGTATGAGTGGGTTAGCGCTAATAATGCATGGTATGGGTTTTCAAATTCAAGGATCAGATATTACCTCAAATAAAAATATTGAAAGATTAAAAAAAAAAAAGATTAAAATTTCTATCGGACATAATAAAAGAAATATTAATACAGCCACTGTATTAGTTATATCGTCAGCAATAAAAAAAAATAATCCTGAGTTTAAAGAGGGAAAAATGAAAAACTTACCAATCTATAAAAGAGGTGAGATGCTTGGCCATATTGCATCTTTGACAAAAAACATTACAGTAGTTGGTTCCCATGGTAAAACGACAACCACGTCTTTAATTGCATCAATATTTTCAAAAACAAAAATTGATCCCACAATCGTTAACGGTGGAGTTTTAAATTCTTTTAATAGTTCTGCCAGATTGGGAAATAGCAATTGGAGCATTCTGGAATTAGATGAATCCGATGGTAGTTTTATAGAGGTATTGCCAACTTATTCAATTATAACAAATATTGATAGGGAGCATATGGATTATTATAAGAATATGGAAAACTTAAAAAATCTTTTCAAAAAATTTTTAGAAAAAGTCCCATCATTTGGAAAATCTTTCATATGTTTGGATGACAAAATTAACAAGCAAATAATAAAAAAACTTAAAATAAAAAATTATTATACATATGGAGTAAACAAAAAATCAAATTTTAATATTACTAATATTTCTCAAAATAAAAATTTTTCTAAATTTGACTTAAAAATATTTTTGCCAGGAAAAAAAAAGGATACAATAAAAAATATTAAAATACCTATTTTAGGGAGACATAACATAAGAAATGCAACAGCAGCTGTTGCCGTAAGCATAACTATCGGAATATCAAAAAAAATTATCAAAAAAGGTCTTCTTAATTTTCAAGGTGTTCAAAGAAGATTTAACAAATTATTTTCTTTTAGAGGTGCAGAATTTTATGATGATTATGCTCATCATCCAACAGAAATAAAAGAAGTTCTGAATAGTGTTAAAGAAGCTAATAAAAAACAAAAAATTACTTGTATTTTTCAACCACATAGAATTTCAAGACTTAAAGACTTAAGGAAAGAGTTTACTTTATCATTTAAAAAGGCTGATCAAGTAATTTTGTGCCCTATTTTTACAGCTGGAGAAAAAATTAAATTAGGATTCGAATATTATAATTTTGCAAAAGAGTTAGCCAATAATTCGAGAGTTGAATTGTTTTTGGTAAAAGATAAAAAAAATTTAGCAAAATTTGTCAAACAAAATATTCAAGGAAATAAAATAGTAATTGGTATGGGCGCTGGTTCAATTTCAAACTGGATGAGAGATCTTCCTAATCTTTTGTGATGGATAAAAATAAAATAGAAGTATTTGCAAAACAGATAAAAAGTGAACTAAAATTTGATTATAATCTTAAAAAGTCAAATTGGTTCAATATAGGAGGGGATGCAAAAGTTTTTTTTAAACCAGACAACTTAGATGACTTAGTAACTTTTATTAAAACTTTTGGAAAAAGTGAAAAAATTTTTGTTTTGGGCGCCGGATCAAATATTCTTATTACTGATAATAAGTTTGATGGTTTTGTCGTAAAACTAGGAAAAAATTTCTCTAATATTTCAGTATTGCCAAATAATATAATTGTTGCGGGGAGTGCTGTATCCGATAAAAAATTATCAAATTTTGCAATGGAAAATAACATCGGTGGTTTTGAATTTTTATCATGTATTCCAGGTACGATTGGTGGTGGATTAAGAATTAACTCAGGGTGTTTTGGAAAAGAATTCAAGGATATTTTATTATCTGTACAAGTTATTGATAGAAAAGGGGTAATAAAAACTATCCCATCATCTAAAATTGAATTTGGTTATAGGCATAGTCCACTTGATAAAGATCTAATTTTTTTGAGTGCTTCATTTCAAGGTAAAAAAAAGAATAGAGAAGAAATAAATAAAGAGATTAATAAACTTAAAGAGGAAAAAAATAGAAGGCAGCCAAGCAGAATTAAAACAGGTGGAAGTACTTTTAAAAATCCAATTAATCAGACTGATATAAAAGTATGGGAACTAATAAAGAACTCTATATCCACAACAAAAAGTTTTGGAGATGCAAAAATATCTGAAAAACATTGTAACTTTCTTGTTAATTCAAAAAATGCAAAATTTGAAGATATGATTAAATTAATCAATTTTATCAAAAGTGAGGTGGAGAAAAAAAAAAATATTAAATTAGAGACAGAAATTGAAATTATAGAATAAATGAAAAAAATTCTTATTTTAGGTGGTGGCATCTCAAAAGAGAGAAAAATCAGTCTAGAAACAGCAAAACAGGTTAATAAAGTTTTAAATAGAAGTTTTAAAACATTTATTTGTGAACCTAATAATGATCTTATTAAAAAAATAAAAACGTTTAAACCAGATCTTATATTTAACGCTTTACATGGTCGATTTGGAGAGGATGGATATATTCAATCAATTTTAGAAAAATTTA
Source organism: uncultured Pelagibacteraceae bacterium (assembly GCA_902633965.1). Taxonomy (GTDB): domain Bacteria; phylum Pseudomonadota; class Alphaproteobacteria; order Pelagibacterales; family Pelagibacteraceae; genus Pelagibacter. Next base: position 9,661 of record CACPID010000012.1, on the reverse strand, counting down.
AAATAAAATATACGCACTCAGGCGTAATCTCATCATTCTTAGCTATGAATAAAATTTTATCGAAAGAAATATTTATTAAAAATAATATACTAACACCTAAATTCATTAAATTTAGTTCTAATAACAATCAGAAAATATCAACAAAGCTTATAAAAAAAATTGAACAAAGGCTTAAATTTCCAGTAGTTATAAAGCCAATTAATGAGGGCTCAAGTGTAGATGTTTATATTTGTACAAAAAAAAATTTAATAACAAATTTAAAAAAATTAAAAAAATATACTGAAATTATTATTGAGAGTTATATCGCTGGAAGAGAAATTCAAGTTGCAATTTTGGGTAAAAAAAAACTAGGAGCTATAGAACTAAAGCCAAAGAGAAAATTTTATGATTATAAAGCTAAATATAGTTTGAGTGCAAAAACAGAGCATATTTTACCTGTAGAACTTGAAAAAAAAAAATTAGACGAAGTATTGAATTTAGCTTTGAAAGCGCACAAAATTTTAGGTTGTAGAGGGGTTACAAGATCTGACTTTAAATTTTATAAAAACAAATTTTATTTATTAGAATTGAATACTCAACCAGGTATGACTAAGTTATCATTGGTGCCTGAAATAGCTGCATTTAAGGGGATTTCTTTTTACAAGTTATTAAATTGGATTGTAAATGATGCATCAACCAACAGATAAAATTAAAAGAATTTTTATATATATTTTAATATTTTTATTTGTATCAACAATATTTAATTTTCAAATTTTAAATTCTTTTTTAAAACTTTTTAAAATTAATAAAATTCAAATTAAAAATATTGTTTATCATAAAGAATTTAATCCTTTTTTAGGTCAAAATATTTTTAATATAAATAAAAAAGATGTTATGAGTGTAATTACAAAATTTCCTAATATAGAAAAATATAAAATAAATAAAATTTATCCAAATCAAATAAGTATTTCATTATTTGAAACAAAGCCTATTGGAAAAATTTTTAAAAATAATGAATTATTTCTTATCGGTTCAAATGGCAAAACTTTTCAAGGAATAGATAACAAAAATCTTCCCTTAATCGAGGGAACTCTAGAAATGGGCAAAATAAATTACTTTTTAAAAAAAATTCAATTAAGTAACTTTAGTCTTAATAAAATGGAAAAATTAATTTATTATCCATCAAATAGATGGGATGTTATTTTTAAGGATAGAACAATTCTTAAGCTACCCTCAAAACAAATAATAAACAATCTTAAACGAGCTGAAATTTTATTACGTAGAAAAGATTTTAAAAGTAAAGTGATAGATTTAAGAATTAAAAATAAAGTAATTTTATATAATGAGTAATGAAATTTTTATTATCTTGTCAGAAAATCAAATATCTTTAGATGTTTTTGATAAAGAAAAAAATAAGAGTATTCATAACAAGATATATGAGTTAAAAAATAACTTATCCGATAATATTCAATTGGAAGATTGTTTAAATAGAATTCTTAAAGAGCAAATTATAAATATTGAAAAGAAAATTAGTTCCGCTGTAAATAATATAAATTTAATTTTAAATGATCCAAATAATTTAAAAATAAAAATATCAACAAAAAAAAACTATGATCTTACAAAAATACAAAAAGATCAAATACAGTACCTTATCCAGGATTTGAAACAACAGGTTTTAGCAAGTCATAAAGATCTCAAAATTTTACACATAATTATCGAAAACTATATAATAGATGGAAATAAAACTCATGAAATTCCATTACAAATAAATTGCAAAAATTTAATAATTGAAGCAAATTTTATATGTGTTAAAAAAAATCTAGTAGCCTTTTTTTACAGGATTTTTAAAAATTACCAAATTGAAATTAATTCAATAATTTGTGGCAATTATGCTTCATCTTTGAATGAAATTGATAAAAGCAATATACTTGAGGGCAGTTTAAAGGTTGTTAATGGTGAAAATCTAAGAGAAGTTTATATTTTACCTAAAAAACCGACCAAGTTGGGTTTTTTTGAAAAAATATTTAACTTAATTTCCTAGCCGTATTTTTTTGTAACATTTGTTGTATTTATGATCTTTTTTCGAAGATTTATAAGATCGTGATGTCAATTTTAAATCAAAAAACTTTAAAAGCTCCGATAAAATTTGAAGGCATAACACTGCACAAAGGTAAGCATGCAAAAGTGAGAATTTTGCCTGCTCCACCAAATTCAGGTATCGTTTTCAAAAGAATTGACTTAAAAAATAGAAATTTTATTACAGCCAATTTCCAAAATGTTTCGAATGCTAATTTTTGTACTACTATTACTAACGAGTTTGGAGCATGTGTATCTACAATCGAACATCTAATGGGTGCTCTGTATGGAAAAGGTGTGGATAATGCTTTAATAGAGATAGACCAAGATGAATTTCCAATCAAAGATGGATCAGCAAAATATTTCGTTGAAGCAATTGAAAATGTTGGCTTAAATATAAGTGATACACCAATAAAAATAATAAAAATTTTAAAAAAAGTAGATTTTATAGATGGGCATAAAATTATATCGATAGAACCCTCTAAAACATCTTTAGAAATTGATTTTGAGATTAAATTTCAAAATCCTAAAATCGGCACTCAACGAAATAATATCAATGTGTATGAGTCTAATCTAGACAATATTTATAATTCAAGAACTTTTTGTCTTTATGAAGATGTTGAAAAATTAAAAAAAATGGATTTAGCAAAAGGTGGATCGTTAGATAACGCAATTGTAGTTAGAGATGAGGAGATCCTTAATAAAGATGGTCTAAGAAATGAAAAGGAATTTGTAAATCATAAAATATTAGACTGTATCGGTGACCTATATTTATCTGGAGCAAAAATTATTGGGAAAATAGTTTGTTCTCAAGGTGGACATCAACTTACAAATCAACTGTTAAGAAAAGTTTTTAGTAATAATCAAAATTTTTCAATATTTGAACTGAAAGAAAAAAATATTCCTCACTCGTTTATCAATAAAACAGCGCTTAAATCAATAGCGTAAAATTATTTCTAGTTTTTAAATTTTTCTGTTAGAAACTAAAATAATGAAAAATTTGTTCAATTTTTTAATTATTTTAATACTTTTAAATTCTTGCTCGTCTAAAGAAGAAAAAAAAGTATCCTCTATAAGTGTTGGTGAATTAGAAAATCAAATGATCGATGCTTATAAAGAGGGAATGAGAGAGTTAGAAAAGGGAGATGTAATATATGCATCAAGAAAATTTAATGAGGCTGAGTTACTTTATCCACAATCAGAATGGGCATCAAAATCTATCTTAATGGCAGCTTATGCATTTTACTCGCAAAATTATTATGAAAGATCAATTTTAGAATTAGAGAGATTTATTTCCAAATATCCTAAACATAAAAATATTGATTATGCTTATTTTTTATTGGCAATGAATTACTATGAAAATATTGTGGATGAAAAAAAAGATTTACAACCATTATTATTATCAAAAGAAAAATTTGAATATATTATTAATAATTTTCCATCAACTGATTTCGCACAAGACTCAAAATATAAATTAGGTTTAATTCAAGATGTATTGGCTTCTAAAGAAATGCATATTGGTAAATATTATTTAAAGAGAAAAAAATGGGTAGCTGCCATTAATAGATTTAAGACTATTTTAACTGATTATGAAACTACAGTATATGTTGAGGAAGCATTACATAGACTAGTAGAAACTTACTACAAAATTGGATTGATCGAAGAGGCAGAAAAATACGCAAGTGTGCTTGGTTACAATTATCAATCAAGCGAATGGTATGAACAAACTTATAGAATATTTAATAAAAAATATGTCACTTCTCTTGATGTAAAAAAGGATAAAAAATCAATACTTAAAAAATTTAAAAATATTTTTAAATGAAAAAAAAGGATAACTTAAAAGTCAAAGAAGATTATCTTCAAAAAATTAAGCTTATAAAAAAATACAATAAATATTATTATTCTGAGAGCAAACCACTAGTTGATGATAGCACTTATGATAAGATAAAAAATGAAATATTAAATTTAGAGAAAAAATATTCATTTTTAAAAAGCAACGAGTCACCATCTTTAAGTGTAGGTTTTAAACCTTCAAAAAATTTTGAGAAGGTAGATCATAAGGTTCCCATGTTATCTTTGGGAAATGCATTTGATAGAAATGATTTGTTTAACTTTGAAAAAAAAATTTTAAACTTTTTAAGTTTAAAAAAAAATCAAAAAATAGAATACAGCGCTGAGCCAAAAATAGATGGTATTTCAGCCTCATTACTTTATAGAGATGGTATATTTGTCCAAGGTTTGTCTAGAGGGGATGGTATTCAAGGTGAGGACATAACTGAAAACTTAAGAACAATAAGAGATATCCCAACTAAACTAAATGGAAACGACTTTCCAAGTGAAATCGATATAAGAGGAGAAGTATTTATAAATAATTTTGAATTTGAAAATCTGAAAAATAAATTTGCAAACCCACGAAATGCTGCATCGGGCTCTCTAAGACAAAAGGACCCAATGGAAACAAAAAAAATTCCACTAAATTTTATTGCTTACACATTTGGATACTCAAAAAAATTAAATGTACGTACACAGAGTGATTTTTTAAAAAAACTAAAATTATGGGGTTTTAAAACAAATAAACTTAACAAGATTATATCTGGCATAGATAATTTAATTAATAATCATAAAAAAATAGAAGCACAACGAAAAGAAATAAACTTTGATTTAGATGGGCTTGTTTATAAAGTTAATGACTTAAACTTACAAAAAAGATTGGGTTATGCAGCAAGCGCACCAAGATGGGCAATAGCACATAAATTTTCGGCAAACAAATCAATTTCGGAAATTTTAAAAATTGAAATTCAGGTTGGTCGAACCGGTGCATTAACACCAGTTGCCAAAATTAAACCAATCAATATTGGAGGTGTTTTAGTTTCGAATGCAACTTTACATAATGAAGATGAAATAGAGAGAAAAGATATAAGAGAAGGAGATATAGTTACTGTTGAAAGGGCAGGGGATGTAATACCCCATGTAGTATCTGTTGATAAAAAAAAACGTGCAATAAATTCGAAAAAATTTTTTTTTCCAAAAATTTGTCCCTCCTGTGGATCTTCAACAGTAAAGGAATTTAATATAACTACAAAAAAATTTGACGCTGTCAGAAGATGTAAAAATGATAGTTTTGATTGTGAAAAAATAGCTATAGAAAAATTAAAACATTTTGTATCTAAAGATGCATTTAATATAGAGGGTCTTGGAAAAAAAATCGTAGAGTCATTTTGGAAACTTAAATTAATTAAAAATCCAAGTGATATATTTAAATTAAATTATGAAAAAATTTCAAATTTAGATGGCTGGGGTAAACTTTCTGCTGCAAACCTAAAATATTCAATAGATATGAAAAAAAAAATTCCTTTAGATAAGTTTATTTATTCTTTAGGTATAAGACACATTGGTCAAGAAAATGCTAAGCTTATTTCAAAAAATTTAAAATATCCTAATAATTTTTTTAATCTTTCAAATAAAAATAACTTTGAGGATCTTTTGAATATAGATGGAATTGGGGATACTCAAATTAACTCTTTAAAAAATTTTTTTGCAAATAAAAGCAGTTTACTTGTTCTTGAGCAACTAAAAAATATACTGGAAATAATTCCTGAAAAAAAAAAATCATCATTTGGAAGTTTGAGTGATTTGACTTTTATGTTTACAGGTAAACTTGAGGGAATAAGTAGAGCCGAGGCAAAGTCCCTTATAGAAAATAATTCTGGTAAAATTATTAGTAATGTTAATAAGAAACTAGATTTTTTGGTTATTGGAGAAAAACCAACCTCAAGAAAAGTAAGTGAGGCTAAAAATTTAAAAATCAAAGTGATTACACAAAGGGAACTTATAGATATGATAAATTCTAAAGGTGTTTAATAAGCCATTTTTTTTCTTTTAAATTAAGAAAACTTGACAGTTTCGAATAAACCATTAAATGATATTTAAAAATGTAATCTTTTTCCTTTTTTGTTAACATTTTATAGTCAATTAAATCTTTATCTATAGGCGCTAAGGTTAAATTTTCAAAAAATAACTTCTTTTTATGCTTTTTTATAAATAGTAAGTTTTCAATTCTGATACCAAATTTTCCCTCTTCATAATAACCAGGCTCATTGCTTAAAACCATACCCTCAGCTAATTTTACTTTATTAAACTTAGATATCGACTGAGGTCCTTCATGGACATTGGAAAAAAAACCGACGCCATGACCAGTCCCATGTTTAAAATCATAACCTTTTTCTTTTAAAAATTTTCTAGCTTTTATGTCTAATTGGTATCCTTTTTTATCTTTATTTAAATCAGATGTAGCAACTGCTATATGACCTTTCAAAACTAAGGTAAAAACCTTTTTAATTTTTTTTGAGGGTTCAGAGAAACATATTGTTCTTGTAACATCAGTAGTGCCATATCTGTATTGACCACCAGAGTCACATAAAAAAATATCCTTTCTTTTAATCTTTCTATTAGTTTTGTCGGATGCTCTGTAATGGATGACAGCTCCATTTGGGCCAGAACCAGCAATTGTATTAAAACTGGGATATAAATAATTTTTACTTTTTTTTCTTAAATACTCTAATTTCTTTTCAGCATCCAGTTCTGTTAAACCAAAGTTTTTATAATTTTTTATCCAAAAAATAAACTTTGTTAAAGCTAAACCATCATCAATGTGTGATTTAATCATATTATGAATTTCTGCTGAATTTTTTTTTGCTTTCAATAAATAACAAGGATCTATTCTTGCTTTGATTTGAAATTTTTTATCAATTAATCTTTCATTAAAAATAGAACAGGTTTTTTCATCTATTATAAAATTTTTACCCTTTAAACTCTCAATCAAGTTAGTAAAATTTTTTGGATCAATAATTTGATTTTTAAGTATTATTCTTTTCTTAAGTAAATTTTTAAATTTATTTATTTTTCCGATTAATAAAATTTTTTTATTTTTTCCAACTAAACAGTTACAATTTGTAACTGGTGAAAATGGAACGTCTGAGCCTCTTATATTTAATAACCAAGATACATTTTCTGGAGCACTTATAAACAAATAATCTGATTTATTTTTTTTTAGAATATCAGAGACAATAGAAATTTTGTATCTATGACTTTTTCCAGCAATCTCTCTTGGTAAAGAATAGTATTGTCCCAAATTTCTATTCTTTGGTTTTTTTAATATATCAATTAAATTCTTGCTTATTGGAATTAGTTTTATTTTTTTACCAAAAAAATATTGCAATTGTAATTTTGTATATAAAGTTGGGTCAAAGCCTAAAATTAGATTTTTGAATAAATTTTTTGGTAAAAACTTTGGATATTCTATGATTTTGAAATTTTTGCCTGACTCCTTTTTTGCTTGCAATGTATATCTCCCATCGACAAATAAATAATTTTTATTTTTAAATATTATTGCAAAACCCGCTGATCCAGAAAAATTCGAAATTATTTTTAATCGATCATGCCTTACGTATTCTGAAAAAAAATTGTCATTTTTTGGAACAATATAACCGTCAATATTGTATTTATGAAAATAACCTACAATTTTATTAATTTTATCTTTTATCACTTTAATCTTTTTTGGTACCTTATCCAACCAGGACTTCTTTTAGTTTCTTGATTTTCAAAATCTTGATTAAAATCAAAATCACTATCTTGATTTTCTTTTTCATCGTAAAATGTATTTTTTTCGATTAGTTTTGATGGTAGCTCATCAACAAATCGAGATGCCATACTGTCAATCCAATCTCCTTGATAAAAACGATTCATTGAAAAAGATATAAATGCTCTCTTTTTGGCTCTAGTGATTCCAACGTAGGCTAATCTCCTTTCTTCCTCGAGACCCTTTTTTCCTTTTTCATCTATAGATTTTTGATGTGGGAACAGTCCTTCCTCCCAACCTGGTAGAAAGACCACATCAAATTCCAATCCTTTTGAAGCATGCATTGTCATTAAATTAATTTTTTCACCGTCCCAATCTTTGTCCATTGATGTTGCCAATGAGACATGTTCCAAAAAACTTTCAAGATTATCAAATTCTTTCATAGCACTTAAAAGTTCTTTTATATTTTCAAGTCGATTCTCATTTTCTAAATCTTTCTTATTTTTTAATAAAGCTGAATATCCAGACTCATCTAAAATAATTTGTAAAAGTTTTACATGATCAATTTTCTTTGTAAAAAGATCCTCACTCCATTTTTGTAAAAAATTTAGGAAAAAATTTAATCCGATTTTTGCTTTTGGTTTAATTTCATTTTCCTCTAAAAGTTTTTTTGAAGAACTTACAAGTGACAAAGAATTTTTTTTTGAATATTCATGAATTTGTTTCATAGTACTATCACCTATAGCCCTTTTTGGATTATTAACTATTCTTTCAAATGCTAAATCATCTTTATTTTGGTAAACTAACCTTAGATAAGCAATACAATCTTTTATTTCTGCTCTATCATAAAATTTAATCCCTCCGATAATTCTATACGGAAGACCAATTTTAAGAAATCTTTCCTCAAATTCTCTTGTCTGGAATATTGCTCTGACCAGGATAGCTATATTATTTAATGAGTACATGTTCATTAAATTTTTTTCTACCTGATCGCTTAAACCAATAGCCTCTTCTTTTCCATTACGGAAACAACTTAGATTCACCAACTCACCATTTTCCGAATTTGTTTTAAGTGTTTTACCAACTCTATTTTGATTATTAGATATTAGATCTGAGGCTACTGATAAAATATTTTGAGTAGATCTATAATTTTCCTCTAATCTGATTACTTTTGTATCTTTATAAATTTTATCAAATTCTAAAAAATTTTTTATTTCTGCACCCCTCCAACTATATATGGATTGATCGTCGTCACCAACACAACAAATATTTTTCCTTTTTTGAGCTAAAATATTTAGCCATTTACTTTGAATAAAGTTCGTATCTTGATATTCATCTACCAATATGTATTTGAAGTTAGCACTGTACATTTCATATATGTCTTTATTTCTCTCTAAGATATTTACACAATGTAAAATTAAATCTGAAAAATCACATGCATTTAAATCTGTTAGTTTTTTTTGGTAAATTTTATAAATTGGTAAAATTATCTTTTCATAAATATCTTTTTTATTTATTTGAACACTGTCAGGATACCAGCCATTATTTTTCCACTTTTCAATAATTGCAATAATTATTTTAGAGGAGATTTTTTTTGTATCTATATTTTCAGATTTACAAATATTTTTTATTAATCTAGACTGATCATCAGCATCTAATATTGTAAAATTTGAATTCAATCCCGCTGCTCTGGCGTGTTTTCTAAGTAACTTGGCACAAATTGAGTGGAATGTACCAAGCCAAGAGAGTCCAATAGCATCAGATTGTAAAATTTTAATTACTCTATTTTGCATTTCTTTTGCAGCCTTATTTGTAAATGTAACTGCTAATATCTGGTTAGGAAAAGCCTTCTTATTTTTGATTAAGTGTGCAATTTTTGATGTTAGCACTTTAGTTTTTCCAGATCCTGCGCCTGCAACAACTAAAATAGGTCCATCAGTAGAAATTACAGCCTCTTTTTGAGCTGAATTCAAGTTTTTTAGATATTCTAAGTTTCTCATTTTCTAAATAATCATTATAAGACAATTA
>CACPID010000011.1 GCA_902633965.1 uncultured Pelagibacteraceae bacterium | reverse complement strand
AATATAGAAATACCAATGAGTGTTAAGTATCAAGGTGATGAATATAATTATTTATTTAAAAGAAATGATTTAGGTTTTATTGGGGAGAAAAAGGATGCTGAAAAAATAAAAATACTATTTTTAGGAGGTAGCACTGGAGAACAAATGTTCATACCTCCAAAATTTACAATTGTTGAACAGCTAAACAATAGATTTAATAGAGAAAATCAAAATATAGAAATTATTAACGCTTCCAAAGGAGGAAAATCGACAAGGGGTTATGTTAATGATTTTTTATACTGGTTCCCAAAAATTAAAAATTTTAATCCGAAAATAATAATATTTTATATTGGTCTTAATGACTCAACTTTAAAATTACCAAAACATTTTGATGAACTAGATAAAAAAAATAATTTAGGAAAAGTAGAGGATTTTTTAAAAAACAATAGTGCAATTTACAGACTTAAAAAAAAAATTGAAAACAAATATTTTAATCCATTAAGAATTTATTATGGCTTAGAACAAAAAAATTTATATGATAAATTTAATTATATTAACTACACAAATGCATATAAAAAATTCAATAAAAGAAAAAAAAATGACGAAAACACTCAAGTGATAAATAATTTTAATAATAATATTGAAAATTTAAAAAATGTTATTATTCACAAAAACTTAAATCCTATTTTTATAACACAAATTAGATACGATGGTGTAAGCGATTTTAACTTATTTTTAATTAATGAGAAACTGAAAGAGTTTTGTAAAAAAAATAATTTCGATATAATCAAATTAGATGAGATAATTAATACAACAGAAAAAAACGATTTTTATGATGAAGTTCACACAACTATTGCAGGTTCCACTAAAATTAGTGAATATATCTATCCACAATTAAAAGAAATTTTAATAAAAAATGAAAAATAACCAAATATCAATAATAATATTATTGTTTAAAACACCACCAGAAATTATTGAAAATCTCAAAAATTATAGAGATTTTAATCTTCTAATTCTTGATCAAGGTAATAATCAAGATTTACAAAAACAAATTAGAAAAGAATTACCAAATATTAAATATTATGGTTTTTCAAATAAAAATATTGGTTTTGCAAAAGGTATTAACTTTTTAGTAAAAAGGATAAGAACTAAATATTTTTTATGTACCCAGCCAGATATAATAATAAATAAAAAATCTATTCTCAATCTTTATAAAACTCTTAACGAAAAAAGAGATGGAATAATTTCAGTTCCTAAAATTACATCATTTAAAAACTATAAAAAAAAAATACTCAAAAAAAAAGTTTTTACAGTAACAAATATCCTAGGTGCTATTTTTATGGCAGATAGAGAAAAGTTTATGAAAATTGATATGTTCGATGAGAGATTTTTCTTTTACTGGGAGGATATTGATTTATGTAGTAGAATTGAAAAAAGTAAATTTAAAATTTATCTTAATTCAGTTGCTATTGCAGACCACAAAGGAGCAAGTTCAACAGTAGCGGATCTTAGAACCTTCATAATTAGAAAGGTAAATTTTAAATATGGGGAATATCTCTTTCAAAAAAAATATAAAAAACTTAAAAGTATAAAAATTTTAAGAGAAATAATAAAATATCCTTTATTAGGTGTTTTCTACTTTACAATTTTTAAATTTAAAAATTCTTTTGAAAATTTATGTTTTTTCTTCGCAGTCATAAAATATATCTCTTTTGGTAAATTTAAAAAATTTGATTAATTACCTCTAAAACAATCAAAAAATCTCTAATATTTGTTTTTTATCAATAATAGAAAAAAAAAATGAAAAGATACGAATTACTCAATGAATATGCGCCTTATTTAAGCAAATCGATATATCTGATTTTATTTAATATAAGAAAAATGATATAATTTTTTTTTCCAAAAAAAATAAATGATTAAAAAAAATACAACAAATTATCAAGCAGACTCCATCAAGGTTTTAAAAGGATTAGAGGCTGTAAGAAAAAGACCAGGTATGTATATCGGAGATACCGATGATGGCACTGGTCTACATCATATGGTCTATGAAGTTGTTGATAATTCTATAGATGAGGCACTGGCAGGATACTGCAAAAATATTTCAGTTAATATTAACAAGAATGGCTCAGTGACTGTTTCTGACGATGGAAGAGGTATTCCAGTAGATATTCATAAAGGTGAAAAAAAATCTGCAGCAGAGGTTATTATGACACAATTGCACGCAGGAGGAAAATTCGATCATGACTCTTATAAAGTTTCTGGGGGTCTACATGGAGTTGGTGTCTCAGTTGTAAATGCTCTATCTGAAAAACTAGAGCTAGAAATTAATAGAGATGGAAAAAAATATTTTATAGAATTTCAAAATGGTGATGCCAAATCCGCTTTAAAGGTAACCGGAAAATCAAAAGAAACTGGAACAAAAATCACTTTTTTTCCATCAAAAGATATTTTTTCATCTACAAAGTTTAGTACTACCATTATACAGAAAAGAATGCGGGAATTGGCATTCTTAAACAAAGGTTTAAAAATTTCTGTCAACGATCTTACGTTAAAAAAAGAAAAATCGATTATCTATAAGTTTGATGGCGGTATTTTAGAATTTGTTAACTTCCTTGACGAAAAAAGAGAAAAATTAAAAAATAAAAATGGGAATGAATTATTTAAAAAACCTATCTTCATTGAGCAAGCCAAAAACAATATGGAGGTAGAATGTGCACTACAGTGGAATTCTATGTATTCAGAAGATGTATACCCTTACACAAACAATATATTTCAAAAAGACGGAGGAACACATTTATTAGGTTTTAGAAGTGCACTAACAAGAGTTGTTAATAAATATGCCAATGAATCAAACTTGCTAAAAAAAAGTAAACTTTCAATTTCTGGAGATGATGTAAAGGAAGGGCTCACATGCGTATTGTCAATTAAAATACCAGATCCTAAATTTTCATCACAAACAAAAGATAAACTTGTATCATCTGAGGTCAGAAACATAGTTGAAACAATTATTAGTGAGAAATTATCTCTATGGTTCGACCAAAACCCATCAGTGGTAAAAGTCATACTTACAAAGATTGTTCAAGCTGCGCAAGCACGTGATGTTGCTAGAAAAGCTAGAGAAAACGTAAGAAGAAAAGGTGCTCTTGAGCTAACAGGTTTACCTGGAAAACTGGCAGATTGTCAAAATTCAAAACAAGAAGGAACAGAATTATTTATTGTTGAGGGTGATTCTGCGGGAGGCTCTGCAAAACAAGGAAGAGATAGAGAGTTTCAGGCTGTTTTGCCTCTTAGAGGAAAAATTTTGAACACTTATGTTGATACAAATGGAAAAAAGAAAAATGGAAACATTAATGAACATAAGACTAAGGCACTATCTAAAATGATTTCCTCAAATGAGATTATAACTTTAATAAATGCTTTAGGGTTGGATCCAAAAAATGATGAATTGGATCTTAAAAATTTAAGATACGGAAAAATAATAATTATGACAGATGCCGACGTTGATGGATCACATATCAGAGCATTATTACTAACTTTCTTTAATAACAGCCCATTTAATAAATTGATTGAAAATGGCCATATTTACCTAGCACAACCGCCTTTATTCAAAATCAACAAAGGTATGAAAGGTATTTATATAAAAGATGAGAAAGAACTTGAGAAATATATTTTAAAAAACTCAAAGGAATTGAGTAAATACAAAAAAGGATCAAAAGAATTCGATAAGAATTTCTCAATTGAAAAGTCTAAATTAAATATTCAGAGATTTAAAGGATTAGGTGAAATGAACCCTGATGAGCTTTGGAATACAACTCTAAATCCAGAGACAAGAAATTTATTAAAAGTAGAATATTCAAAAGATGCAAAAAAAGATCATGAGATAATTCACACTTTAATGGGAAATGACGTAGCATTAAGAAAAGACTTCATTATATCAAATGCTATAGATGTTTTAAATCTTGACATATAATTTATGAGGTTTTTTGAAACTTCAAAAATCTATTCTCTAAATAGAATACAATATATTAGACTTAGATGGATAGCTATAATTGGACAGCTAATAACAATAAATTTTGTTAAATATGGACTTGGTTTTGAATTTAATCACATACTATCAAATTTTATAATTTATCTTGGGGCAATAAGTAACCTAGTTTTAATTTATTATTACAAAAAAAATCAAGTTTCTGACAGATCCTCTTTTGTTTTTTTATGTTTGGATATTTTCCAACTAGGTTTTTTACTTTATTTAACTGGTGGAATAGTAAATCCTTTTTTTATTTTTATTATAATTCCAAGCATATTTTCATCTATCTACTTAGGAAAAAAATCTAGTATTTTCTTAGTTTTAATAACAATTTTATCTGTTATATTTCTAACTTTTTTTAATAAAGGCTTACCAGAGCCATTGAATGAACATTTTCATATTAGCGATTACTATTATTATGCTATTCCAATATCATTAATAATCGCACTTGTTTTTTTAAGTTTTTTTTCAATATCTTTTGGGGCTGAAAGAAAGATTAGAGAGAATGCATTAAATAAAATGGAAGCTATAATGGCAAAAGAACACGAGCTAGTGTCTCTTGGAGGGCAAGCAGCAGCGGCAGCCCACTCACTTGGCACTCCACTCTCAACAATTAAAATCATATTGGCAGACCTAGAAAAAGAATTTAAAAATAATAAAGATATAAGTTTACTATCTAGTCAAGTTGATAGATGTATAAAAATATTACAAAAACTTAGCATGAATCCCGATACAGATGATGAGTTCTTAGATCAAAATATTTCTTTAAAAGATTATTTAGTTCAAATTATAAGGTCTTTTCAAGAAATTAGCAAAAAGGAATTTATTTTAATTACTGATCAAAATAATAATCCAATTATAATGCCTAAAATAATTGAGATTGTTTATGGGCTCAGAAATTTTATAGGAAATGCAAATAAATTTTCAAAAAAAAAAATATTTATAAATCTTAAAAGTGATAATGACGAAACTATTATTAAAATAGAAGATGATGGCGAAGGTTTTTCTAAAGATATAATCTATAAATTGGGTGAGCCTTATTTAAAAGACTCCAAGTCGAGCAATAAAACTGGATTAGGTTTAGGGATTTTTATTGGTAAAACATTACTAGAAAAAAATTTTGCTACTGTAAGTTGTAAAAATTCAAGAACAAGATCCGGAGCTGAGATCACAATTTTGTGGAAAAATAAAAATCTTAAATCTTTTAATTTTAATTGAGTTTTTTTCTTTCACTAAATAAATCACTTAATTGATTTATCATAACATCCCCAAGTTCTTGAACATCAGTAATTTTAATAGCTTTGGAATAGTATCTGGAGACATCGTGACCTATCCCAATAGCTAGAATTTCTACATTACTTTTATTCTCAATAAATTTTACAGTTTTTTTTAAATGTTTTTCTAAATAATCACCAAAATTTACACTTAAAGTACTGTCATCAACCGGCGCACCATCTGAAATAACCATCAAGATTTTTCTTTCTTCCTTTCGCTTTTGTAGTCTACTAAAAGCCCAATTAATTGCCTCACCATCAATATTTTCTTTTAATAATCCTTCCTTTAGCATAAGTCCTAAATTATTTTTTGATATTCTCCATTGAGTATCTGCACTTTTATAAATTATGTGACGTAGATCATTAAGACGTCCAGGATTTTTTGGTTTATTTCTCTTATTCCAATCTTCCCTCGACTGACCACCTTTCCAATTTTTTGTTGTGAAGCCTAAAATTTCTACTTTAACCGCACATCTCTCGAGTGTTCTTGACAAAATATCAGCACAAATTGCAGCGATTGTTATCGGACGTCCTCGCATAGATCCAGAGTTATCAATTAATAACGTAACGACTGTATCTTTAAATTCATAGTCCTTTTCTTTTTTAAATGATAAAGAACTATAAGGATCCATGATAACCCTTGTTAATTTTGAGGTATCCAATAATCCTTCCTCCAAATCAAATTCCCAAGCTCTTTTTTGACTTGCTAATAACTGTCTTTGAAGTTTATTTGCTAGCTTTGTTATCAAATCTTGAAAAGTAATTAATTGCTGATCTAAGTTTTTTCTTAATTTTGTTATTTCCTCTAAGCTTTCTAAATTTTCAGCTTTTGAAATCTCATCAAATTCTTTTGTGAAAACCTTATAATCCTTATCGCTAAATTCCCCTCCACCTTTTTGAATAATAGTCTCACTACTTTGCTTTTCCGAGTCTGTATCGACAATCTGTTCATCAATTTTGTGCTCGCTAAAATCATATTCGGAGTCAAAACTTTCTTCGCTTTCTTCTCGTTGTTTATTTTCTTCATTATTATCGCTATCAGTATCGGTATTATTTTGATCTGCATCAGCCTCATTATTATCATTTTGTTGATCTTCTTGGTTTTTACTTTCGTTTGTATCATCAAATATATCCAAATTTTGTAATATCTCTGATACTTTCGAATTATATATGTCTTGATTTTCTAAATTTTCTAGCAAAAAATTTATATGTTTTTTTAAGGATTTATCAAAATCATTTTCCCAATAACTTAAAATTTTTTCATTAAGGCTATTTAAATTTATTTTATAGAAATTCTTAAGCATATATAATTCAAATGCCTCTATTACACTTACATCTTCCTTTGAAAATAACTGATCCTTTTTTTTTGTTAAAATTTCATTTGTGTAGTTTTCTTTCAGATTTGCACCAACACCTTTAAGTATATTTGAGCCTAATATTTCGCATCTTATTTTTTCAGATAATTCATAAAGCTGTTTATATGATGAGTTTTGTGGAAAATTATTCCTAAATATTTCTGTATTTGAAAATTTTCTTTTTAAAGCACCTGAGTCAATCTCGGCTCTATATTTAACAAAATCACTTCTACTTTCTAATTTATCTAATTCAAAAAGATCTATTTTTGATTTTTTTTTATTTTTTTTGTCATTATTAGGAGAATAATCGTCCGCAATAGCGTTAGCAGTTGATAAAAGGGCTAATTTAAATTTTTCTTTAAAATTATCTTCTTTACTCATTTAACTTTGAATATTTAACATAGACTCTGGCAATTCTTCGCCAAAACATCTCTGGTAATATTCGGCGATTATATTCTTTTCAATCTCATCGCATTTATTTAAAAAAGTCACTCTAAAACCATAACCAATATCCTTGAAAATTTCAGAATTCTCTACCCAATGTAAAACGGTCCTGGGACTCATAACTGTAGAAATATCGCCAGCTATGAAACCTTTCCTAGTTAAAGTTGCAACTTTAATCATATTTGCAACTTTTTCCTTTCCTTTCGCATTATTTAAATTTTTATTCTTGGCCAAAATTATTTCCATCTCTTTCTCTAGGCTTAAGTAATTTAAAGAAGTTACAATATTCCACCTGTCCATCTGACCCTGGTTTATCTGCTGAGTACCATGATACAAACCTGTTGTATCACCTAGACCAACTGTATTTGATGTTGCGAACAATCTAAAATATTTGTTTTGTTTTATTACTTTATTTTTATCAAGAAGTGTAAAACTTCCATCAGCCTCTAAAACTCTTTGGATTACAAACATCACGTCAGGTCTACCAGCATCATACTCATCAAAGACTAAAGCAACAGGATTTTGAATTGACCAAGGTAGAATCCCCTCTTTAAATTCTGTTATTTGTTTACCATCTTTAATTGTTATTGCATCTTTACCAATTAAATCAATTCTACTTACGTGACTGTCTAGGTTTATACGAATGCAAGGCCAATTTAATCTTGCAGCTACCTGCTCTATATGTGTAGATTTACCTGTACCATGATAACCTTGAACAAGGACTCTTTTATTAAATGAGAATCCCGAAAGTATCGCTAGCGTTGTATCTCTATCAAATATATAATTTTTATCAATTTCAGGAACATAATCGTTTTTTTTTGAAAAAGCCTCTACCTCAATTTCAGAGTCAATCCCAAAAGTTTGTTTAACAGATAATTTAATGTCAGGTTTGATGTTTAAATTATTTATCAATGTTTTTCCTATAAGTATTTTTTAATTGTGTGTATGCTAAAGTAATCACTTTAAGCTTTTCTTCATAATTTTTATCTCCAGAATTAATATCAGGGTGAAATTTTTTAACAAGTTTTTTAAACTTCTGCTGTATTTTGTCCCATTTTAAACCAACTGAAATACCCAAGACAGCAAAGGCTTTTATATCATTGTTAGTAAATTTCAAATTTCCTTTAGTATTAAATTGATTTTTAAATTTTAAATCATCGAATCCATCATTTAATGCATTATTCCATAATACCTTAAAAAAATTATCAGATGAGCTAAAACCTTGTGTTGGCTTGTGCCATGTTGCGTCACTTTTAAGGAACTGTATCACCTCTCTATCGCTCATACCCGAAAAATAATTCCAGTTTTTATTAAATTCTTTAACATGCTTTAAGCATAATAGTCTAAAGTTCTTGCTATTATCTTTCTCTATTGGTGCTTTGTATTCTCCTATTTCAAAGCAATTATTCCAATCACAAATTGTTTTCATGCTATATAATAATATAATTTTTATGGATATAGAAACATTAAATTTAGAAATTAAAAAAAAAATTCAAGAAAAAATTTCTTGTGAAAAAATATCAGTTGAGGACAAAACATTTCTACACGTTAATCATAAAAGTCATAACAAAAATAAGTATCACATTAAATTGACTATTAAATCAAATGAGCTCAAGTTATTAAGCAAAATAGATTCAAATAAAAAAATTTATAATATTCTATCAAATGAAATTCAAAATTATATCCATTCAATCCAGATTCACATATTATAAAATTGAAGCCTTATAAATTTAGAGATCTTATTTAAATCAAAAAAATTATTGTATACCACATTTCCAATTTTTTTTATCAAAATTAAATTTATTTTATTACTATTATTTTTTTTATCGTTCTTCATAAACTCTAAAAGCTTACTCACATCTTTTTTACCAAAATAATTTTTTACATGAAGTGACTTATCAATAGTATAAATATGTTCTTTAATTAAATTATGTTCTCTAAGATTAAAAAATTTCTCTTTTAAACTAAATTCAGATGCACTGTTAATTCCGAGCAAAACTGCCTCACCGTGATTTAGCTTTTTCGAGTATTTGTATGCAGCTTCGTAAGAATGTGCAAAAGTATGTCCAAGGTTAAGAGTCTTTCTTAAGTTTTTTTCCTTTTCGTCTTTTTCAACTATTCTTTTTTTAATTAAACAACTTTTATAAATAGCTTTATTAATAAATGGTTGTTTAAGTTTGATTATTTTATCAAAATTCTTAAGTAAAAAATTAAAGAACTTTTTGTCAGAAATAATAGAGTGTTTAAAAATTTCTGCATATCCACAAATGATTTCTCTTTTTGGAAGAGATTTTAAGAAGTCAATGTCAGCTATAACTAGATTTGGTTGATAAAAAGATCCTATTAAATTTTTACCAAAGCTTGTGTTAATACCAGTTTTTCCACCTATACTACTATCAACTTGCGCTAATAAAGTCGTTGGTATGTTAATAAATTTTAGCCCTCTTTTAAAAATACTTGCAGCAAATCCAGAAATATCACCAACAACTCCGCCTCCAACTGCAATTAAAGAATCATTTCTATTAAAGTTATATTTTTGCATTACAGTTAGTAATTTATTTACATTATGCTGGTCTTTATTTTTTTCACTTGAGGAAAATTTATACAAAATCACTTTTTTTTTGATTTTTTGTTTTAATTTTTTTATCATCTTAAACGGGACTTTGCTATCAAACACAATCAAATATTTTTCAGACTTAGGTAATTTAGATTTTAAAATTTTATCAAGTTTATTAATTAGATTTGATCCAATTAAAATCTCATATTTAGAATTCGCTGTACGGATTATAATTTTATTATTTTTCATATATTTCTAAAATTTTTTTAGCAATTTCTTGTTTTGATAGTTTATCACAATTAATTTTAAATCTTGCCAAAGAATATATTTTAGCTCTTTTTTCGATCAATTTGATTAAATCATTCTTTTTTAAACTATAAGTAATAGGTCTTTTTTTACTCTTTGTTAATCTAGAAGTTAGAGTTTCTTTATCCCATTTAAGCCATACTGAATAATCATTTTTAAGTATTTTTGACCTGATTTTTTCATTTAGAAATGCTCCCCCTCCTAATGCAATAATATTGTTTGATTTTTTTAGAATTTCTAAAGTTTTTTTTTCCTCAATTTTTCTAAAAAAATCTTCACCTTTGGTTTGGAAAATTTCTACAATTTCTAAACCAATTTCTTCAATAATTAATTTATCAATATCATAAAGTTTTAGACCAGTAATTTTAGCCAACAATTTACCCAAACTACTTTTTCCAGATCCAGGCATGCCTAATAAAACAAGGTTTTTTTTCATATAAATAAATATCTCTATTGAAAAAACATAATATTGTCTTAATTTGATTTAATATAAAAACGTTATATGTATTTTCAAAAAAAGCAAGCAATTGGTAAGTCTAACTATTTAATAAAGTTAATTATTAAAATTGCGTTAGTATTTTTTTTATTTTTTATAATACTACTCTTAGTAGATCAAATTAATTTTCCCTCTCCAAATAAAAAGATTGAAAAAATAATCCCTAATGAAAATCTTAAAGTTATTAAATAAAATTTTATTATTTAAAATTTTATTTTCTTTCTTATTATTTACAAAACTCTTTTCAAATGAGCCAGTAGATATATGGAGTATTAATAATAACTCAAATAATGAGAATAGTATTGAGCAAAATAATTTAGAGGAACCAGAAGGTGACTCATTAATTATACAAACACTTAATAATCAATCAACCACATCAATCGAATTAGATAATAAAATAAATGTAGACGAAAAACATTATCTTGTAGGTTTATTTGATCCTGCAGAACATGATTTAACTTTAAATATGTGGCAATTATCAGATGGAGAAAAAATATTAAATATTATTGAAAAACTAAATAAACTTAATTTGTCAAATGATGCAAAAGATTTATACAATAAATTAATTTTAACCAATGCTCTTCCACCAAAAAATAATTTAACTATAGATGAATTTCTTAAACTAAAGACTAATTGGCTTATAAGAGTAAATGATTTAAATTTAATAAAGGAATTCTTATTAAAAAATTCTGAAAAAATTGACCAGGATTTAGTTAAGTATTATTTGGAACAAAATTTATCAAACAATAATTTAAATGATGCTTGCCAAATTCTTTCAAATTTAGAGTCTTTTGATGAGAATAAATATTTGGCCAAATTCAAAATTTATTGTTTTATTTATAAAGATCAAAATGAAATTGCTCAAATGCAATTTGATCTTTTAAAGGAAAATGGTTTCAAAGATAAATTTTTTGAAAAAAAATTTGAATATTTAATGGGTTATTCAAATGAAATTGATGCTACAATATCAGAAAAAAATATTTTAGATTTCCATTTATCTCACAAAACAAATCCAAATTTTTCGTATATACCAAAAGATACTACAAATCAGCTTATTTGGAATTATCTAAGAAATAATAATTTATTAATTAGTGTAGATGAAGTTGTAATTGAAGATGATGCAAAGGTTATTTCAATTGAAAAAGAAACTCATAAGGGCAACTACTCAGAAAGTGATTTGTTAAATTTATACACTAGATATAAATTTAATATTAATCAGCTCATTTCGATTGAAGAGTCTTACAAACTACTTCCTGAAAATCAGTCAAGAGCATTGTTATATCAGGGTTATTTGCTCTCAAAAGATGACGCTTACAAAATCAAAATTTTAGAAATTTTAAAAAATAGTTTTGATAAAAGTGAAATTGGTAATGCATTAGATAAAAAATTAGTTGAAATGCTGGAGGAAATAGATGAAAAAAATATCCCATCAGAATATTTGGAGTTTTATAATTACCATCTCGCTGAAAAAAAAAATCAAAATAAAAAAATAAAAATAAATAATAAAATAATTCATCAATCGAAATTAGTTAGATATTTTGAAAACAATATGGAAGTTGAAAAAGCTGAAAAAGAACTTAATAAAATGTTAAAGAAAATAAAAAAAAATCAAAAATATTACTTTTCTACTAAAGACTTAATTGTAATTGAGGCTCTTATATCTGACGGTGTTCAAATTTCAGAAAAAAATAAAGAGTATTTCGAATTAGATAGTGCAAATATACCAACTGATATTCAAGTCATGATTAACGATGGTGAAATAGCAATGATATTACTTAGATTGGTTGAGATTATAGGCGAGGATAATTTAAAAGATTTAGGCACAGAAAGCCTTTATTTTATAATATCTACATTAAATAAACTAGGTATAGATAAAATTAGAAACGATATGATTTTAAAAACTATACCTTTAAAAGCATAAATTTAATAATACAATATATTTATGCCCTTAAAAAAAATAATTACTGTTCCTAGTGAAACTTTAAGAAAAATATCTGAACCATTAGAAAACGTTGGCAAGGAGGAAAAAAAACTTATTAAGGATTTATTTGAAACTATGTACCACAATAAAGGAATTGGTCTTGCAGCAATCCAAGTGGGTATACCAAAAAGAATAATAGTTTTAGATGTATCCAAAGATGAAAAAAAAAAAGACCCCTTATGTTTTATAAATCCTGTAATTAAAAAACAAAGCGATGAAAAATCGGTTTATGAAGAGGGCTGTCTTAGTTTGCCAGATACTTTTATAGAAATTGAAAGACCAAAACTTTGCTGGATTGAATATATTGATATAGATGGAAAAAAAAAAGAAATTAAATGTGATGATTTATTATCAACTTGTATTCAGCATGAAATAAACCATTTGGATGGTCGTTTGATAATTGATTATTTATCGAAACTTAAGAGAGATATAATAATTAAAAAACTCTCAAAAACTAAACAAGACCCTGATAGAATAGTTGTTTAAAAATGCTTAAAAAAATTGTTTTTATGGGCACGTCTATTTTTGCTGTAAAAATATTAAAATCTCTATATCAGAATGGATATCCCATAGTTACTGTTTATACACAAGCTCCAAAAAAATCTAATAGAGGTATGAGAGTAACCAAATCTCCTGTTCATTCAATTTCTGAAACTTTGAGTTTAGAAGTTAGAACACCAGTCACTTTAAAGAATAATCAAGAAGAGTATGAGTATTTAAAAGATATAGATGCTGATATGTGCCTAGTGATAGCATATGGCCAAATCATTCCTGAAAGTTTTTTAAATTTAACAAAAAAAGGATTTATAAATATTCATGCGTCTTTACTCCCTAAATATAGAGGAGCTGCTCCAATTCAAAGAGCCATAATGAATTTAGAAAAAAAAACTGGAATAAGTATTATGAAAATTAACTCTCAATTAGATGAAGGACCAGTATGTAAGTCTTATGAAATTGATATCAATGAAAAGGATAGCTCAGATGATTTATCAGAAAAATTATCTGATTTAGCAGTTGAAAAAATATTAGATGATATCGATGACATATTAGATGATAAAGCTAAATTTAAAGATCAAGACCACAGCAAGGCTACTTATGCAAAAAAAATTAATAAAAAAGAGAGTAGCATTGATTGGAACACACCAGCAAAGAGTGTTATCGCAAAAATAAATGGATTAAATGGTGCTCATTTTATCTTCCAAGGAGCTAGATACAAAATTCTTAAAGCTGAAATAAATAATTTGAGTGGAAAGCCTGGTGAAATTATTGGAGATAGCTTAGAGATTGCTTGTAAAGAAAAGTCTATTAAAGTTATGATGATACAGAGAGAGGGAAAAAAACCTCAAAAAACAGCAGAATTCTTATTAGGCTCTCAAATTAAAAAAGGTCTTTTTTTAAGCAATGTATAGATACCAAATATTGATAGAGTATGAGGGCACAAAATTTATTGGATGGCAAACACAAAAAAAAGGAAATTCTGTTCAAAAAACTATTGAAATAATACTATCTAGGTTACTTAAAACACAAGTTAAATTGATAGGCGCTGGGCGAACTGATGCTGGGGTGCATGCGTTAGAGCAATCAGCACATTTTGAAACTACAAAAATTATTAATAATAAAAAAAAGTTATTAAATTCTCTGAATTACTTTTTAAAAAAAAAGTTAATTTCAATTATTTCAATAATAAAAAAAAAAAATGATTTTCACGCAAGATATTCGGCAAAATTTAGGATTTATAAATACATAATATTTAATAGAGAGAGTAATCCATCAATTTTCATGAATAGAGGATGGCACATTAAAAATAAAATAGATATTCAAACAATGAAAAAAGGAGCAAAGTTATTAGAGGGAAAACAAGACTTCTCTACTTTCAGAGCCTCTACATGCTCAGCAAAAAGTCCAATTAAAACCATGAGTTATGTCAAAGTAAAAAAAAGTAAAAATTTGATCGTGATAAAATTCAAATCTAAGTCTTTTTTACAACAACAGGTAAGATCTATGGTTGGATGTTTGAAAGTTTTAGGAGAAAAAAAGTGGAATTTAAAAAAATTTAAAGCTGTTTTAGTTTCAAAGAAAAGAAAATTGTGTGCTCCGCCAGCACCACCGTATGGATTATTTCTGGAAAAGGTTATCTACTAATTCGTAAGCTCTTCTTATATTTTTTGTTTATTCTCCATCGACTTTCTTCTCGAACTATATATCCACAACAATTTTTAGATCTACATTTACAAGGAAATTGTTTATAATCAGAGTCATAGCTAAATCCATAGTCATACGTAAGTTCCTCATTTTTTTTTATATCACGAATTGCTGTTACCCAAATCTTAAATCCAGTGCCCTCAACTTCACAATTTGGACTACACGAATGATTAATAAGTCTTGCTGTGTTCCAAGAAAAATCTCCATCTAAAGAAAATCTTTTATTTAAATCGAACAAATAAATGTCTTTAGAGTTGTCAAATTTTGGATTTTCTTCAACTTGTTTATTTGAAATTATTTTTCCTTTATAGCGAATTATTCTAGTTCCAGATTTAATATTTTTAGCTGCAACTAATCCCTTTTTATCAATATTTGATTTTATAATTTTATATAGCTTCATGTGTCTTATCTATTAAGAATATTTATTTAATCAACAAAATTCTAAAAGTGCGTTAACATGCTCGTTAGCACTTTCAGCAAGTGCGTTTAAGTCATACCCGCCCTCTAAAATAGAAACGACTTTTCCATTAGTAAATTTGTTAGTTGCAATTAATGTTCTTTTCGTTATTTCATAAAAATCTTTTGAGCTTAACTCAAACTGTGCCAAGGGATCGTCTTTATGTGCATCAAAGCCTGCAGAAAATAAAAGAAAGTCGGGTTTATATCTTACCAACCTTTCTAAAACTCTATCAAAAGCATTAAAGTATTCCTCAGAGTTAGTACCAGCAGGCAAAGGGATATTTAAAGAGTTGTTAAAGTCCCCCTTATCTCTATCTGTTCCGCCTCCTGGGTAAAAAGGATATTGGTGAGTAGAAATATATAAAGAATTTTTATTACCTCTCATAACATCATAATTTCCATTCCCCCAGTGAACATCAAAATCAACACAAGCAATTTTTTTGTATTTGTATTTATTTATTAAATAGTTTGTTGCGACACCCGCATTTGAAATACAACAAAATCCCATAGCTTTATTTTTTTCAGCATGATGTCCGGGTGGTCTCGCTAAACAAAAAGCATTTTTGAATTGATTATTTTCAATTCCATCTATTGCTCTAATTGTTGAACCTGCTGCGTCAAAAACAGCTTCTTTGCTATCAGGTGAAACAACTGTATCCCCATCTAAGAATTTAAGACCTTTTTGTGGAAAGGAATTTTTTAAATTTTCAATGTAGTCCTTTGAATGAGTCATTGATAAAATTTCTTCTGGTACTTTGTCTGGTTTTTCCCATATTAGATCCTTTCTCTTCTTTAATTTTTCTTTAATTGCAATCACCCTTTTTGGTTGTTCAGGGTGACCATCTCCTGTGATATGTTTTTCATAAGAGTCAGAGCTAATGATTGCAGTCTTCACTTAAAATAATTTTGTAAAATATTTAAATAAATTTTGTTCAGTTTTTTTAAATCTTTCAAAGATACTGCCTCGTCTACTTTGTGCATCGTTTTACCAACCAAACCAAATTCAAGACCAGGACATATAGTTTTTATAAAACGTAGGTCCGAAGTTCCACCTGTGGTGGACAATTTTGGCTTAATTTTAGTAATTTTTTTTATAACATTTTGAACCATAAATGTTGTCTTATTAGGCTTAGTCAAAAAAGCTTCACCTGAAACCCTATACTCAATTTTAAATTTAGATTTATGTTTTTTACTTATTTTTTTGAAAATTATATTAAGTTTTTTTTTTAAAGATTTAGAAGAATGCTTATTGTTAAATCTTATATTAAATGTTGCCTCAGCTTCTGCTGGTATAACATTGTCAGCAGTATTATTTATATTTATTTTAGTCACTTCTAGATTTGTAGGTTGAAAATTTTTTGTACCTTTATCAAATCTTATCTCTTTTAATTCCTTTAAAATTTTGACAATTATTGTTGAAGGGTTATTTGCTCTATGTGGATACGCTACATGGCCTTGTAGACCCAATATAGTTAATTTACCAGTCAAACTGCCTCTACGACCAATTTTTATCATCTCACCTAATACATTTGGATTTGTTGGTTCCCCAACTAAACAAAAATTTATTTTCTCTCTCTTTTTTTTTAAATATTCAACTAGTTTTCTCGTACCATTGATTGCATCACCTTCTTCGTCGCCTGTAATTAGCAAACTAATTGATCCATTAAATTTATTATTTTTTGATAAAAAAGTACTTACAGCAGAAACAAACGCTGCTATAGAGCCTTTCATATCGTTTGCACCTCTTCCAATCAAATAGCCTTTTTTTACTGATGGACTAAACGGTTTTATTGTCCAATCTTTTATATTTCCTGGAGGCACTACATCCAAGTGACCTGCATAACATAAATTTGGTTCTTTAGTACCTAATTTTGCATATAAATTTTTAACAGGTTGAAAACCTTTTTCTTTAAATTCTATTATTTTTGTTTTGAAACCAAGTTTTTTCAAATTTTTTTCTAAAAACTTCATTACACCTGCATCAACTGGAGTAATTGAAGGAAATTTAATTAGCTCTTTTGCTAATTGTAACTCATTTAAAATTTTCATTTTTAATCTCTTAATAGATCATTAATAGATGTTTTCGATCTAGTTTTCTCATCAACCTGTTTAATTATTACAGCGCAATATAAAGATGGAGCAGATGGATTATTTTTATCAGGCAATGAACCTGGAACAACTACCGAGTAAGGTGGTATTTTTCCATAAGTAATTTTTCCTGTTTTTCGATCTACAATCTTGGTTGATTGACCAATATACATACCCATACTTAAAACTGAACCCTCTCCAACAATAACTCCTTCAACTACTTCTGACATAGCTCCGAGAAAAACATTGTCCTCTATTATTGTAGGCAAAGCTTGTGCTGGTTCTAAAACTCCACCAACTCCTGATCCAGCTGAGATATGACAATTTTTTCCAATTTGACAGCAGCTACCCGCTCTTGCAAATGTGTCTATCATTGTTCCCTCATCAATATATGCTCCAATATTTACATAACATGGCATTAACACAGCATTTTTACCAACAAACGATCCTTTCCTAACTGGAGAATTAGGAACCATTCTAAAGCCAGCTTTTTCATGGTCCTCTTTTGACCAACCTGCTGTTTTACCTTTCAATAAATGTGATTTGTCATACCAGCTACTGTAAGGGCCATTTAGGTTTTCCATTGGATATATTCTAAAACTTAGCATTATAGCTTTTTTAAGATGTTGATGAGTTTTCCATTCTCCATTAATTTTTTCAGCAACTCTAGCTTTACCGCTATCTAAATCCTTTATAACTTGATTTATAGCATCTTTAATCGATTGATCTGAGTTTTGGTTTATTTGGTCTTTTTTCTCCCAAGCGTCATTTATAATTTTTTCTAATGTCATAACAATTTATTTACTTTTTAATAACCTTATTTCTTTAAGAAATAAAGACAGATTTTCAATTTTGTGGGAAATATAATCTTTATCAGAGTCCATTTTTCCAAAATGCTCGTCATTAATCAACCAAACAGTTACACATCCTCTTTCATGACCAATACTCAGATTTTTGGCAATATCTTCAATGTAGATAGTTTCATTTGGATTAATGCCAAATTTTTTTACCATTAAATCAAAAGTTTTTGCTTCAGGCTTTGGAACATACCCTGCATCCTGAATATCAAAAATTTTATCTCTTCCAAATAAATCATATACTCCGAGATGGGTTAATATATTTTTTGCATGCTCTGCACTACCATTGGTAAAAATAAATTTTTCCATATCTAATTGCACTAACTCATTTCTCATAATCTTATCTTCTTTCATAAAACTTAAATCAATAGAGTGAACATAAGATAAAAATTCTTCAGGGGGTATATCATGATGTATCATTAGGCCATTTAAACTGGTATTATATTTGTAAAAATAATTGGTTTGTAATTCTTTGGCATCATTCATATTTATATTAAGTCTTTCAGATATAAATTTTGTCATTCTTTTTGAAACCTGACCAAAAACTTTTTCTAAAGAATAGTTATTATGTTTTCCATAACAAACACCATCAAGATCAAGCAAAAGGTATTTTTTATCTTTTAAATTCATTTTCGAATTAATGTTCCTGAACCCTTGTCGGAGAAAATTTCAAATAATACAGAGTGTTTTTTTCTTCCATCAATAATTGCAACAGCAGTTACACCATTATTAATTGCATCTAGACAGGTATTGATTTTAGGAATCATTCCTTCAGTAATAGTTCCATCTTTTATCATGTCTGTTATCTCTAAAGAGGAAATTTCATTTATCAATTTGCTATTTTTGTTTAATACTCCTTCGACATTAGTCATCAATAGTAGTCTTCTAGATTTTAAAGATTTGGCGATAGCTCCAGCAGCATTATCTCCATTAATATTATATGATTGATTATTCTTTCCTAACCCTAGAGGAGAAATAACCGGAATTAATTTCTGATTAATTTTATCTTTAATTTTATCAACGTTAATTTTATCAGGTATCCCAACAAAACCTAGCTCTTCAGACTCAGGCACAACATTAATAACATTATTTTCTTGGGTGTTTAAAGATATCGCTTTGATTCCCTTTTCACTTAATGAAGATACAATATCTTTATTAAATTCGATCAAGACTTTTTCAACAATATTTATAATTTTTTCACTAGTTACTCTTAAACCTCTAATAAATTTTGACTCAATATTTGATTTATCAAGCTCTCTTTTTATTCTTGGTCCTCCACCGTGAATTATAACTATTGAAATACCTAGTTTGCTGAGAATACTTATATCCTCAATAAAGTTATTAAATATTTCTCTATCTATAAAAACATTTCCTCCATATTTAATGACTATTAAATCATTTTTATACTTCTCAATATATTTTGATACTTGGTCAGCTGGAGGTCCTGACTCAGGTAAAATTTTTTGGAGATCCATCAATTTTAATTAGTTTTAACTTTTGTTTGTTTCATAATAACTAGCTGCTGAGCCATAGTTAGCACGTTATTTATTGTCCAATAAATAACTAATCCTGAAGGAAAAGGAGCTAAAATTATTGTTAAAAACAATGGAAAGAACATAAATATTTTTTGTTGTATTGGGTCAGGAGGAGTTGGATTAAGTTTTTGTTGTAAATACATCGTTAGTCCCATTAAACATGGCCAAATCCCAATTATTAAAAAAGAGGGTGGGTCCCAAGGTATTAATCCAAATAAATTAAAAATTGAAGTTGGATCGCGCTCTGATAAATCCTTAATCCATCCAAAAAATGGTTGATGTCTCATTTCGAGTGTAACAAATAAGACTTTATAAATGGCAAAAAAGAAAGGTATTTGTATAAAAATAGGTAAACAACCAGAAACAGGATTAACTCCCTCTTTTTTATACAAAGCCATCATAGCCTGTTGCAATTTCATTTTATCATCTTTGTGAAGCTCCTTTAATCTCGTCATCTCAGGTTGAAGGACTTTCATTTTTGCCATAGATCTAAATGAATAGTTTGCAAGTGGAAAGAAAACGACTCTTATACAAATTGTTATTAATACAATTGCAATACCAAAATTACCGGTTAGCTTGAAAAAATAGTCAATAGCAAAAAAGAAATTTTTTGTAAAAAAATAAAACCAACCCCAGTCAATTGCTAAATCAAACTTATTTATTTTTAAACTTTCAGCATAACCATCAATTATATTCACCTCTTTAGCTGCGATAATTATATTCGTATTACTTGTAATAGTACTATTTGCATCAATTTCCATTGGCTCGGTTTCTATATAACTAGCTCTAAATTTATTTTTAAAATCAAAGTCTGATCTAAATTCTTTGTTGTTATCTGGTATAAGTGTTGTGATCCAATACTTATCAGTAATTCCAAACCAACCTTGATCTGCATTTCTTGAAAATTTTTTATCTACAATATCATCGTAATCCTCTTCAACGAGTTCTTCATCAAAAACTCCTATAAGTCCTTCATGCAGGATATAAAAATTTGTTACTTCTGGAGCTTCATTTCTTATGATTTGTCCATACGGATAGAAATTAAATATTTTTTCAGATTTATTAATGATTTTTTGGTCAACATTAAATAGAAAATTATCATCAATATTGAAAGTTTTTTGAAATTCTAAATTTTGATTATTTTTCCAAACCAATGTAACAGGATTATTTGGTGTAAGTTTATTATTACCACTAATACTCCACTCTGTTTTGGAATTAGGAATATCTATATTTTTATTATTTGTTACCCATCCTGTCTCAACAAAGTAACCGTTTTTAACTTGTTTTGGATTTAATAATACAATTTTATCGTTTCCATTAAGTGTCTGCGTGTAGTTTTCAAAAGTTAAATCGTCAATAACTCCACCTATTAATGATATTGACCCTGTCATCTGTTTATTTTTGAAACTAAATCTTTTATTTAAATTTAAAGCATCCACCCTTGATACTTCGGCTAACTTATTATTTTCCTCAAGCATAGGAGTTTCAGAACTTAATTCATTTTTAACGTTATCTTTATTTATTTTATTAAGTTCCTGTGGACTTGGCGCAAAGAAAAGAGAATATAAGATTATTACAGCTGCACTCAATGAAATTGCTGCAATTACATTTTTTGAATCCATAATTATTTTACTTTCTTTCTTTTTACTGGATCAAACCCTTGACCACCTCCAAGAAATTTAATTGGATGGCATGATAAAACTCTTTTTAAACCCAGAAAAAAACCTTTAAAAAGTCCAAACTCATTTAAACAATCAATAAAATAATCCGAGCATGTTGGAAGGTATCTACAATTATTACCAATGTATGGAGATATAAATAACTTATAGATTTTAATTATTTTTATAATAATAAACTTCATTTTACTTTTTTATTTTTTTTAAATCAGACGTTAAAATACCCTTAATTTTTTCAAAATCATCATCAAAAACATTTTTTTTTGCTATAAATAAATAGGAATATTCAAAGTTCACCTCGTTATTTTTGACTATTCCGTCAAATATATTTCTTAATCTTCTTTTAATTTTATTTCTTATTACTGCATTTCCCAATTTTTTTTTAGCAACAAAACTTATATTTAAAAAT
This sequence comes from uncultured Pelagibacteraceae bacterium, assembly GCA_902633965.1. Classification (GTDB taxonomy): domain Bacteria; phylum Pseudomonadota; class Alphaproteobacteria; order Pelagibacterales; family Pelagibacteraceae; genus Pelagibacter. The sequence continues at coordinate 6,450 of CACPID010000011.1, read as the reverse complement.
TTATAATTTTTATTCTTAAGTTTTTTGTAAAATATTGTTGAGTATTTATTTACAATTTTTTTTCCACTCAAAAGTGATAAAAATTCTGTGTTTTTAGAAAGACTAACTATCTTTGATTTCATTAAACAGTTAGTTTTTTTCTACCTTTAGCCCTTCGTCTTGCTAACAATTTTCTACCACCCTTAGAATTCATTTTTGATCTAAATCCATGTCTTCTTTTTCTGACTAATTTACTTGGTTGATAGGTTCTTTTCATAAGATTTCAATTAAGTAGTATTAAAATTTTTAGTACTTATAATGTAAAATTTATAATATGCAAACAATGAAAAAATTAAAAATTATATTAGGCATCTCATATATTGTATTCTTAGGAATATTTTTATATTTGCTAATAACAAAAATCGGTCTAAAGGAGCTTACATCCTATAGTTTCATCAAATCAAATACAGAGTATTTAATAGAATTTAGACAAAACAATTTAATTTATACATTTATAAGTTTTGTAATATTTGGAATAATTTGGATATCTGTACTTCAAGGATTTGGTTTCCCATTAGGATTAATTTGTGGTTTTATTTTTGGACCATATTTAGGAACTGCAATATTTTCTTTGACATTTGCATTAGGTGCAAGTGTTACTTTTATAGTTGCAAACTTTTTTTTCAAAGATTTTATTAAAGAAAAAATCCAAAATAATTTTGAATATTTAAATAATAAAATAAAAGAAAATCAATTTTTTGCTGTTGCTATTTTAAGATTTATAGGAGGTATACCAACTCAAATACAAAACCTAATTCCAGTTTTGTTTGATATAAAATTAAAGTTTTATTTTTTTGGAACTTTGATAGGAGTAATTATACAAGCTTTCATAGTTTGCTCACTTGGATCTGCAATAGAAAAAAAAATTTACGAGAGCGACAACCTTCCAAAAATTTTAGATCTTTTACAATCTAAAGAAATTTATTTGCCCATATTTGCAATAATATTTTTATTTGGAATTACATTTATTTTGAGAAAATACTTTTTAAAAAGGTAGTGGTGCCCCTTGCCCGACTTGCACGGACGACTTTTTCCTTACCATGGAAATACTCTACTACCTGAGTTAAAGGGGCATTTAGGAAACGATATATTTACTGTATAAAATTAGTTTTTTCAAATTATTGCCTTAATTTTTGTGAAAAATAGTCTATAAATATTCAAGGACATGTTATGGGAATTCACTACGATTACAAATCTACTCGAGGAGCTAAAGCGATGGAGAAGCAAGCCAAAAGGGAGAAAAAACTTGCTGAGAGAAGAGCGAAAAGAGCTGCTAAGGAAGGTTTTAAACAAACAAAAAGTGAATCTAATATGCATGATATTGCTAAACCCATTACACTTGAAGACTTAACAAACCCTGAAAAAAAAAATGACAAATAAAAGCAGGGACCTTAAATTAAGTAATGCATTAAAAAAAAATTTAAGAAAAAGAAAAATTTTCCAAAAAAAAAATAAGAAAAAGAACAAATAAATGCCAGTCCTTTCAGACAAATGGATAACGAAAATGGCTAAAGATAAAGGTATGATCTCTCCATTTGAGGAAAAACAGATTAGAGGAAATAGCATTTCTTACGGAGTTTCATCGTACGGGTATGACGCAAGAGTAGCTGATGAATTTAAGATTTTTACTAATGTAAATACTGAGATAGTAGATCCTAAAAACTTTAAACCTACAAGCTTCATTAGTAAAAAAGGAAAAGAATGCATAATACCGCCAAATTCTTTTGTGCTGGCAAGTACAGTCGAATATTTTAAAGTTCCAGAGGATGTATTGGTAATATGTCTTGGAAAATCTACTTATGCAAGATGTGGAATAATTGTGAATGTAACACCATTAGAACCATCATGGTGTGGACATGTGACTTTAGAATTTTCAAATACAACACCACTTCCTGCAAAGATTTATGCAAATGAGGGAGCTTGTCAATTTATATTTCTTAAAGGTGACGAAAGACCAAATACTACCTATTCAGACAGAAATGGAAAATATATGGACCAGCAAGGAGTAACTTTACCTAAAGTATAATGGATAAGTTTTTGATTAAAGGTCCCTGTAAAGTCAAGGGAACAGTGAATATATCTGGTAGCAAAAATGCTTCTCTCCCTATTTTAGCAGCATCTATATTATTTGATGAAATGGTTGAAATTAAAAATTTACCAAATGTAAGAGATATAGATACAATGCTGTCGTTAATAAAATCACTTGGATTTAACGTTAAACAAAATAAAAATTCAAATTCTGTTGCAATTAAGAAATCAAAAAAAATAAATACTTTTGCATCTTACTCTTTAGTAAAAACTATGAGAGCTGGTATTTTAGTATTAGGTCCTTTAATAACAAAATTTGGAAAAGCAAGAACATCCCTCCCAGGTGGATGTTTAATTGGGGCAAGACCAATAAACTATCATCTTAACGCTCTTAAAAAACTTGGAATGAATTATAAAATTGAAAAAGGATATGTAAATGCTTTTACAAAGTCAAAATTAACCGGCTCAAATATTTTTTTCCCCAAAATTTCAGTTGGAGCAACTGAGAATGCAATCCTTGCTGCAACTTTAGCTAATGGAAAAACAATATTAAAAAATTGTGCTATTGAACCAGAGATAAAAAATGATTTAACCAACTTTTTAAACAAAGCAGGTGCAAAAATTAAATGGATTGGAAAAAGAACAGTAGAAATAAAAGGTGTAAAATCTTTGAAGAAAATAAGTTACTCGGTTATGGGAGATAGAATCGAATGTGGAACTTTTTGTGTAGCAGCCACAATCTCAAAAGGAAATTTAAAAATAAAAGGTTTTGATCCAAAATTAATAAATACAGAATTAAACCTTCTTAAAAAAGTTGGAGCAAAAATAAAAATAAATGAAAAATTAATATCAATAGCTGGACCTGAAAAAATAAAACCGATTAAAAATATTGTTACAAAAGAATGGCCTGGTGTAGCTACTGACATGCAATCACAATTAATGGTTCTAATGTGCAGGGCAAATGGGAAAAGTACTATTACTGAAAATATTTTTGAGAATAGATTTCTTCATGTTGGAGAACTTCAAAGGCTTGGTGCCGATATACAAGTAAAAAAGAATAAAGCAATAATTCAGGGTAATACAAAATTTGTTGGTGCAGAAGTTATGTCCAGTGATTTAAGAGCTTCAGTTGCATTAGTTTTGGCAGCAATAATTTCTAATGGTAAATCTACAATAAATAGAATTTACCATTTAGATAGAGGTTACGAAAAAATTGAAAAAAAACTTACAAAGGTTGGTGTTAATATCAAACGTATATCTTGATGAATAAGCCATATTTAAAAAAAATTATTGCCCAAACTCCAGAGGATTTACAAATAATTTCGGCATGTTGCTCAGAAGGAATTGTAAAAGTTAGTGACATAAAATATTTACAAAAAAATAAAATATTTTTAATATCGATTAATCGACATGCAAAAGAAATAGAAAAATCTCAAAATAAAATAAATAGTATAATAAGATTTGAGTATATTCAGGGTTCAAAATCAAAAAATATAGACCAAAAAAAGCAAGATGAGGAATTGGAGCTTATATCGATTGATATATTCAAAAAAAATAATATTTTTGAAATAACACTATTGTTTTTAAATAATAAAATTATAACTTTAACTGCAGAAATAATAGAAGTTATTTTAGAGGACCAAAAAAGTTTAAATGATAAAAATACTGAATTATAAAAACAGTTTATCTCTTAAAAAATTATCAACCTTTCTCGAGAGAAGAAGATTTGCTGAGAATAAAGATATAGGCATAGTTCAGAATATATTAAAAGATATAAAAAAAAATAAAGTTAAGGCTTTAAAAAAATACGAGTTAAGATTTGGTAATAATACACAAATAAATATTTCAAAAGATCAGATTAAAAAATCCATAAAAAATTTAGATCCAAAAGTGAAAAAAGCAATAGATTTTGCATATAAAAGAATATTCAATTTTCATCTAAAACAAAAAAAAACAATTGGAGATATTTTTTATAGGGATAGTTATGGAAATAAATTACAATATAAAAATGTTCCAATTAGCTCCGTTGGATTTTATGTTCCAGGTAATTTACCATCAACACTCTTAATGAATACTATTCCAGCTAAAATAGCAAAAGTAAAAAGACTAGTTTTAGCTACACCTAAAATAAATGGAATGTTAAACCCAGCGGTACTTTATGCAGCAAAAAAAGTTGGTATTAACGAAATTTACTCAATGGGTGGTGCCCAAGCTATTGCAAGCTTAGCTTTCATACAGAAGGTTAATAAAATAGTTGGACCAGGAAATAAGTTTGTTGCTGAAGCAAAAAAACAATTATCAACAAATTTAGTAGGCACAGAGTCAATGTACTGCGGGGCCTCTGAAATTTGTGTTTTAGCGGACAAATATACTGATGTAAATCAAGTTGCTACCTCTCTAGTATCTCAAGCAGAGCACGATCCTGATAGTCAATGTATATTAGTTACAAAAGACAAAAGCTTAATTAAAGAAGTTAATAATAGAATTCAAAGTATTTTAAAAACTATTCCAAGAAGAAAGATTGCTTTCAATTCCCTAAAAAAGAATGGATTAATTATAAAAGTAAAATCGGATAAGCAAATATCCGAAGTAATTAACGAGGTGTCACCTGAACATTTAGAAATAAATGTAAGAAATTTTAAAAAGTACGTAAATAAAATTATAAATGCTGGAAGTATTTGTAACGGTCAGTATACTCCAATGAGCCTTTCAGATTATACTGTGGGCACAAATCACGTTTTGCCAACATCAGGCTCAGCAAAATTTAGTTCTGGTCTTAGTTTAAGCGAATTTGTTAAAAAAATATCTATTGTAACTTTAAGTAAATTAGGGGTAGAAAAAATTGGAAATCCAGCTATAACTCTTTCCGAGTTTGAGAAGTTACATGCTCATACTCAAAGTATAAAATCAAGAATGAGGAGAAACTAAATTTGTCAAAACAGGATCTGTTGCAATTTAATGGTCAAGTAATTGAGTTACTTAAAAATGCAATGTTCAGGGTAAAATTGGAAAACGGACATATGGTAACTGCACATACGGCTGGCAAACTTAGAAAAAATCGTATTAGAGTTCTTCAAGGAGATAACGTTACAGTAGAGGTAACGCCTTACGATTTGACAAAAGGAAGAATCATTTTTAGGTTTTAATACATGGGTCTCTGGTGTAGCTGGTGCGCACGAACGCCTGAAAAGCGTTAGGACCTGGTTCGTTTCCAGGGGGACCCACCTTAATTCATCTATTTTGCTTAAAATAATACTCTTGCAATAAATTTTAAAATCTAATAGTTAATCATCAGCTAATTTAGCTATAAGTTAACAATAAGAAGAAAGAGTAAAATAAGTATGAGTACATTAAACGGGAAGGTCAAGTGGTTCAACGGTAAAAAGGGCTACGGATTTATAGAAAGAGAAGACAAAGAGAAGGACGTGTTCGTTCATGCGAGCGCTGTAAGAGATGCAGGACTTCGTTTTTTAAATGAAGGTGATGAACTGCAGTTCGAAATAGAAGATGGCCCTAAGGGACCTTCAGCTGTTAAGCTTCAAAAAAAATCTTAATTTTTCAGTAAATAAAACTTGTATAGGAGTATCTAGTCATATGACTAGTACCCTATACAATTTACTCTTGCATAAATCTATTTAAGTGTTAAATAGCAATGCAATGATTAAGAATATAAATACCTTTAAAGAAACACACAGACATAATCTACATGGCTGCTAAGCCAGCTATTAATCATTTTAAAATTTAAATTTAATAACAATTAGTATAAAAAGAAAGAGGACGCCTTGGTGGTGAAATAGTATCACGTCGGTTTGTGGATCCGAAGTCGTAGGAGCGTAACCTACCCAAGGTACCAAAACATGAATAAAGAAAATAAACTCAATCCATCCTTACCATCTGGATTTGAAGATCGTTGGGGCAAGAAGCTAGTTCTTAAAAAACAGCTTATAAAAGTGATTGAAAAAAATTTTATAAGGTTTGGAGCCGAACCATTAGAGACCCCATCCTTTGAGTATACAGGAAATATTGGATCGTTTTTAGCAGAGGATGAGGAAAATCCTATGTCTGACATTTTTACCTACGACGATCGAGATAATAGAATCAGTTTAAAATATGATCTCTCAAGTCCTTTAGCAAGATTTTATGCACAATATAATCAAGAACTGCCTTCAATTTATAAAAGATATGCAATTCAAAATGTCTTTAGAAACGAAAAGCCTTCTAACGGACGCTACAGGGAATTTTTACAAGGGGATTTTGATATTATCGGAAATGTTAATTTTGCACAGGCAAATGCTGAACTATGTAACTTAATATCTACCACTCTTAAAGACATCGGTCTTAACAAAGATCAGTTTACAATTAATGTAAGTAATAGAAAAATAG
>CACPID010000010.1 GCA_902633965.1 uncultured Pelagibacteraceae bacterium | reverse complement strand
AAATAAGTTTATTATTAATGGCTTATAAACATATTTATACATGAGTAGTCCATATCAAATTTACTTAATTTCTGACTCGACCGGAGAAACTCTAGATAGGATTTTTTTGGCTTTAAAAGCGCAATTTAAAAATTTTTCATATGAAACCAATCATTTTTCTTTTACTAGAACAGAAAACCAAGTTCTAAAAATATTAGAAACATTAAACAATAAAGATAATACAATTATACTTTATACAATTGTTAATAATAATTTATCGAAATTTCTGAGTAATGAAGCAAAAAAAAAAAATATTCCCTGTTTTGGTGTATTGGGTGATCTAATTATAAGTTTTTCAAAACTATTAAATCAAGAAGCATCCTTTAAACCAAGTGGTCAACATGCTTTGACAGATGAATATTATAAAAAAATTGAAGCTATTCAATTTACCATGAACCATGACGATGGAAACTTATCTAATGATTTGGATAAGTCAGATATAATATTACTAGGTGTGAGTAGAACTAGTAAAACACCGACGTCTATATATTTAGCCAACAAAGGATATAAGGTGTCAAATATCCCATTAGTTAATGAAAACTCAATACCAAACAATCTTAAAGATAAAAAAAATAAATTTTGTATTATAGGACTAACTGTCGACGCAGATAGATTGGTTGAAATAAGAAAAAATAGACTGAATTCTTTAAAAGAAAGTTCAAACACAAGTTATATAAATCTAGAAAAAATATCTAGAGAGGTTGAATCAGCAAAAAAAACATTTCAGAAATATAGATGGCCAATCATTGATGTTAGTAGAAAATCTGTTGAGGAAACGGCGGCATCTGTAATAAAAATCTATGAAATAAGTAAAAAAAATGCCTGATATTATTTTAGCTTCAAAAAGCAAAGTTAGATTACATATACTTAATAAAAATAATGTTGTTTGCAGTGCCAAACCATCAAATGTGGATGAGGACGAAATAAAGGTTGCAATGCTTAGGGATGGAGCCTCACCAAAGGATATTTCGAAAAACCTTGCAGAAATTAAAGCAAACAAAGTCAGTCAAAATAATCTTGATAAAATAGTGATAGGAGCCGACAGCGTTATAGATTTAGAAAATGAAATAATATCTAAACCAAAAAATAGATCGGAGGCCTTAGAAATCCTTAAAAAACTAAATGGAAAAACTCATTATTTAATTAGTTCAGTTTGCATTTCAAAAAATGGCTCAATGTTATGGCATTATACAGATAAGGCCGAACTAAAAATGAAAACCATGTCAGAAGATAATTTAAAATTTTATTTATCTAAGATCGAGGATGAAAAGTTATATGCATATAATGTTTATCAAATAGAAGGGGAAGGCAAAAATTTATTCAGTAGTATAAAAGGTGATATTGATACTATAATGGGTTTACCAATAAAAAAAATAAAAGAGTATCTTAATAATTTAATATGAAAAAATATTTAGTTGTAGGAAATCCCATAGAACATTCTTTATCACCAGATATTCATAATTACTGGTTCAGTAAAAATAAAATAAATGCTAGTTATGAAAAAAGGCTTATTCAAACTGAAAATATTCCAGAAATTATGAGCTTGTTAAGAGATGGTAATTTAAATGGAATTAATATTACTGTGCCATATAAAAAAGACTTTGTTAAATTAGTAGATAGTTTAAGTTTAGAAGCCAAAGAGACAAATTCAGTAAATACAATATATTCTGTTGATGGAAAACTTATAGGTCACAACACTGATATAGCTGGTTTCGAACTCTCAATTAGACATTGCAAATATAACGCAAATAAAAAAAAAGTTTTGATAATAGGAGCTGGAGGTGTGGTTCCATCAATAATCGTTGCTTTAAAAAGGATGAACGTTGAAAAAATTTTTATTAAAAATAGGACTAAGAATAACGCATTAGACTTAAAAAAAAAATTTTCAGAAGTAAATCTAGTTGATTGGAAAGAAACAATAGACGTAGACATGGTCATAAATGCTACTAGTATAGGTCTAAAAAAAGGGGAAAAACTAGATATTGACATAAAAAAATTTGGAGAAAATAAATTTTTTTATGACGTTATTTATAATCCTAAAGAAACTAATTTTCTTTCTGAGGCTAGAAAAATGGGCAATCTTGCGGAAAATGGAAAAATGATGTTTATATATCAAGCCCACCAGGCATTTTCTGTATGGCACAAAATATTTCCTGTAATCGATGATGAGGTTATTAGAATAGTTGAAAAATGATTAGAATAGCAGTAGTCGGTAAAATAGGATCTGGAAAATCATTTGTTGCAAAATCATTTGAATTACCTTTGTTTAATGCAGATAAAGAGGTCGCTTTAATCTATAAGGAAAATAATTTTTTTTTTAAAAAACTTAATAAGAAAATTCCTAAATTTATAAAATCATTTCCAATTGATAAAAAAGAGATTTTAAACTGTATATTAGCAAACAACAAAAATCTAAAAATAATAACAAAAATTATCCATCCAATTGTTAGAAAAAAAATGAGTATATTTTTAAAAAGAAATCGGAAAAAACAGGCAATAATATTGGATATACCTTTATATTTGGAAAATGGGATCAATAAAAAAAATGATGTAATAATTTACGTTGATGCAAACCAAAAACTTATTAATAAAAGATTAAAAAAAAGATCATATTTTAACAAAAAATTGTTGACCAAATTTAAAAAAATACAACTTAAAAGCAATTTAAAGAAAAAAAAATCAAGCTATATAATCGAGAATAATTTCAACCCGATAAAAATTAAAAGAAAGATTAAAGAATTAAAAACTAAAATATTGAAATTGAATGAGTGAGAAACAAATAATTCTAGATACCGAGACAACCGGCCTGGATATTAGAGACGGTCATAGAATAGTTGAAATAGGGTGTTTAGAAATTGAAAATTTTATACCTACTAAAAAAACTTTCCATTGTTATCTAAATCCAGAAAGAAAAGTTTCTGAACAAGCCTTTAAAGTTCATGGTTATTCTGATGATTTTTTATCTAGTCAAAAAAAATTCTCAGATATTGTAGAAGAATTTTTAAAATTTATTGAAGGAAAAAAATTAGTTATTCATAATGCTAAATTTGATATTTCTCATCTTAATAATGAATTGATGCTAGCAAATAAAAGAAAAATAGATTTCGAAAAAGTCATAGATACTCTTGAAATTGCTAAAAGTAAATTTCCAGGAGCACAAATAAGTCTAGATGCATTATGCAAAAGGTATAAAATTGATAATTCAAAAAGAACAAAACATACTGCCATAATTGACTGTGAATTACTCTCCAAAGTTTATGTAAACCTTTTAGATCAAAAAGAGCCAATCCTTAACTTTGAAAGTTTTGATAAATCTCAAATTTCAGACAATAAAATCAGTCATTCATATTGTAAGAAAGTAATAAAACCTTCTGAACAGGAAATTGAAAATCATAAATTGTTTTTAAAAACAAATTTAAAAAAAAATTATTTTTAGTTAAATTTATCGTTGAATAATTTATTAAAATCAACTTTTTTATCAAACTTTACGTTTGAATATCCAGAGTCATTTAATAAATTTAAAAGTATTTTTTCAAGTTTTGGATAAATATCATTTTGAATATCACATAAGATAATTTTCTGAAGATCTTTTTTTTCTTTTACACTTTCTTCAATCTTAACTATTGATGCATAAACAATTTCAAAATAAGATTTTTTATCTGCTTGTGTTTTATTTTGAAATTTTAGACTGGTATTAACTTCTATAAGTTTATTCTTAAGTGGCTTAGAACTTATATCTATATCCAATTCGTATTTATTAATATTATTTTTTGTAGATAAATAACTTTCCACGTCTGGTGTTTCGCTGGACATATCTTTGACAAAGTTCGATAGTATTTTATATTTTTCACTCATTTATTTATTCTCATCTATATCTTCGGACTCGCCTTCAATTAAATCTTCCTTATCATATTTTTTACCAGAATGTTTATTTTTAAATTTCCTAAATAACAAATAACGAGTAGGTGGAAATATTATTAAGAATCCTACCAAGTCTGTTGCGAAACCTGGTATTATTAGCAGCAATGCAGCAAATGCTAAAGCAGCGCCTGATATAATTTCATAGATTGGTAGTTCGTTTTTAACCATTTGTGACATCGCTGATCTAAGCGTGTTAAAGCCTTCATATCTTGCATAAAGAACCCCTACAAATGCAGTGATGAAAATTAGAGATATAGTATTGAAAGCACCAATTTTACCTCCTATCTCAATAAAAAGGTAGATCTCAACAATAGGAATTAGGATAATTGATAATAATATAGCGTTCATTTGTCTTTAGTCTAATTTGCTGGTTGAAATTAAGCAACATAGTAAATATTATTTAAATATGAGTTATAGTTTTGAATACATTGATATCATACTTTTAGCAATGATAGCTGGATTTATATTCTTAAGGTTGAGAGGAATTTTAGGAAAAAAATCTGGCTACGAAGATGAAATGGCATCAAGCTTTCCGCATGACTTTTCAAAAGAGCCACTTCAAAAAAATAAAAAAAATATGGAATTTGACGATGAAGCTAAAAATAACTTTATTAAAGGGGCAAAGATTGCTTATGAAAATATAGTCGTTAGTTTTTCATCGGGTAATCTTAGCGGCGTAAAACAAATATTAAGCAAAAAAGTTTATGATCAATTTGAGAATGCTATTAAAGACATGAAAACGAACGGTCAAATTTCTGAGACAACTTTTATAGGAATTAACTCAGCTGAAATTAAAAAACATGAAAATAATAAAGGTTTCCTAGAAGTCACAGTTGATTTTGCAAGCGAAATTATTTCATGTATTAAAGACAAAGATGATAAAATAATATCTGGTGATCCAAAAAAAGTTAAAAAGGTTTATGATACATGGATATTTTCAAAGGAAATCTCTTCAAACAATCCAAATTGGCTTTTAATTGGAACTGAGAGTTGATTGAGCAATATAAGTGATAAAGATAAAAAGGATTGGAATAATTTTATAAATAGTAAAAATAAATTGGAAGACAAAGATAAAACTTCTAATATCCATAATGACACCCAATCTAAAATGTCCATTGACCTTCACGGTTATACTTTAGACCAAGCAAATAACAAAGTAAGAGAATTAATATTAAACTGTTTTGAGAAAGGAATTAGAGATATTAATATAATTACTGGTAAAGGGAATAGATCCAGCAATCAAAAGGATCCCTATCAATCAAAAGATTTATCCATTTTAAAATATGCTGTTCCTGATTACATCACAAACAATTCTGATCTAATGGATAAAATCTTAAAAATTGATCAAGAAACAGTTACTGAAGCAAGTAGTGGGAGTTTTAATATATTATTAAAAAAAAAATAATTATAAAATAAACTTTGAAAGATCGGTATCTTTAACTAATTCTCCCAAATTTTCCTTGATGTATTTTGAGTCGACCACTATTTTTTCCCCAGATCGGTCTGTAGCTGTAAAACTTATTTCATCTAAAACTCTCTCAATAATAGTATGAAGCCTTCTAGCACCTATGTTTTCAACCGTTGAATTCACCTCAGTTGCTATATTTGCTATTGCATCAATACCATCGTCAGAAAACTCTAATTCAACGTTTTCAGTTTTTAATAAAGCTTTATATTGCTTTATTAAACTATTGTCTGGCTCTCTTAAAATTTTTTTAAAGTCATCACTTGTTAAAGCTTCAAGCTCAACTCTAATTGGCAGCCTACCCTGTAGCTCTGGGAGTAGATCAGATGGCTTTGCCAATTGGAATGCCCCTGATGCAATAAATAATATGTGATCAGTTTTTATTGGTCCATATTTTGTACTTACAGTTGTACCTTCTATTAAAGGTAATAAGTCTCTTTGAACACCTTCTCTAGAAACATCACCACCTACACGATCAGTTCTTGCAGAAATTTTGTCTATTTCATCTAAAAAAACTATTCCATTATTTTCTGTTGAATTTTTTGCAGATTTAATAATTTTATCTTGTTCTATAAGCTTGTCTGACTCCTCGTTAATTAAAATTTCATGAGATTCTTTAACTGTCATTTTCTTTTTCCTTTGCTGTTTACCCATTCCTTTGCCGAGCATCTCACCAATATTTATCATTCCAACATTAGCTCCAGGCATTCCCGGAATCTCAAATGAAGGCATAGATGAATTACTTTCATTTACGGCAATCTCTATTTCATTATCATCCAAATCACCATTTCTTAGTCTTTTCCTAAAGCTTTCTCTAGTTGCAACACTTGCTTTGTTTCCTACAATTGCATCTAAAACTTTTTCTTCCGCTTGCTTTTGTGCTTGAGCATACACTTCTTTTCTTTTTTTAACTTTTTCCATAGCAATGGCGATTTCTAATAAATCCCTAACAATTTGCTCAACGTCTCTTCCTACATATCCAACTTCTGTAAATCTTGTAGCCTCAACTTTTACGAAAGGAGCTTCAGCAAGCTTAGATAATCTTCTTGAAATTTCAGTTTTTCCAACACCCGTTGGACCAATCATAAGAATATTTTTAGGCAGCACTTCATCTTTCATATCACCTTTAAGAGCTTGTCTTCTCCATCTATTTCTAAGAGCAATGGCAACAGCACGTTTAGCTTTATTTTGCCCAATAACAAATCTATCTAATTCCGATACAATTTCTCTTGGTGAAAGAGAGCTGATATAAGTTTCATTTTCTTTTTTTTCGTCTTTAGGAACCAGAGGTGTTACGTTTGATTTTTCCATTATATTTTTTCCACAGTAATATTATTGTTTGTAAAAACACAAATTTCGGATGCAACTTTAATAGCCTTTTTTGCAATTTCTTCAGCTGATAAATCAGTATCCATTAATACTTTAGCTGAAGCTAATGCATAGTTTCCTCCAGATCCAATTCCAATTACATCACCTTCTGGTTCTAGAACATCTCCAGTTCCAGAAATTATAAAACTTTTTTCTTTATCTCCAATTGCCATTAATGCCTCAAGTCTTCTTAAATACTTGTCAGTTCTCCAATCTTTTGCAAGCTCAACAGCAGCTCTTGTTAAATTTCCTGCATGCTTTTCTAATTTAGATTCTAATCTTTCAAATAAAGTTAATGCATCAGCTGTTGATCCTGCAAATCCTGCGATCACATTTCTTTTCTCAATTTTTCTAACTTTGTTTGCTGTACTTTTGATGACAGTATTTCCCATACTAACCTGCCCATCGCTAGCAACCACAACGTCTTTATTTTTTCTTACTAATACAATTGTTGTCATACGTGATAGATGGACATTAATTTCTATAATTCAAGCTATTGATTACTTTTATTGATATAAGCAAATAATGAATATATACGTATTAAAATAATGAAGAGAAAAGCTGATATTACAAGAAAAACAAAAGAAACATCAATCAAGGTTGAACTAAATATTGATGGAAAAGGTCAATACAAAATTGACACAGGAATTGGTTTTCTCGATCATATGTTAGAGCAATTATCTAAACATTCTTCAATAGATCTAAAAGTTAAAGCTAAAGGTGATACTCATATTGATTTACATCACACAACCGAAGATACTGGTATTGCTATCGGTGAATGTTTGAAAAAAGCATCAAAAAATTTTGTTGGAATAAAAAGATATGCACATGCACTTTTACCTATGGATGAAACACTAACTAGAGTAGCGCTAGATGTATCTAATAGGCCATATTTAATATGGAATGTAAAATTAAAAGTAGAAAAATTAGGCGAAATGGATACTGAATTGTTTAAGGAATGGTTCCAAGCTTTTGCACAATCTGCCGGAATTACTCTTCATGTAGAAAATATTTACGGTGATAATAGTCACCATATTATCGAATCTTGTTATAAAGGACTTGCTAGATCACTAAGAGCAGCGCTTGAATTAGATCCAAAAAATAAAAATACAGTGCCCTCTACAAAAGGTTCTTTATAAAAAAAGAATTAATGAAAGTCACAATCGTCGATTATAGCTCAGGCAACATTAGCTCTGTAGTAAACTCTTTTAAAGAGGTTGCGCAAAATAAAGCAACAATAGAAGTAACCTCAGATTTAAATAAAATTAAATCTTCAGATAAAATTGTTCTACCTGGACAAGGTTCATTTAAAAGTTGTATAGATGCATTAAACAAAATCAGCGGTTTAAATGATGCTTTAAATGAATTTGTGATGGTATATAAAAAACCACTTCTGGGTATTTGTGTCGGGTTACAAATGTTTGCAGATGTCGGTTACGAAGAAACTGAAACAAAAGGCCTAGGATGGATTTCAGGCAAAGTATCAAAAATAGATAACCAGAATGGTAAATATAAACTTCCCCACATAGGCTGGAATCAAATAAACATCTTAAAGGATAGTAAAATTTTTAAAGAAGTAGAAAATAATTCACATATGTACTTTGTTCATAGCTATGAATTTGTTCCAAATGATAAAAACGTTATTTCAGCAACAACAGATTATTCATCGAATATTGTTTGTACCGTTGAAAAAGAAAATATATTTGGAACACAATTTCATCCAGAAAAGAGTGATAAGATAGGCCTGAAAATTATTCAAAATTTTATAAATTTATAATATGAAAATATTTCCTGCTATAGATATAAAGGATAAAAAGTGTGTGAGGTTAGTTAAAGGAGATTTTGACAATAAAACAGAATATGAAGTGTCTCCTGTTGAACAAGCAGGAAAATATAAAGATCATGGTTTTAAAAATTTGCACATTGTAGACCTTGATGGAGCTTTAACTGGCGAAACAGTGAATTTAGATGTTATTAAGGATATAGTTGGCAAATTTAATTTAAAGGTCGAAGTAGGTGGTGGCATTAGAAATCTTGATAGTATTAAGAAGTATGCTGATATTGGTATTGAAAAAATTATTTTAGGAAGTGCCGCTATTAAAGATAAAATTTTTTTAAAAGAGGCATGCCAGAAATTTCCAAATAAAATAGCATTAGGTTTAGATGCTAAAGATGGATATTTATCAGTATCTGGATGGAAGGAAAATTCTAATCAATTAGCTTTAGACTATTTGAATGAAGTAAATGATTATGGGGTTAGCAGAATTATTTATACTGATATAAATAAAGATGGAATGAAGCAAAGTCCAAATTTTGACGAAACATCAAAAATTGCTTCTAAATCCAATTGTCCTGTAATTATATCTGGCGGGGTTTCTTCAATAGGTGACATTAAAAAAGCAAAAGGTTTAAAAAATATTGAAGGTATAATAGTTGGAAAAGCAATTTATGATGGTGATATTAAATTAGAGGAACTTGTAGAAGAAGATGCTTAAAAATAGAATAATTCCTTGTTTGGATGTAAAGAATGGTCGTGTTGTTAAAGGCATCAACTTTGTTGATCTTAAAGATGCAGGAGATCCTGTTGAGCAAGCAAAAATATATAGCGATGGTGGTGCTGATGAAATTTGTTTTTTGGATATAACAGCCTCAAATGAAAATAGAGATACCATTTATGACGTTGTAGAAAAAACCTCAAAGAAATGTTTTGTTCCTTTAACGGTAGGCGGAGGAGTAAGAACTGTGGAAGATATTAGTAAACTACTTAACTGTGGTGCTGATAAAGTTTCAATAAATACAGCTGCGGTAAATGATAAGCAGGTTGTTGTTAATAGTTCAAAAAAATTTGGTTCTCAATGTATCGTTGTTGCAATAGATGCAAAAAAAAATGGAGATGTATGGGAGATTTATACTCATGGTGGAAGAAATAAAACTGGTATTGACGCAATAAAATTTGCAAAAGAAATGGAAAGAAGTGGTGCGGGGGAATTACTCGTAACATCAATGGATAGAGATGGTACTCAGGTCGGATATGATATTGATCTAATGTCCAAGATTACATCTGCTGTAAATACTCCTGTAATTGCTTCTGGTGGAGTTGGAACTTTAGATCATTTAGTAGATGGTATTAAATTAGGTAATGCGAGTGCTGTACTAGCAGCTTCAATCTTTCATTACGGTAAATATTCAGTAAAACAGGCAAAGGAATATTTGGATTCAAAGGGAATTCCAGTTAGAATTTAGTATGCTTAAAACTTTAGAAAACTTAATACTAACAATAAGACAAAAAAAAACATCACCAGATGAAAAATCTTATACTTCAAAATTATTAAAAGATAAAAATTTAAGTGTTGAAAAAGTAAAAGAGGAGATAGCTGAATTAATAGAGGCAGTTGAAAATAATTCTAATACAGTTCACGAAGCAGCTGATGTCCTTTACCATTTATTAGTCTATCTCGAGGGAAATGGCGTTCGAATTGAGGATATAATGATAGAATTAGATAAAAGAAGTAAATAAAGAGTCTTAAAAAGTCTAAATTAGTGCTAGCCTTTACAGATTAAAATATCCTTATGAGCCACAAATTTTATAAACCAGCAAGGGCAAGACTTCACAGAAGTGAATTAGCAGTTCCAGGCTCATCACCAAAAATGTTTGAGAAAGCATTAAATTCTGAAGCAGACGTTGTCTTTCTGGATTTGGAGGACGCAGTATCTCCAAATGACAAAGTAACGGCAAGAAAGAATACCATTAAAGCGTTAAATGAAATGAATTGGAGAGAGAAAGGTAAAACTATTTCAGTAAGAATTAATAGTTTGGACACTCATTATATGTACAGTGATTTAGTTGAAATAGTTGAACAAGCTGGAAACAATGTTGATACAATATTAGTACCAAAGGCAGGAACTGCAAGCGATGTATATATGGTGGATTGTTTATTAACACAAATTGAAACTAATAAAAAAATACAAAATAAAATTGGAATTGAATGCTTAATTGAAACAGCATTGGGTATGGCAAATATAAAAGAGATTGCTCAATCAAGTTCTAGATTAGAAGCTTTACATTTTGGTGTAGCAGATTATGCAGCAAGCTTAAGAGCTAGAACGGTTGTTATTGGAGGATTAAATCCTGACTACCCAGGAGATCAATGGCATCACGGTTTATCAGAGTTAGTAGTCACTTGTAGGGCCTATGGATTAAGAGCAATAGATGGACCATTTGGTGATTTTAATGACCCGGATGCCTACATTGAGTCTGCAAAAAGAGGAGCAGCAATTGGTATCGAAGGTAAATGGGCCATTCATCCATCGCAGATCGAACTTGCAAACAAAGTATTTACACCACCAGAGTCAGAGGTTGCCAAAGCAAAAAGAATAATAGAGGAACTTGATAAAGCGGCAAAAGAGGGAAAAGGTGCGGCCCAACTTGACGGCAGAATGATTGATGCAGCCTCAGCTCGAATGGCTGAAAATATTGTCAACATAGATAAATTAATACATAATAAGTAAGCTATGGACATTCACGAATATCAAGCAAAAAAAATCTTATCAAGTTTTGGAGTAACGATACCAAGAGGAGGTATTGTTTACAGTCCTGAGAATGCTGAAAACAAAGCGAGAGAAATAGGTGGATCTAAATGGGTTGCTAAAGCTCAAATACATTCAGGCGCAAGAGGAAAAGCGGGTGGTATAATTGTATGTAACTCACCATTAGAAGTAGCACAAGCAACAGATAAATTACTTGGAAAAAAATTAGTTACTAATCAAACAGGACCTGAGGGAAAAATAGTAAATAGAATTTATATAGAAGAAGCAACTGATATTGAAAAAGAATTATACTTAGGTTTAGTTTTCGACAGAAGTTCAGAAAGTATCATGATTGTTGCCTCAACAGAGGGAGGTATGAGTGTGGAGGAAATTTCAAAGGAAAAACCAGAAACTATAATAAGATCTAAAATAGAAGTTGCTGTTGGAATACAAAATTTTCAAGCTAGAGAACTTGCTTTTGGTCTTGGCATAGAGCCAGCTTTGATTCCACGTGTGTCGGACACAATAGTCGGATGCTACAAAGCTTTTAGTGAACTTGATGCAACTATGGTTGAAGTAAACCCGTTAGTAATTTCAAAACAAAAACAAATATTAGCATTGGACTGTAAAATGAGTTTCGATAACAACGCAATGTTCAGGCGTAGCCAGGTTTCTGAATTAAGAGATAAAACTCAAGAGGAAACAAAAGAAGTTTACGCATCCGACAGAGGTTTAAACTATGTAAGTTTGGACGGGAATATCGGAAACATAATCAATGGTGCGGGTCTTGCAATGGCTTCAATGGATATGATTAAGCTAGCTGGCGGGTCTCCAGCTAATTTTTTAGATGTTGGTGGCGGAGCAACTCCTGAAAAAATTGTAAAGGCATTTAGATTAATAACAATGGACGAGAAAGTAAGAGTAATTTTAGTAAATATTTTTGCAGGTATTAATAGGTGCGATTGGGTGGCAGAAGGAATTGTCCAGGCTCTACAAAAAATTGAAGTTAAGGTTCCCTTAGTAATAAGATTAGCTGGAACAAATGTAGAAAAGGGAAATGAAATACTAAAAAAAAGTAAAATAAAATATATAGAGGCGAATACTTTAGAAGATGCTGCAAATAAAGCAGTTAAAGCTTTAGGAAAATAATTTATGGCTGTTATAATTGACAAAAGTACAAAAATAATCATCCAAGGTTTCACTGGTAAGATGGGAACCTTTCACGCAGATGAAATGATGAAATATGGATCAAATGTTGTCGGTGGTGTAACTCCTGGCAAAGGTGGAACTAAACATTTAGATCGTCCAGTATTTAACACTGTTAAAGAAGCAGTTAAGGAAACAGGTGCAACCGCATCAATACTATTTGTTCCCCCTGCATTTGCAGCAGACAGTGCTATGGAAGCAGCGGATGCAGGAATTAAAACCTGTGTTGCAATTGTTGATGGAATTCCTTCACATGACATGATCAAAATTAAAAGGTATATGAGAAGATATTCAAAAAGTGGTAAGATGACTCTTGTTGGACCAAATTGTGCAGGTATAATTAGTCCTGGAAAATCTATGTTAGGAATAATGCCTGGTCATATTTATAAAGAGGGAAGAATTGGTATCATAAGCAGGTCAGGGACCTTAGGTTATGAAGCAGCTCAGCAATTAAAAAATTTGAATATAGGCGTTTCTACAAGTGTAGGAATTGGAGGAGATCCGATTAATGGCAGTTCTTTCAGAGACATTATTGAGAAATTTGAGACAGATGATGAGACTGATGCAATTTTAATGATAGGGGAAATCGGAGGTCCACAAGAAGTAGCGGCAGGCCATTTTGCAAAAGAAAATATGAAAAAACCTGTTATTGCTTATATTGCTGGATTGACCGCTCCCAAAGGTAGAGTGATGGGGCATGCTGGTGCAATCGTTTCAGCATACGGTGAAAGTGCAGTTGAGAAAGTTGAACTTCTTAAAGAATGTGGTGTAACTATTTCAAAAAATCCATCTGTAATGGGTGATACTGTAAAGAATGTACTAGTTAAAAGCTGATTAGAAATGAGTAAAATAAAATTTGTTTTTTTATTAATATTAGGTTTTATTATTTACAAGGGATATGTAGCAATCAAAAGTTTTGAAATTGGAGTAGATAAAGAAGTTGCCCAGATAGAAAAAATGGGTTTTGAAAAACAAGATAAAGTTATTGGACTAATGATGTATCTTGGCGATCCTGATGATTTAGATTTAATTGAGCACCTGCTTGTAGAAAATAAGGAAAAATGCTTTGAAATGAAAGTAATAGCTGAGGAGAATTCAAATGCATATTATGAATGCGCTAAATTAGAGGCCGTAGTTAAAGAGGGAAAAATTATAAGAATAATAGAGGAAATAGAGGTGCTGTTATGAGTTATGATGAAAATAACATTTTTGCAAAAATTTTAAGGGGGGAAATTCCTTGTAAAAAAATTTACGAGGACGAATTTATTTTATCTTTTCATGATATAAATCCTCAAAAAAAAATCCATGCACTTGTAATACCAAAAGGTAAATATATAGATTTGGATGATTTTAACAAAAAAGCATCAAAAGATGAAATAGTTGGACTTTTAAAAGGCATATCAAATGTTGCTGAAAAACTAGGTGTGTCGATAAATAAAGGCAAAGGATATAGAACTTTAGCAAACATTAATGAACACGGAGGTCAAGAAGTACCTCATTTACATTTTCATATTTTTGGTGGTGAAAAGGTTGGGAGAATGGTTGAGTGATTGAAAAAATCGACAGATACTATTTAGAAATTACGTCAATTGACAAACTTAAAGATAAACAAAAGCCAATTGAAAATTTAAAAATAGATTTATTAAAATCTGAAAATTTTGAATTGAATAAATTTTTCTACAAACAAATTGGTAAAAAATATCAATGGGTTGATAGATTGGTGTGGAGCGACGCAACTTGGCAAAAATACACAGCAAATAAGAATTTAAAAACTTATGTATTGAAAGAAAATAATAATTTGATTGGTTATTTTGAGTTGATATATAATAACGAGGCTTTTGATTGTGAAATAGCATATTTTGGAATTCTTGAAGAATTTTTCTCCAAAGGGTATGGAGGATACTTGTTATCAGAAGCTATTAAGCTTGGTTTTCAGTCTGATGTTAAAAGAGTTTGGGTTCATACTTGCTCTCTGGACCACCCAAATGCAATATTAAATTATAAGTCAAGAGGAATGCAAGTTTTTAAAAATGAAATCCTTAAGAGACAGGCTATCTAATTAATCGAAGGTAATTTGAACTGATCTTTCTCAAGTTGAGAATTTATTTTTATATCAAAAAGATATGTAATGACTAAATTTTGATATATATCAATATTTTGCCAACCAATAAGATTTAAAGTTTTTCTGTCGAAAAAAATATTAATTGTATGTTCATTTTCCTCAAATCTAAATCTATAGAGTTTGTTATCAACCAAGTCCATATTTGCTTTCTCAATTTTTGAAATAATAAAATCTTTGTCTAATATTAGATTTAGGGCAGTTTTTTCAATTGGATAAATATAATACTGATTTATTTGTTGGTTTTTTATTACAAGGTCTTTTCCATTGGATACCAAAAGTTTTTTATTAAAATTATCATATAAACAATAAATTTTTTTTGGATATTCTACAACACAATTACCTTTTTCTATTTTTTCATTAATATTTTGTTTAAACGAGAAAGAAATATTTTCAATATTTTTAAAGTGATTTATTATATTTTCAATTTCAGATGCATTTAGATTTATGCAAAAAAAAAAAATACTAAAAAAAACTACGCTTAATTGTTTCATGACTTTAAAACATCCCTTTTCCCCACATGATTTGCCTTGCTTACTATTCCATTATCTTCCATCATATCAATTATTCTTGCAGCTCTATTATAACCAATTTGTAATTTTCGTTGCAAAAAAGAAGTTGAAGCTTTTCCTTCAGACTTAATTATACCAACAGCTGTCTCATATAATTCATCCTTATTATCATTTGACAATGAAGCTCCTTCATCTCGTTCATCAGCAAAGCTAAGTATCTCATCGACATAATCTGGTTCTGCCTGAGATCTTATGTAA
The DNA here is from genome assembly GCA_902633965.1 of uncultured Pelagibacteraceae bacterium. Lineage (GTDB taxonomy): Bacteria > Pseudomonadota > Alphaproteobacteria > Pelagibacterales > Pelagibacteraceae > Pelagibacter. The sequence goes on along the minus strand of CACPID010000010.1, from coordinate 13,079 downwards.
TTATTAACTTTATCAATTTCATTCTCAGAAACATATGGGGCATGTATCCTTACTATTCGATTAGCTGAAGACATATAAAGCATATCCCCTTTTCCTAATAGTTGTTCAGCGCCTTGCTCACCTAAGATTGTTCTACTATCGATTTTTGATGTTACCTGAAAAGATATTCTTGTTGGAAAGTTAGCTTTGATAGTTCCAGTTATTACATCAACGCTTGGTCTTTGGGTTGCCATAATAATATGAATTCCAGCAGCTCTAGCCATTTGCGATAACTTTTGAATATAATTTTCTATCTCCTTTCCAGCAACTAACATCAAATCAGACATTTCATCAACAATTACAACTATGTAAGGCATTGAATGAGTATGTTTCGAATTATATCCATCAATATTTTTAACTCCTTCTCTTGTCATAAGCTTGTATCTACTTTCCATCTCTTTAACTACCCAGCCAAGTACAGAAGCAGCTTTTTTTGCCTCAGTTATTACGGGACAAAGCAAATGTGGTATACCTTCGTAAGTTGATAGCTCTAACATTTTGGGATCTATTAGAATAAATTTACATTTATCAGGCGAGTGTTTATACAAAAGAGATAGAATAATTGTATTAATGCAAACAGATTTTCCTGAACCAGTTGTTCCTGCAATTAATAAATGAGGCATTGACGATAGATCACCAGTAATTGGAATGCCCGATATACTTTTGCCTAAAGCAATTGGTAATTTAATGTCTTTATTTTTAAAATTGGAAGACGATATTATTTCGCTTAGATATACATTTTCTCTAAAAGTATTTGGAAGTTCAATACCTATAGTATTTTGGCCAGGAATTGTGGATATTCTTGCAGACTCTGAGCTAGTATTTCTAGCTATGTCCTCCGAAAGATTAATCACTTTTGAAACTTTTACACCAGCCGCTGGTTCAAATTCATTTAATGTTACAACTGGTCCATTACTTACTTTTTTTATTTTTCCTTCAACACCAAAATCTAAAAGAATTTTTTCTAATGATTCTGAATTATAATTTGGATCACTATTTTTCTTTGATCTTTCATCTTTGGATGCGGTGTTCAAAAACTCAATTTTAGGAGTCTTATATTTCATTTTGAGATCTTTATTTATCTTGATCTTTTGATCAAAAGAAAAATTTTCTTGAACTTGTTCATCCATTTTTAGTTGTTTTGAATTTATAACTTCTGAGTTTTCAAATTGATTTTCAGTTATTTTATCACTTACATTTCTAGTTTTTATTTTTTTAATAAAACTAATTAAACCCATGAGACTAAAATTAATACTTTTCAAGAAAAGCAAAGTGGTTATCAAAATTAAAATATAATAAGATATTTCTTGATTTGCTAAGATTAGATTTTCTAAAAAAGTTTGTGTTAGGATATTTCCGACGAAACCACCGTTACCGTTAACAGGTAACCAAAATGAATTGAGGTAAAAAATACCCAAAAAAACTGTTCCAAAAATAATATACAAGATTGTATAAAAAAAATTTTCTAAAATAATTACTAATCTTTTTTTTATTACAACATTTATCCCTGTAATAAATAAAGTGATTGAGAATAAAAATGAAACTAGCCCCATGGTTTGTAAAAGAAAGTCAGAAACAACACTTCCTTGGAACCCAAATATATTATTTATCTCATTATTGTTTGAAAATACAAAATTTGGATCCTCAGCAGAGTAAGTAAAAAGTGCCAGAAGAACAAATATACTTAAAAATGTTAAAACAATACCTATTAATTGAACAAGTCTATCAAACAAAAAATTTGATATATTTTGTATTAATGGCTTAATATTCATAAAATAATATAGAATCCAATTTATCACTTTGTATCATTTAATATTTGTTGTTAAAATTATTTTTTTATGAAAATAAGTATAATTGGAAATAGTCTCACAGGCCTAATTCTTGCCAAAGCTTTAGCAAATAAAAATATAAACTTTGAAATATTTTATAAGGCCAAAACGCAAAACCTTAAATCTAATAGAACTTTAGCAATTACAAATAAAAATATGGCTTTTCTAAAGGCAGATATTCTTTCAATACCCAAAAAACTTGTAAATCCAGTAAACGAAATTGGAATTTTAACGGAAAATGATCCCTTAAAAGAAGTTTTAAATTTTGAGAATAAAAAAGTGCTTTTTTATTTAATACAAAATCACGAACTAATTAAAATTTTAAAAAGAAGTTTAAATAAAATCAAATTCACTAAAATTAAAAATAAAAAGTTTTATGAAGAAATGCTTAGTAGTAGCAAAAATCAATTAATTATTAATTGTGAAAGAAATAATTTTTATAATAATAATTTTTTTAATCAAAAGTTCACTAAAGACTACAAAAGCATTGCATATACCACAATCATAAAACATAAATCTATTCAAAATAATAAAGCAAGACAAATATTTACAAATTATGGACCATTAGCTTTTTTACCTTTATCTAAAACTATGACCTCAATAGTTTTTTCGATTCGAAAAAGAAATAATAGACTTTTAGATGAAAATATAAAAAATTTAATTAAAAATTATAATAAATATTATGATATTATAAATTTTTCTAAGTTTGAAATAGCAGAATTAAAATTCGAAGCAGCAAGATATTATTTTCATAACAATATATTATTATTTGGTGATGCACTTCATAAAATCCATCCATTAGCAGGTCAGGGATTTAATATGACTTTAAGAGATTTAAAAATACTAGTAAATGAGTTAGTTAAGTCTAAAAATCTTGGTCTTCCATTCAATAAAAATTTACTCAGTTGTTTTCAAAATAAAACAAGACCTTATAATTTGCTTTACTCTAATGGAATAAACCTAATCGAAAGCTTTTTTAAATTTGATACAACCTTTAACAATAAGTTTTCAAGTTCTATTCCAGAATTAATTAACAAAAATAAAAAGTTAAAAGATTTTTTTATTAATTTTGCTGATAAAGGATTAAGAAATATTTAGTTACTGCAAAGTATTATTACCAAACTCATCTAGTAAATAGGTTTTTAATATATTTTCTAATTTTGACTTTCTATCATTAATACTTAAGCTCTCCAGCAAAGTTTGTTTTTCTTCTAAAGAAATTGGAGATGCCATTGATAATGTATTCACAGTATTATACATATCTTGCTTTTTAAGCTCAGACCAATTAATTGCATAACCTTTTTTATCAAAAATACTTTTAAGATCCTTTAAAATTGATTCCAAATTTGAAAAATTAACTTTTTCTTTAATATCATTGGAGTCTGCGGAATATTTTTTATAATTTACTTCACAAATTCTATAAAGCTTATCCGTCGATATTTCATTTAATATTTGAAAACGACTTAATCCATTTAATACAATTAGATATCTACCATCTTCTGTCTCATTAAAACTTGTTATTTTTCCAAGACATCCTACGCTATATAAATCTGGTTTTTTCAAATCTCCAGTTTTTTTTGGCTGAACCATTCCAATCAGTCTGTGTGATTTCATTGAGTCATCAATCATTTGTATATATCTAGGTTCAAATATATTCAAAGGGACTGTGGTTTCAGGAAAAATAATAAAATTCGATAGTGGAAAGACTGGTACTTCAGAGGGTAAATTAATTTTATTTTTCATATTTCTGCAAATTATATTAATCAAATGTAATTAGTAAATGATAATTAGGTAGCATTTATATAATATTAATTTTCTATAAGTTGTTGCAATTAAAAAGATCGCTCATTATAATAATTTAATAAAAGCGGGCGTAGCTCAGTGGTAGAGCGTCTCGTTGCCAACGAGAAGGTCGTGGGTTCAAGTCCCATTGCCCGCTCCAAATTTAGGAACTTTATGGATGATTTAGCTAATAAAAAATGTGTTCCATGCGAGGGAGGAATACCAGCATTTGACAAGAGTGAGATACATAAATACTTAAAAAAGGTTGACGGTTGGGATGTTAAAGAGGATGAAAAAAAAAATTTTTATTTATTTAAAGAATTTAAATTTGAAAATTTTTTAGCCAGTCAATCTTTTGTTAATCAAGTTGGAGAAATCTCAGAAAAAGAGGGTCACCATCCAGATATAGCTTTTGGTTGGGGGTATGCAAAAATTAAAATATTTACTCATGCTATTCAAGGATTAGCAGAAAGTGATTTCATATTAGCTGCGAAAGTCGATAAGATCGGTTAGTGATTAAAGTGACGTGATTTAGAAAAGACCAGAATAGTTCCAGTTTCATTAGCATATCTTATAATCTCTTTGTCTCTCACCGAGCCAGATGGTTGAATTACAGCGGTAACACCAGATTGTACTAAAGTTTCTATTCCATCGACGAAAGGAAAAAAAGCATCTGAGGCGGCTAAAATTTCTCCACTTATATCAGAATTAAATTTTTTTAATTTATTAATTGCTATTTTACAACTATCTAACCTACTGGGTTGACCAGAGCCTATTCCTACTGTTGTACCTCTATGAGTTAAAACGATTGCATTTGATTTTACGAATCTACAAATATTAAAAGCAAAAATTAGATTATTTAAAACCTTTCTTGTTGGTTTAAGTTTTGAAACTACCTTAAAATTTTTAGTTGAAAATTTAATGTCATCAGAGCTTTGAAGTAGCAACATGTTAAAATCATTTTTAAAATTTTGTAAATTTTTACTTTTAAGATTACTAGAGTCAATTAGCCTAAGATTTTTTTTTCGTCTAAAAATTCTTAAAGTTTCTTCATCAAATCCATTTGCAATAATTACTTCAAAGAATACTTTGTTAATCTCTTGTGCTATTTTTTTATTAATTTTAAAATTACAAGAAACAATTCCTCCAAATGCACTTACAGGATCGGATTTAAGTGCGAGTTTAAAACTTTCCATATTATTTGCTTCAATTGATACACCACACGGATTAGCATGCTTTACAATAACTGTTCCTTTATTTTTTGGCAAAGTCTTTGATATTTTTAAAGCAGCAAATATATCGCTATAATTATTATAGCTTAATTTTTTACCGTTTAACTGTTTTAATTTATAATCTCCATCAATATAAACAGAGGCTTCTTGGTGAGGATTTTCTCCATATCTAAGCTTCTCATGTAATTTAAAAGCGAATGTTTTTTTCTTGGGGAAGCTATTTTTTGTAATATTATTAAAATAATTAGCGATATTACTATCGTAAGAAGCTGTAGTGTTAAAGGCCTCTCTCGAAAGTTTTTCTCTTAATTTTAAACTTGTATAGCAATTATTTTTCTGCAAATGATGAATTACTTCATCATATTGAGAAGCATCAGATACTATAGTCACATCTTTATAATTTTTTGCTGCAGCCCTTACTAATGCAGGTCCTCCAATATCTATATTTTCGAGAATTTCTTTATGATTATTGGTTTTCTCTAAAACTTTCTCAAATGGGTAAAAGTTTACCACTACTAAATCAATTTCTTGAAAATTTCTTTTAATGGACTCTTTCATATGTTTGGCATTATTTCTTTTCATTAAAATTCCAGCATGTATTTTGGGATTTAATGTTTTTACTCTACCATCAAGAACTTCTGGATATTTTGTATAATTTGAGATCTCAATAGTTTCAAAACCTAATTTTTTAATTTCTTCGTTGGTTCCACCAGAACTTAAAATTTGCACACGATTTTTTTTTAAGACTTTTAAGAGGTTTTTTAATTTTTTTTTATCATAAACAGATATAAGTGCTCTCTTAATTTTTTTCATACAAGTTTTTCAATTTCCCATTTCATTTCTTGTGTTTCATTTTTTACTATACCAGAAATAAGTATATTTTGATTTTCCAAGAAATTATTTTTTTTTCCAAAAAATAAACCAGTTTCGTAATTTATATTATGTTCTGTCGATTTAAATTTCCAGGCTTCATTATTACACTCAATAAAAATCGTTTTCTTATCTTGTGTTTTCATTACTCTTGCTTGGGGATCTAAGTGAAATCTTATTTCAAAATTCATTTCTTTACCATTTTTTTTTCTTATAATTCTGTCTAGCCCAACAAATTTATTTTGATCTAAAAGACATTCAATTTTTCTTGAGTGAACAATCCCAAATCTTTTAAGATAACCATCATGCTCAGCACTTATAATCCAATGGTTTTTTTTAACATTAATATTTTTCCTACTAACTCTCGTCGTACTATCAGCATATGAAATTCCACTAGATTTTTTAATAAACTGAGTAGAAGAACAGTTATTTAAAATTAGAGTGCTATGACATGCTGTACTTTTTGAAATTAAATTTAATTGGTGTTTAAAGTTTTGAAAATAGCCTGAATTTGAAACAATTCTTTCACCATTATAAGATATTTCAAAAGACAGCGTACCAGCTTGATAATTCTCAGAAAATTTCTTTTCTGGAGTTGTACCCAAATCTACTGCCAGTGAAAGTTTTTTGTTATTTAAAAAAGCATAACCGCCAACTTCAAAACTTTCACTTTTAAAATTATAACCTAATCTTTTTAAATAATTATCAAAGTTTGTATTGTTTGAAATTTGGCTACCATTAAATAAGAATGTTACTCCAGAATTTTTATTAATTAAATTATAAGCTTGACCTAAATGATAAATAATTTCATCTAGATATTCTGGAATATCGTTTTGTGATTCTTTTAACCATTCTCTGATCAAAATAAAATATTTTAAAAAGAGAGTCAGTTGCCGCAAATTTCTTGATTTTGGGAAACCATACCTATCGAATGTATTCCTAATAATTCGATTTAAAAGACTTAAACCGTAATTAAGAAATTTTGTTTTATCGTTAAATGATACACCTGCTAATATTACTGCAGCACAGCCAATTATTTTGTCATCAATTTTTTCTGATCGATCGATCTCATTAATAAGATGATTAACTTGTTTTTTTATTAAATAGTCAAATTCATTTTTATAAATTTCATCACTACCTTCATATGTTATTTTTGTATTTGAAATCCAGGATATTATTCTTTTTGATAATAAATCGATTTCCCAGCTATCAGCATTATAGTTATGATACGTTTTAAACCATTTAAGTAAAATGTTTTGTACATCTTTCTTTGATGAATTAAGATCAAGTGTGAACAACCAGAAAAAACCGTGTAATTTTTTAAAATCTTTTTTTGAAATTTTATTATCTGACCACACATTATTAAGTGAAAAATCACTAATATTTTTTCTATTTTTAGAATACTTTATAATTCCATCTAAAAGACTTGGACTAGGCTTATAATCTAAATGATTAGAGTCAATTTTAGATATCTTATTGTTATAAATGTTAGACTTTAAGTAAATTTTTCTTAATTCTGTGAAAATGAAAAAAAAAAATTGATTAATATAAATTAATGAATTTTTTAAAAGCATATTATCCAGTTCTCAAAGCATCAATATTTTTTTTTATATCACCGTTGTTATTTTTAAATATGGTTGTTCCAGATACAAGAATATTTGCTCCAGCTTTTTTAACTAATTTAGAGTTATCAAAATCTATACCACCATCAACCTCTATATCGAAAGCTAGTTTTTTTTCTTTTCTAAGTTTTGATAGATCTTCAATCTTATCTAGAGTTTCCGGCATAAATTTCTGGCCACCAAAACCTGGATGCACACTCATAACTAAAACAAGATCTATTTTATCCAAGAAGTTTTTTACTAAATCAATTGGAGTTTGCGGATTTAAAGATACTCCAACTTTTTTTTTCAATTTTTTAATAAGACTGATTGTTTCACTCATACTTTCAGTTGCTTCGGGATGAAATGTAATTATATCCGCGCCTGCATTAGAAAAACTCTCAATATATTTATGAACCGGCGAAATCATTAGATGAACATCAAATATTAGATTAGTATGTTTTCTCAAAGATTTTATCACCGGGGGTCCAATTGTTAAATTTGGCACAAAGTGCCCATCCATCACATCTACATGAATCATGTCAGCCCCTGCATCTTCAAGTTTTTTAATTTCTAGACTTAGCTGGCTAAAATCAGCAGATAATATTGAGGGTGAAATTTTAATTTTTTGCATTGATAACTTTAACTAGTAGTATCAATAAAATTTTTTAATTTGAATTAATTTTTACCGAAAATTTGATAAATTTGGATTGCAATTTCGCTTTCCAATGGAAAAGATAGCATACCCATTACAGAATAACCCAGTAGATATGGAAAAAGATAAAATCTAAACATGTAAAAAAACCATGCGACATATAGTGGAACCAGAGGCCTTACAATGAAAGATGGAGTTATAAACCTAAATAGATTTATCAAGGGATCTGTCAATTTTACAAAAACCCTCATAAAAAAAAAGTTCGAGTCCTCTCTTTGAAATATATTCATTGCAACCCTACCAATGAGTGTCCACATAATTACTCCCATAACATAGTCAATTAGATATACTAAAGGATGAAAGTTAGCAGACATAACGTTTTGATTTGAAGTTAAAGGGGCGAATAATTCGCCCCTTTAAAAATAGATTTATTTAGTGTTGTTTGCCAAGTACTGTTTTACCGCTTGGTACACGTACTTCGTCAACCATTCTCTGTGTAGCTGCATCTGGTGCTTTAGTAATTAAACTTACCACTACCATTGAAACTAAACTTACTAATGATCCAACAATACCGAATGTTAATTGTGTAACACCCCAGAATCCTGCTCCACCAGTTCGTACCCAAATTAAGTACGCTGTTCCTGAAGCTAGACCAAGAAGCATTCCAGCAACTGCACCCTGTGCATTAGCTCTCTTCCACCATACACCAAGTACAAGTGGGAAGAATAACCCTGACATTGCAAAGTCAAAAGCCCAGATAACCGAACCTAAGATACCTTGAATTTCAAGAGCTGCAATTGTTGCTCCAGCAAAACCAATTACTACAAGTAATACCCTTGCAACAATTAATCTTTTTGCTGTTTCTGCTTTAGGGTCAATGATCTTATAGTATAAGTCATGAGATAAAGCGTTCGCAATTGCTAAAACTAATCCATCAGCAGTAGACATGGCAGCAGCCATACCACCTGCAGCAACTAGTCCTGAAATTACATAAGGTAATCCAGCTATTTCTGGTGTTGCTAATACAACGGCTTTACCACCCATGAAAAACTCGTTTAACTCAAGTGTTCCATTTCCGTTAAAGTCGCTAACAAACATTAGGTTTGCTTGGTTCCAGTTTTGGTACCAGTCTAATGCTTGAACATCAGCAATTGATTTACCAATAATTCCAGTTGCTAAGTTTGGATCCATTAATGAAAGCTTAGATAATGTAGCTAACATCGGCGCTGAAGAATATAATAGGAAGATAAAGAATAATGACCAACCTACTGATCTTCTAGCTGATTTAACACTTGGAGTAGTAAAGTATCTCATCATAACGTGAGGTAATGAAGCTGTTCCAGCCATCATACAAACCGCCAATGAAATAAATTTCCAAGGTGTTGTGTTTACATCCGAGTGAGCTTTAGTTATTCCAGCTAAACCTTTTGGTACTGTAGCTAAATCAGCCGCAGAGTTTTTAACAGTTCCTAGACCAAACTGAGACTCAAGTTCAGAAATTCTAGCAACTTCATCTGCTAACATAAAGTGTGGAAATACACCAGCACCTAATTTGTTACTGATCCAGAATACAGGTAACAAGTATGCAATAATCAATACAATGTATTGTGCAACCTGTGTCCAAGTAACTGCTCTCATTCCACCTAGCATAGAGCACATTAAAATACTCGCTAGACCAACGTAAACCGCAATTCCAAAAGGAATATCTAATGCAACTGATGCAATAGTTCCTGTTGCATTTATCTGTGCAGTCACATAAGTGAATGAAGCAACCGTTAGTACTAATACAGCACATAGTCTTGCTGCGTTACCACCATATCTTGTACCAATAAAATCTGGCACAGTATAGCAACCAAACTTTCTTAAGTAAGGTGCTAGCAGTGATGCCACAAGAACGTATCCACCAGTCCATCCAACTAAAAGCGCCATGTAACCATAACCTTTGAAGTAGATACCACCAGCCATTGCAACAAACGATGCTCCTGACATCCAGTCAGCAGCAGTTGCCATACCGTTAAATACTGTTGGAACCTGTCTTCCAGCTACATAATACGCATCAACTTGAAGTGTTCTAGATAGATAACCAATTAGTGCATAAATTAAAACTGTAAATGCCACAAAAAATATTCCTATTAATTTTGCAGACATTCCAGCTTGTTCAGCTATCGCCATTAAGATTATGAATACAAGGAAACCTCCTGTGTATGTTCCATAAATCTTAGGCAAGTTGTCTATAAATTTACCTTTAAACATTAGTCATCCTCCTTTTCAGAATAGCCGAACTCTTCATCAATCTTTTCTTGTCTTCCCGCAAACCAAAAAATTAGTATTACGAAAATTCCAAGAGAACCTTGACATGTAAACCAGTACGTTAAAGGATATCCAAATGGTCTAATGTTAGATTCTTGCATTTCGGCTCCGAAGAAAAAGATGCCAATTGAGAAAACAAACCAAATTGCTAATGTTACAAAAAGCAATCCCCTGGTTTTTTCCCAGTGTTGTTGTTGTTTTGACATTTTTTTGCCTCCCTATAGGTTAAAAGATGAAACTTTACTCAAAATGAAGTAGATTGAAAGACTTAATATGATCGAAAATAGGGGTTTTTTGTCATACAATACAACCACAGGTATATAAATGGTGTTAAAGTACAAGTTTAATTTAAAGGACATATCTATAGAGGATTTTAAGGTTTATTTTTTAGCTTTATTTAAATCTATCCTACCTAAAAAAAAAATTAAAAATTTATCTGATTTAGAAACTTTTATTCAAAAAAAATCAGCCTGGGTTTCTCAAGTTACACTTTATAGCTATCTTAAAACAAGAATGGGAACTAAATATGTACTTCACTTTGATAATGAGAAACTATTATCATCAATAAACAAAGCTAAATGGAATATTTATTCAGTAGCGCTTCAAGATTTAACTTTCTTTAGTTTCTCTTATCTAAATGTTTTTTATAATTATGATGATATAATTAAATCAAAAGATATTTTTTTTTCAATTTTGGATAAAGAAAAAATTAATGGAATGCCGGATGAGGTTTTCAATGGTGCTAAAAAATCCTTTGAAGATAGGTTTCAAAAAGTTGATTGGAAAAAATATTACAACAGTTTACCTTTTAACGAAAGCGCATTAGCTTTATATCACTGGGCACCAATAGCTGATGAATTAAAAACTTTAGATAGAAAAATTGTTCTTAATTCAATGATTTTAAAATGGGATAATATTAAAGACGAATTTACAAGACTTATAAATATTTAAATATTTTTTCTCTCGTTTACCAGGCTCTCAACAACACTTGGATCTGCTAATGTTGTTGTATCCCCAAGTTGTTCATGTTCATTTGCTGCAATCTTTCTTAAAATTCTTCTCATTATTTTTCCTGATCTTGTTTTAGGTAAACCAGGTGAAAAATGAATTAAATCTGGGGTAGCGATTGGGCCAATTTGTTTTCTCACCCAAAGTTTTAAGTCTCTTTCTAAATCACCACTAGGGCTCTCACCCACATTAAGAGTTACATAACAGTAAAGACCATTACCTTTTATATCATGTGGATATCCCACAACTGCAGCCTCAGCTACTTTTGGATGAGCAACAAAAGCGCTTTCTATTTCTGCAGTTCCTAGATTATGACCAGATACAATTATTACATCATCAACTCTGCCAGTAATCCAATAATATCCATCTTTATCTCGTCTACAACCATCCCCCGTAAAATATTTTCCATCAAACTGTGAAAAGTATGTTTCTATAAATCTATTATGATCTCCATAAACCGTTCTCATTTGGCCAGGCCATGATTGAGAAATACATAGTCTTCCTTTTGCCTCTCCTTTTAAAACTTTTCCATCTTGATCTACAATAGCAGGCTTTATTCCATAAAATGGCTTAGTTGCAGAGCCAGGTTTTAAGTCAATTGCACCAGTTTGAGGACTTATCAAAATTCCACCAGTTTCAGTTTGCCACCAAGTATCCACAATAGGACATCTCGAATCTCCAACTGTTTTAAAGTACCATTGCCAGGCTTCTGGATTTATTGGTTCTCCTACAGTTCCTAATAATTTAAGAGTTTTCCTTGAAGTTTTTTTAACCGGCCCTTCACCCTCTCTCATTAAAGCCCTAATAGCTGTTGGTGCAGTATAAAAAATGTTTACTTTGTACTTATCAACTATTTGCCACCACCTAGATGTATCTGGATAAGTAGGAATTCCCTCAAACATAATTGTAGTTGCACCATTTGCAAGTGGACCATATATTATGTAGCTATGACCTGTTATCCAGCCAATATCTGCTGTACACCAATAAATATCTTTAGGCTTGTAATTAAATATGTATTGATGTGTCATTGATGCATAAACCATATAACCACCAGTCGTATGCAAAACTCCTTTAGGCTTTCCAGTAGATCCAGATGTGTACAATATAAAGAGCGGGTCTTCAGCATCCATTTCCTCTGGTTCACAGATTGATGATGCCTTTTTAGTTATCTCGTGGTACCAAACATCCCGGCTTTCATCCCAATTAATTCTATTTCCAGTTCGTTTAACAACTATACATTTTTTAACATTTGGACAGTTAAGTAGAGCTTCGTCAGTAATTGATTTCAAAGGGATTATTTTTCCACCTCTAAGTCCTTCATCCGCAGTTATAACGTAATCTGATTTACAGTCGTTGATTCTCCCGGATATGCTATCTGGTGAGAACCCACCAAAAATTATTGAATGTATAGCACCAATTCTAGCACAAGCTAACATAGTGTAAGCAAGCTCAGGTATCATTGTTAGATAAATTGTAACTCTATCACCTTTTTTAATACCTAAATTTTTAAGAGCATTAGCTGTTTTGGAGACTTCGTTATGAAGTTGTTTATAAGATATTTTTTTTTGTACCTTTGGATCGTCACCTACCCATATGATTGCTGTTTTATCTTTATTTTTCTTTAGATGTCTATCAATACAATTAGCAGATGCATTAAGTGTACCATCATAAAACCATTTAATATGAACATCTAATTTGCTATATTTTACATCCTTGATTTTCGTATATGGCTTTATCCAAGTAATTCTTTTAC
>CACPID010000009.1 GCA_902633965.1 uncultured Pelagibacteraceae bacterium | reverse complement strand
CCTATACAAACGTAAATTATATCGGGATAGATTTCTTTTAAATTTCTTAACGCCATGATGATCTTTTCGTGATTTTTTCTTTTATCAAAGCGAGAAACTGTAATTAATCTATTTTTTTTTTCACCAAATATATCTTCTGCTTCTTTTAAATTTTTTTCAGGAATATTATCTACAGGCTCAATGCCTGGATTTATTATCATTATTTTTTCAGATTTTACACCTAACTCAATAGCTAAATTTTTTGTAAAATTTGAATTAGCTATTACATAATCAACATTATTTAAAATACTAAGAACTCTTTTATTTAACCAAGACCCTTTTTTATGGTTAATTTCTTTTGAATGTATTAAACAAATTTTTTTTACTTCAGTTTTAATATTTTCTAAGCTCTTCCAGTGATCAGCTATAATACATCTTACTTTTTTATTTTTTGTTAAAAAATCATTAATTAAAAATGATTTTCTAAATTTTCTGATTATCTTTGGTCCTTTTACTCTTTCAATTGAGAAAGAGACCTTTTCATCAAATTTATTTGAATTTTCATGGTAATCAGCAAAAACTTTAACCATATCAAGTTTTGATAATGAAGTAGTAAGACCCCACATTAAATTCTGCATTCCACCAACTTCAGGAGGAAAATTCCTTGTTAAAACTAAAAACATTTTATCTTTTCCACTTTATATTGCAGCCCATACTCGAAATTTGATTTTGAGGCCCATTGCCTGTTTCTGAAATTTGTTTAAGTGCATTGTATAAATCGCTATTTCCATCCCTTACTGGTTTTAAATCTTTTAGTTCTCTAATTCTTCCCCTGTATTGAAGTTCTAATTTATTATTATAAGCAAAAAAATCAGGGGTACATACAGCACCATATTTTTTTGCTACATTTTGAGTATCGTCATGAAGATATGGAAAACTAAAACCATTTTCTTTTGCAAATTCGATCATTTTTTCAAATGAGTCTTCTGGATAATTTTTTACATCATTGGAACATATTGCAACTGAGTTGACTCCAAAGTTTTTAACTTCATTACAATCTTTAACTAAATCATTTATAATTGCTTTCACATATGGGCAATGATTACAAATAAACATAATCAATGTTCCCTTTTCACCTTGAATATCTTTTAAAGAAAGTATTTTATTTTCAGTGGATTTAAGTTTAAATTCTAGTGCTTTTTTTCCAAAATCACATATTGGAGTTTTTGTAAGAGCCATGATAAGTTAATATATAATTTATGTTTTATGATTTAAAAGACAAAAAACCAAAAAACTCTGGCGAAAATTGGGTAGCGCCAAATGCTGTTGTTATTGGTGATGTTACTTTAGAAAAAAATACAAGCATATGGTTTAATGCAACCCTTAGAGGAGATATAGAAAACATTCACATAGGTGAGGGATCAAACGTACAAGATGGATGTGTTTTGCATACAGATCCAGGTTGCCCTCTAAAAGTTGGAAAAGATGTTACAGTTGGTCATTTAGTTATGCTTCACGGTTGTACAATAGGTGACAATAGTCTAATCGGTATTGGTGCTGTAATTCTAAATAAAGCAAAGATTGGAAAAAATTGTATTATTGGGGCTAAAGCATTAATCACTGAAAATAAAGTAATACCTGACAACTCTTTAGTTGTCGGATCCCCTGGCAAAGTGATAAGGGAAGTAACAGACGAAGAAAAAAAAGCAGTTTGGGAAAATACTAAACACTATCAAGATAACTGGAAAAAATATTCAGAGTCTATATTTTAATTTTAATGTCTGAACACAGTGATTTAAAAAAAATTGGTCACCTATACCAAACAGATAAAATTGATCATGGCTATTTAGAGATCTATGAGAATTATTTTAATAAACTTCAAAATAAAAATCTTACAATACTTGAAATAGGTATCGCTGACGGTAAATCGCTCTTAATGTGGTCGGATTATTTTAAGAACTCAAAAATAATTGGTATTGATATTCATAAAATTAATTTAGAAGAGAAAAAACTAAATAGAAAAAATATATTTGTTCATCAAGGATCACAAAGCGATAAAAAATTTATTGATGAAATAATAAAGGAATATACTGAATTTGACATTATAATAGATGATGGGAGTCACTTAGCAAAAGATGTTAAGAAAAGTTTTGAATTACTATTTCCTTCTTTAAAAGAAAATGGTCTTTATATTATTGAGGATATACAGACTAGCTATAATCATTTTTTTGGCGGAAACCCATTTGATTTAAAATATTCGAATTCGCACATGAATTTTTTTAAACAATTAACTGATAGTTTAAATTATCAAGAAATTGCGAATCCTTTTTATATTGAAAAAAAATATGATGGAAAAATTACAAATA
The DNA here is from genome assembly GCA_902633965.1 of uncultured Pelagibacteraceae bacterium. Classification (GTDB taxonomy): domain Bacteria; phylum Pseudomonadota; class Alphaproteobacteria; order Pelagibacterales; family Pelagibacteraceae; genus Pelagibacter. The sequence continues at coordinate 28,080 of CACPID010000009.1, read as the reverse complement.
TTTCATTTTATCACAATATGGTCTTTGTAAGAAAAGGTAATAACAATAAGCCAAGTCGAGAGGTGATTAAACATTCTTACGAAGATATGAAATTTTTAGAAAAATCTGAAAGAACAGGAAAAAAATTACAATATTTTGTTAAATACAAAATCTTTTATAAACTATATACACTTTTATTATTTGTGCTCAATACATTAAAAAAACTAATATTATTTAGAATATAGGTTTATATTTTTTCATTATGGCACTAACCACATTTCTTTATTATTTTCGAAATCAAATTTTGCCCTACGATGTCCTTTGGCCGCAAGATATAACCACTCAACAGATTTAATTTTACATTTAATTACAGTAAAATTTTTATATCCATCTTCACTTTGCTTCATTGTATAATCAAAATTTTCTAATTGAGATATCATTCCAGATGTTGGGTTATTTGAGATTGTTCCTGGTGCACTGTCAGTAAGATAGCACCTTCTACTAATATGCTGTGTTTTTTTCCAAGATTCTTCGGTTATTGAGTTTTGATTATTAATTTCACAAATTGCTTTTACTCTTAATTGTATTTTTTCTTCTTTATCATAAAAAAGCAATGATGCTTTGTTATTTTTTTTAAGTATTTCTATTTTTGGAGATCGAAGATCTGTATGGAACTGTAATAAATTATTTTTTTTGTCAGATTTTCTTAAAACGACTATTCTTCCTTCAACTTCATCTTGATGCGAACAAATAAAGACGGGAATTCTAAAAGATGAAGCTCTGTTGGTCACAGCATCCTCTAGCATAGACCAATACTTATTCTGAATTTCTACTAAATTATCATAGTATGCTGGCTGCATACCTTTTTACTTTCTAAACCTTTTGATTAAGCTAGATGTGTCCCAACGATTACCTTTCATTTCTTGAACTTCAGCATAATATTTATCAACAAGCTCTGTAACAGGTAATAATGAACCGTTGTTTTTTGCTTCCTCCATTGCAATTTTTAAATCTTTTCTCATCCAATCAACTGCAAAGCCAAAATCAAATTTATCATCAATCATCGTTTTGTATCTATTTTCCATTTGCCAAGATTGAGCTGCACCTTTTGAAATAACTTCAATAACATCCTCCATATTCAATCCAGCTTTCATTCCAAAATTTATTCCTTCAGATAAACCCTGAACTAATCCTGCTATGCAAATTTGATTAACCATTTTAGCAAGTTGTCCGCTTCCAGCTTTGCCAAGTAATTTCATTTTTTTACTGTAACAATCAATTTTATCTTTTGCTTTATCAAAGTCAGCTTGATCGCCACCAATCATAACAGTTAGCGCACCGTTTTCAGCACCAGCTTGTCCCCCAGATACAGGAGCATCTAATGCGCCAAATCCATTTTTTTTTGCGTGATCATAAATTTCTCTGGCAATTGTTGCTGAAGCTGTGGTGTTATCGATATAGATTGAACCTTTTTTAATTGTTTTAAAAGCACCATTATCACCAAACGTTACTTCACGTAAATCATTGTCATTTCCAACACATGTAAAAATGTATTCAGCATCTTTTACTGCTTCAGCAGGTGTTTCTGCCATTTTACCATTATGTTCCTTAATCCATTTTTCTGCTTTTGACTTAGTTCTATTAAAAACAGTTACATTGTGTCCACCTTTTGATATATAACCTGCCATTGGATAGCCCATGACACCTAGACCTATGAAAGCAACATTACAACTCATATCTTATTTATATGTTTAAAAGTTTAAGTTTAAAAGTAATACTATTTGGATTTATCTTTACATTTTTTTCTAGTTTTGGACAGAGTTTTTTTCTTGGATTATTTAATTCTAGTATACGTGATGCACTTTCTATAACTCATGGACAATTTGGCTCAATTTATGCATCTGCAACACTTCTAAGTAGTTTTATTTTAATTTGGGTTGGAAAAAAAATTGACGATATAAATATTTTTAAATTTGCATTTCTTGTAATTATCGCACTATCTTTTTCATGTTTTTTCTTTTCTAAAATTTCATCAATCAGTATTTTATTTATAGCAATTTTTTTAATGAGATTTTCTGGTCAGGGAATGATGTCTCATACCGCTACTACAACAATTTCTAGATATTTTACAAAATCGAGAGGCAAAGCTTTAAGCACTGGATGGTTTGGGCTTTCAACTGCTGAATTTATCTTACCTGTTTTAATTGTTTATTTTTTAACAATTTATGATTGGAGAAATATTTGGATATACACTTCAATTATAATAATTTTGTTTTTACCAGTTATATCTTTTTCTTTAATTAGAAACCTTAATTTTGACTCTAGAGAACCCGATAAAGAAAATCTGAATAGTAAGAAAATTAAAAATTGGAAAAGAACAGAGGTATTAAAAGATTATAGGTTTTATATTTTATGTGCAAACATGCTTGCAATGCCTTGGATTGCAACAGGAACCTTTGTTTATCAATCTTTTATTCTCTCATCTAAAGCTTGGGGCCCATATGTAATAGCACAATCATTTATGGTTTACTCGGTTCTCTCCGTAATCACACTTTTTATTGCTGGCTTTTTAATTGATAAATTTACAAGTAGAAAAATATTGATATTTATGAATTTACCTCTCTTATTATCAATCTTTGTAATTATATTTTTTAATCATCCGTTGACATCTTTTGTTTTCCTAGGACTAATTGGAATTACAAATGGATTAGCAAACGTTTTAGGATCTTCCACATGGGCAGAAATATATGGAGTGAAGTATATTGGATCAATTAAAGCCTTAACAACTGCTTTAATGGTTTTTGCGACTGCTTTTGGAACTGCTTTGTTTGGTTTTTTAATTGACAGAGGATTTTCAATTGAGGGAATAGCAGTAATATCTGGTGTTTATATTTCTTTGTCTTTAGTTTTACTTTTTTTAGTAAAAAACAAACTAAATCCAGTGAAATTATAATAATAAAACATCTTGATTTATTGAATTCTTGAGTATAAATACCTCGCATGGCTAGAGTAACTGTAGAAGATTGTATAGATAAAGTAGAAAGTCCTTACGAATTAGTATTAGTTGCAAAAGAAAGAACAACCCAACTTAATTCAGGTGTAGAACCAACAGTAAGTATTGATAATGATAAAAATACTGTAATTTCACTAAGAGAAATTGCTAAAGAAAATGTAAAAGTTTCAGACTTAAAAGATAGCGCTGTATACAAACTCAGAAAACATGTGGAGCAGGTAGATGATACTTCTTTAGAGGATGAAGAAGTAGGGGATGATTTTGAAAATTTGTACAAAGGTGAAATCTCAAAAAGTGGCGCTCCAATATTGCCATCTAAAAGAGCAAGAAAAATTCCAGAGAAAATCCAAGTATCAAAAGACGATTTAGCAGAGATATCAGGTGGAGCTCAGACTGAAGTGAATGTTGATGCAGCTCAAGCTGATAATACTGAAAATGATGATGTCTCTTTAGATCAAGTTTCTGAAGCTGAGGAACAAACTCAAGACCAAAGTTCTCAAGATACAGAGAATAATTCTTAAATTATTTAACAAACTCTTTAATAATTTTTTCTCTATGCTCGTCTAAATCGGGAATGTCACCTCTAGTTGTCTCATCCTTATAAGTTGACATTTTAATTGGATTTCCTGCCAATCTAAAGTCGCCAACAACTTTGTGAAATGCTTTAACAATCATATTTCTTGACTCAATTTGAGGGTTTTCAACCGCTTCTTTAATATTATAAATAGGTCCACAAGGAATTTTATCTTTCTCCATTTCTTTAACCCATTCGGATGTTTTTTTATTTATAAGTTTTTCTTCAAGTATTTTCTTAAGTTGATCAATATTTTTTGATCGCGATGAATTTGAATTGAATTTTTCATCTTTTGATATTTCTGAAATATTTAAAACATTACATAATTTTTCGAACAATTTATCATTTCCAGCAGCTATAATTATGTAACTATCTTTAGTTTTAAAAGCTTCAAATGGAGCAATAGAAGGATGCCTAGATCCTAATGGTTTTGGAATTTCATTGTTTGATAAATATCTTGCAATAGCATTTTCTAAAATTGCAATTTGACAATCTAACATTGAAACATCAATAAACATTCCTTTACCAGTTTTTTGTCTATCATAAAGAGCCGCATTAATTCCTATAGCTGTAAATAAGCCAGCTGTTATATCTCCTATAGAAGTTCCAACTCTTGTGGGTTCGGAGTTTGGCTGACCTGTAACGCTCATTAAACCACCCATTCCTTGAACAACCATATCATAAGCAGGCAATTCCTTTAACGGACCAGTCTGACCAAATCCAGATGCTGATGCATAAATTAATTTTGGATATTTTTTGCTCACATCTTTCCAGCCATACCCCCATTTTTCTAGAGTACCTGGTTTAAAATTTTCAACAAGGATATCTGCTTTTGCTAAAATTTTTTCAAAAATTTTTTTATCATCCACATTTTTTAAATTTAAAGCTATACTTTCTTTACCTCTGTTTAACGACATGAAGTATGCAGAATAATCTTTAACAAATGGTCCAAATTTTCTTGAATCATCTCCAATCTCAGGAGCCTCAATTTTAATAACTCTTGCCCCTAAGTCAGACAATATCATTGTGCAATAAGGTCCAACCAATACTCTTGTTAAATCTATAACTAAAAGGTTTTTTAAAGGTCCATCCATAATATATGTGCTTACTTTGTAGCCTTGACTCTTATCAATATCTTCATTTTAATGCATTAATTAAATAATAATAGAGGAGATAATAATGTTTAAAAAAATATCATTATTTTTAACTTCATTAGTTTTTGTTTTCACTACTATTGGTTCTGCTTTTGCTGTAACTTTAAAAGCTAGTCACCAGTGGCCAGGTACTCCAAGAGCTGATGGATCATATGACCCTCGTCATGAAATGGTTCAAATCATTGCTGACGAAGTCAAAAAAGCAAACGTTGGAATAGATATAAGAATTTATCCAGCTAAATCATTATACAAACCAAAAGAACAATGGAAGCCAATGACTACTGGTCAATTGGATATTTCCGCATTCCCATTAGCTTACGCATCGAAATTCCATCCAGAATTTGATGCTACTTTAATGCCAGGAACAGTTAAAAACCATAAGCATGCATTAAGATTTAATAAAGGTCCAATGATGACTGAAATTAAAAAAATCATAAATGATGCTGGTGTAGTTGTTTTATCTGATGCTTGGTTAGGTGGTGGTTTTGCTTCAAAAACTAAATGTATAAAAAATCCTAGTGATGCCAAAGGACAAGTGATGAGAGCTGCAGGTAAAGCATTTAACCAAATGTTAGAAGCAGCGGGAGCAGGTATTCAAAGTATGCCTTCATCTGAAATTTATACTGGCCTTCAAACAGGTGTATTAACTGGAGCTAACACAAGTTCAGGAAGTTTTGTAAGTTATAAAATTTACGAGCAAGTTTCATGTGCAACTCCTCCAGGAAAATTTGGTTTATGGTTTATGTATGAACCAATCCTTATGTCAAAAAAATCTTTTGATGCTTTAAACTCAAAGCAACAAAAGGCTTTAATGAAAGCTGGAAAAAAAGCTGAAAAATATATGACAGCACAGGTAGAAAACTTAGATAAAAAGTTTGAAGAGGCTTATAAAGCTGCAGGTGTGAAGTTAGTATATATGGATGCAAAAGACCATGCTGCATGGGTAGAGATTGCTAAGCAATCTTCACACAAAGCATTTGCTGACAAAGTTCCAGGTGGCGACAAGCTAATGGAAATGGCTTTATCAGTTAAATAAAATAATATATAAAAACCCCTATTTAACCATTTAGATAGGGGTTTTTTTTATGAAAAAAAAATATCTTCAGTTTTGTGACTTGATAGCTAAAGCATGTGGTGCTTTTGCTGTATTAGCATTACTCTTATCAATCTTGGTAATAGTTGAGCTTGTTTTTGAAAGATATTTTTTTCAAAGAGCAATCACATGGCAAACAGAACTTGTGACTATGTTATTAGTTGCGTCAACTTTTATAGGAAGTGTTTATGTGCTTAGTGAGAAAGCTCATGTTAGCATGGAATGGATTTACGATTTTTTATCAAAGAAAAATATTATTAGATTAAAAATTTTTACATCTTCTATAAGTTTGTTATTTTTCTTAATTTTATTTTATTTTGGATTTTTAATGGTAGAGGAGGCATTTACCAAAAATTACTCAACAGGTACAGTTTGGGATCCACCATTATGGATACCATACTCATCAATGATGCTAGGTGCTTTATTGATGATATTACAGTACATAGCAGAAATTATTAAATTAATTGATGATGAGGATTATAATTAAATGGATCCATTGATAATAGCTTTAATTGTTGCAGTTTTTACTTTATTGGTACTTTTTTCTGGGATTCCAATTGCTTTTGGTTTGAGTTTTGTTTCGATTGCATTGTTAGTATCATTCGAAGGTTTTCAAATGCTCGATGTTTTTGCTGAAACATTTTTTGCAGGACTTAACTCATTTGTTTTGCTTTCTATACCAATGTTCATTTTGATGGGAATGGCTGTAGCAAATTCTCCAGCTGGAAAAGATTTATATACAGGATTAGATAGGTGGCTCTGGAGAGTACCAGGAGGACTAGTAATTTCTAATATTGGAGCTTGTTCAATTTTTGCAGCTTTAAGTGGATCAAGCCCCGCAACTTGTGCAGCGATTGGAACAATGGGAATACCAGAAATGAGAAAAAGAGGATATTCAGATCAAATCGCAACGGGAACAATAGCAGCAGGTGGAACTTTAGGAGTTTTAATTCCTCCAAGTATTGTTTTAATTGTTTACGGAATTGCAACAGGTACATCAATTGGAAGATTATTTTTATGTGGTCTTATACCAGGCTTCATGTTGGCAGGCATGTTTGCTATATGGGCGTTAATTCATAGTTATTTTATTGATAAAGATGCAGCAAAAGCATTAAGAAATAGAGTAAGACCAACTTTAAAAGAAAAACTTGAAGTATTACCAAGAATTCTTCCTTTCCTAGCTATCATAGCGGGTGTTTTGTATGTTCTTTATGGTGGAGTGGCAACACCGTCGGAAGCATCTGGTGTGGGAGCATTTTTAGTTTTTGTATTAATTGCCGTTGTTTATAAAATTTATCAGCCTAAAAAGATTTGGAACATAGTTAAAGTTTCAATGAAGGAAAGCGTAATGATAATGTTCATTATTGCTGCTTCTTATCTTTTTGCATTTACTCTTTCACAACTTTATGTAACTCAATCTTTAGCGCAGAGCATGGTTGATTTAAGCTCTAACAAATGGGTAGTATTTATTCTAATAAATATATTTCTTTTGATAGCAGGTTTCTTTTTACCACCAGTTGCAGTTATTGTTATGACTTCAGCAATATTACTGCCTGTTATTACAACATTAGGTTTTGATCCTTATTGGTTTGCAATAGTATTTACTATAAATATGGAAATTGGATTAATAACACCACCAGTAGGTTTAAATCTTTATATTATAAAAGGAATTACTCCAGACGTTAGTTTGTCAGAAATTTTAAAAGGATCTATACCATTTATGATAATAATGGCTTTAGCTATAGTAATTTTATGTATATTTCCTGAGATCGTTACTTGGTTACCTGATAAAATTATGGGTAAAGCACTTGGGTACTAAAAAAAATATAAATAGAAAAGTTTCGGTAGCACCTATGATGGACTGCACCGACCGTCATGATCGTTACTTTTTAAGATTAATTAGTAAAAATGTGATGCTGTATACAGAGATGGTTGTAACCAAAGCTGTTTTACGTGGAGATAAACATAAACTTTTGAAATTCAATAATTTAGAAAAACCATTAGCTTTACAGGTTGGAGGTTCTGACAAAAAGGAATTAGCAGAAGTAGCAAAGATAGCTGAAGATTATGGTTATGACGAAGTTAATATTAATTTAGGCTGTCCAAGTAAAAAGGTTCAAAAAAATTCCTTCGGAGCTTGTTTAATGAAAGAACCAGATCTTGTATCCGAGTGTTTAGCGGAAATGAAAAAATCTTGCAATATTCCAGTGACTGCTAAAACTAGAATAGGCTTTGATGATACTGAAGAATTTGACTATCTAAATATGTTTATTAATAAAATGAAAAGCTCAGGTTGTAAAACAATTATTCTTCATGCCAGAAAAGCAATACTAAAAGGCTTAACTCCAAAACAAAATCTAAATATTCCTAAACTAAATTATCAGATGGTTTATGATATTAAAAAATCAAATCCTGATCTTGAAATTATTATTAATGGTGGAATTACTGATACCGACCAAATACAAAAACATTTAAATTTTTGTGACGGTGTAATGATTGGTAGAGCAATTTATCAAAATCCTTATTTCCTTAAAGATATTGAAAATGTTATTTTTAAAAACTCAAATATTTCATCACGCGAGGAAATTGTAAAACAAATTCTAAAATATCTGGAGGAAGAAATTAAAGTTGGAACAAAAGTAAACCAGGTCATGAGACATACTGTAGGACTTTATTTTGGTCAACCAGGTTCTAAGGAATGGAAGAAGTATTTGAGTGATAATATGATGGCAAGAGACTCTGATTTCCAAAAATCTAAACACATAATGACAATTGTGCAAAATAACGAAAAGGCTAATCAGGCAAACACTTAATGGAAGCTTTAAATTTAAATGAGATAATTAATTTATTATCAGTTCTTGCATTAGCAGCAGCTGTTGCTGGTTTTATGGCTGGACTTTTAGGTGTGGGTGGTGGAATAATTATGGTTCCAGCTTTGTATTATGCTTTTACAGTTTTGGATTTCGATATTGTTACAAGAATGCATTTATCAGTTGGAACTTCGTTAGCAATAATAATTCCAACTTCAATTATCTCTACCAAAACTCATATGGAATATGATGCCGTTGATTTTAAAATGGTTAAGTCTTTTGGTTTATTTATAGTTGCAGGTGTAATTGCTGGAACTTTTTTGGCTGTAAATATGAAAACACCTGCTTTAGTTTTATTTTTCTCAATTTTTGCTTTTATGGTTGGACTATTTTTTATTTTTTTAAGAGAAAAGTTGGTTGATAATCCAAAAACCATATCAGACTTTGTAAAAAAAATATCTGGCGTAATAATTGGATTTATATCTGTTCCATTAGGAATTGGAGGCGGTTCTTTAATGGTTCCTTTTATGAGAACTTTTGGTTACGATATCCGAAAATCTATTGGAACTGCAGCTGCAGTAGGATTTTTAATCGCTGTAAGTGGCACAATTACGATGATTACTGGAGGAAAAATTGTTAATAATGTAACAACGCCTTTTAGTTTTGGCTATATAAACTTGTTAGGATTTTTGGTATTTGTTCCTGTGACAATGATAATGGCACGCTTAGGTGCTAAAGCTGTCTATAGAATAGATAAAAAATTATTAAGTAAGATTTTTGGAACATTTCTAATAGCTGTTTCAGTGAGATCATTTATTGAATATTTAAATATAAGTTAATTAATATATAGATAATAAAATGTTTAATTTAAAAGATATAATTTCATCAATTGCTGACGCTGGAAAAAAATTATTTAAAAAAAGTACAGTTGTAAAAAAAAATGATGTCGAAACTATAATTACACTTTGTGATGATTTGCTTTCAAATAAAGGAGCTGCATTTGGTATTACAGTTGCAAGAGATGTAACAGATTTATATCAAACTTTGTCTCATGAAAATAAATTGTTATTTTTTAAAAAGATTAACGAAAAATATAAACCAAGTCATAGTAAGGTAGAGGCAGCTATAGATACATATAAGAAAAAACAAGACGATAAAAATTTATTTGATTTATTTAGAATTGCTGAAGGTCAAAGAAGAGAATTATTTACAAGAATGAATATGGCACCTAATGGAACACCTGTGATTTTAAGTATAAGAGAGGATCTAATAAGTTTTCTTAAAGATAATCAAGAGCTTACCCCATTAGATAATGATTTAAGGCATTTATTTAAATCATGGTTTAATCCAGGTTTTTTAAAGTTAGAAAAAATAACTTGGGAAACAAAAGCTGCAATATTAGAAAAAATTATTAAGTATGAGAGAGTTCATCATATTAAAGATATGAATGATCTTAAAATAAGATTGGGTGAGGATAGAAGATTTTTTTCCTATTTTCATCCAGCGCTCGATGACGAACCAATTATATTTGTGCAGGTTGCTTTAACAAAAGGCTTAGGTAAGTCTATACAGGAATTACTAAAACCAACAACTGCAGGTGATAAAAAAAACGATACTGCAACTTTTTACTCTATTAGCAATTGCCAAGAGGGTTTATCAAGAGTTACACTTGGAAATTTTTTAATTAAGAGAGTTGTTTATGAAATTCAGGAAGAACTTCCACACATTAAAAACTTTGGAACTTTATCACCAATACCTGGCTTTAGAGACTGGTTCTCTTATTTAGAAGATGAAAAAATTAAAACAATTACTGGTTTTCCGTCAGAGAGTATAAATTTTCTTAAATCAACAGATTTAAAAATAGGTGATACTAGAATTTTAGAAAACAAAGAGTCAATGATTAAATTAGTAATGCATTATCTAGCAAATGAAAAAAACAAAAAAGGCTTTCCTATTAATGATGTAAGTAGATTTCACCTAGGTAATGGAGCAATAATAGATGACATAAATATTAATGCTAACGTTTCAGAGGTTGGATTTCAAAGATCATTTGGAATTATGGTGAACTACCTATATGAACTGAAAGATATTGAACAAAATCACGAAAATTACGTTAACAATAAAAAAATTAATGTTTCAGATAAACTTAAAAAATATTTATAATTTTAAAGACCAAAATATTTGTAGGTCCTTTTGATTGATATAATTTCGTCCAATAATTATATTTTTTTCATCCTCTTGATGATTATTGCTGCAATTCCAGTTGGTTTTTGCGCTGGATTATTTGGAATAGGAGGAGGTTTAATATCTGTACCTTTTCTTTTTTTTATTTTTGATACATTAATTATTGATAAACAATATATAATGCATCTATCTGTTGGTACTGCATTTTCAATAACTATTATGACGTCGTCAGCTTCTGTCATGACACATAGAAAACATGGAGCAGTTGATTTTAATTTATTAAAAACATTTGGCTTATTTGTAGGTATAGGGGTTATATTTGGAACATTATTAGCCTCATTTTTAAATACAAAAACCTTAGTTCTACTTTTTTCAGTCATTGTTTATTTTTTTGGGGCCTATTTACTATTAATTCAAGAAAACTCAAAAAAGTTTAAAGCAAAATTTAATATATTACCCAAAATAATATTAGGTTTCTTTTCTGGATTTGTTTCTGCACCAATGGGAATTACAGGCGCAATGATTAATGTACCAATACTAAAGTATTTTGGCTATTCTATAAAAAAAGCTATTGGCACTGCAGCATCAATAGGATTTATAATTTCTTTATTTGGAGCGATTGGATTCTTTACATCAGGAACTTTATTGAGATCAAATCTTCCATTTAGTATCGGTTTTATAAATATTCCAGCTTTTCTAATTTTTGTTCCAATTACAACTATAATGGCTAGAGTAGGAGCCAATACAGTACATGCTATGGATAAAATAAAAGTCCAAAGATTTTTCGGGATATTTCTTTATATTATTGGAACAATTTTTATATATAGATTTTTGAACCTTTAAGAATTAATTTTCAGCAGTTATATTTAGTTTAATCAGATCTTTTTTGTCTACTTCTTTACACCATAGCTCATAACTTTCACACATACGCCATAACAGATCAAAAGAATTTTGGGTATTCGACAAAGGAAATGAACTTTTTGCAAAATATGTATTATTTGAAAAATTAAGTTTTTCCATTACCGATTCTTTTTGAACTTTTAACAGATTGATTGTTTCTTCAGGAATTTTGAGTTTTGTTTCTTTATTAATATAATTATTTTCTTTTATGTCATCAAACAATTGGTTATGAAAATTTCCACATTTTATCTCTATATATTCTTTCGAAGTTGAAAACATTTCAATTGCTTCTATTAAAGTGATACCAGGATTATCTTTTTTTATTTTAGTTACACTAGTGTAGATCTTTTCAGCCACATATAACATAAGTGGTTTAGATCTATCTTTTTTCATTTGTAAAATTAAATATTTTTAATTTCCTGAAAAACTTCTTTAGCATGATCTTTTACTCGAACATTATGCCAAACTTTGTGAACTTTTCCATTAGCTTTTATAATTATAGTAGTTCTAATAATACCCATATATTCTTTTCCAAGAAATTTTTTTTTGCCCCACACACCATATTTTTTTAATACTATTTTTTTTTCATCAGATAATAAATCAAATTTAAGTTTATATTTTTTTTTAAATTTTAAATGGGTTTCTATATTATCAGCCGATATACCATAAACGACCGTATTATTTTTTAATATTAAACCATTAAGTTTACTAAAGTCTCGAGACTCTAAAGTACATCCAGGAGTATCATCTTTAGGATAAAAATATAAAATTATATTTTTATTTTTAATCTTACTTAATTCAAATATAGAACCATTTGTAGAGGGAAGCTTAAAGTTTGGAGCTTTTTTATTTTCAGAAATTTTCATTTTTAGAATAAGGGGACATATAAATTATATTGTCCCCTTTTTCAATTCATTAACCTTTAAAAAGCTCTAAAGCACTATTTAATAATTCTTCAGACTTTCCATGGCTACCAGAGTCATGAGCTTTCATGCCTTCATCTCTAAGTTTTTGCGCTTCTGCAATTTTTTCATCAATTTGTTTTGCCATCATCGGACAAGATCCTGCAAATGCAGACCCTGTAAAACAAATTAAAGATAATATAATTATTAATTTTTTCATAAATTTCCTTTCTATGTTTTAAATAGTCAAACTTTTTGATTTTATGATGCGACAAATTAGAAAAAAAACTTTTAGTTTCAGATGCTAGTAATAAGCATGTTTATAGCAATGAATAGATTTAAAATTGTTTTGGGAAAAGAAGAAAACTTTGAGAAAGTTTGGAGAGATAGAGATACTCACCTTAAAGGAGTTCCTGGCTTTAAAAATTTTAATTTAATAAAAGGTAATAAGTTTGAAGATCATACATTGTATGCTTCTCACAGTATTTGGGAAACCAAAGAACATTTTATAAATTGGACCAAATCAGAGGCTTTTAGATTGGCACATAAAAATGCTGGTCAACATAAAGATCTTTATATCGGAGCTCCTAACTTTGAAGGTTTTGAAGTTGTTATTTAATGATAATTGACAATATACCTTATTATTTGGCGTCTGGAATTCTTGGCATCATGCTGTTTTTCTCATTTATTGTTGCGCCTATTACTTTCACGGTCTTAGACGAAAATGCCTCAAGAAAATTTATAAGAAAAATATTTCCATATTATTATTTAACAAATCTAGCATTAAGCTTAACATGCGTTATATGCTTTTATCTCATTCAACAAATAACGACTGATTTCTTTTTAATTCTTGTAATTTCTTTATTATTTATAATTTCAAATTTTATATTAATGCCATTAATCAATAAATTTAGGGACAGTAATCAAGAAAAAAAATTTAAATATTCGCACGCATTATCGGTTTTGATAAATTTTCTTCAATTATTTATTCTGATTTACGTCCTTTTTTAAAAAAAATTTTCTAATCCAGTGTATGCAAAAAATATAACGATTAACCAAATTAATCCTTTAATGAAAAAAAAAATAAAACCACTAAAAATAAAAAATTTTGAATACTTATTTTTTTTTAATTTTAAAAGTAAACTCTTAAATTTTGACATTAAAATGATTAAATCTTTTGGTCGTATTCACCAATTTTGCCAGTTTTTTGAAGCAAGCCATCAATAAAATCAAAAATTTTTTTCTTTCTCTCTTCGGATGACGGACTTTCTGTGACAACAACTAAAGATGGCTTATTAGAGGAAGCCCTTATTAAACCCCAAGAGCCATCTTCAAAAGAAAACCTAATTCCATTTACAGTAAGTATATCTTTGATCTCTTGACTATCAATTTTAATTTTTTTGTTTTTAATTTCTGTTATTTGTTTCACTATTTCATCAACGACATTATATTTTTCATCATCTTTACAAAAAGGTGCCATAGTTGGTGATTGAAATGTATTTGGTATTGATTTGATTATCTCACTCATATTTTTATTTTCATTATCTAATAGATGACAAACTTGAATTGCAGAATTTATTCCATCATCATAACCGTAGCCTAAAGGTTGATTAAAAAAGAAGTGGCCACTTTTCTCAAACCCGGCCAAAGCGTTTTCGGTATTTACTTTTCTTTTAATATGAGAATGACCCGTTTTCCAATAAATAGTTTCACAATTATTTGAAGCTAGTATTTTGTCAGTATTAAACAAACCAGTTGATTTTACGTCAACCACAAATTTGGATTTTTTATGATCTTTTGATAAATTTCTAGCAATAAGTAATCCAATTTTGTCTGAAAAAATTTCTTTACCTTTATTGTCTATTACACCACATCTATCGCCATCACCATCAAAACCAAAACCTATGTCAGCATTATTATCTATCACAGCTTTACTTATAGCATGCAACATTTCCATGTCCTCAGGATTTGGATTATACTTTGGAAATGTCCAATCTAATTTACAATCCAATTCTACAACCTCACAGCCAATTCCTCTTAAAATATCCGGAGCAAATATACCAGCTGTGCCGTTGCCACAAGCTGCTATTACTTTTATTTTTTTATTTAGCTTATTTTTTTTAATTAGATCATTTTTATAAACATCTTGAAAATTTTCTATTTTCTTTTCTTTTCCTTTTCCTTCTAAAAATTTACTTTTTAATGTGATTTCTTTAAGTTCTTTCATTTCTTCAGGGGCATGAGTTAAGCCTTTTTTGATACCCATTTTTACACCTGTCCAACCATTTTCATTATGACTTGCTGTTACCATTGCAACAGCATCACTATCTAGATTAAATTGCGCGAAATAAACCATTGGTGAGAGAGACAAACCTAAGTCCTCTACGAAACATCCTGTGGAGATTAAACCTTTTTTTAAATTTTCTTTTATATCTTCACTATAGGATCTATAATCATGACCCACTACAACTCTTGGATTATTCTTTTTTGTGTGGTGAATTATTTGACTTCCAAGACCTTTTCCTAAATTAACGATTCCCTTAAGATTTATGTTATCTGGATAAAGCCATCGTGCGTCATATTCCCTAAAACCAAAAGGATCTATTTTTACGAGATTGTCCATGTTGATATTTCTATATTTTTTTTATTTTTTGATTGCAAAAAAATTCTTATGTTCTATATATGTTCTGTTGATTTTTAATTTATATAGTATATTAAAGAAATCTACATACAACATATAGTTGTTTAACATAAAATTAAGGGAATTATGAATAAATTAGTGTCTCAGGCAATCAAGAAAGCTGTCTCTGAATACAAAAATACCGAGAAATTCCAAGATTTAACCAAAGATAAAAGACCAGACCTATTCTCGTTAAACACGAATACAGAGTTATTTCAAAATTCGAGAGGGATAACAATTAAGATCGATAGAAGTAGAGATAATAATTTGACTGATTTCGGCAGAGCGACACTAAGCGATAGATACCTTGGTGAGAATGAGTCTTTCCAAGATCTTTTTGCAAGAGTCGCTAGTCATTATGCTGATGATAATTTGCATGCACAAAGAATCTATAATTACATAAGCAATCTCTGGTTCATGCCAGCAACACCGGTTTTATCAAATGGTGGAACTAAGAGAGGACTTCCAATTTCATGTTTCTTAAATGAAGCTGGCGATAGTTTAAACGGAATTTTAGATCTATGGAGTGAGAATGTTTGGTTAGCTGCAAGAGGCGGAGGTATTGGAAGTTACTGGGGCAATCTTAGGTCAATAGGAGAAAAAATTGGAAGAGTTGGAAAAACTTCTGGAATTATACCTTTCATAAAAGTTATGGACTCTTTAACTATGGCAATCAGTCAAGGATCTTTAAGAAGAGGTTCTGCTGCTTGCTATCTACCAATCGATCATCCAGAAATAGAAGAGTTTATAGAAATGAGAAGACCAACTGGCGGAGATCCAAACAGAAAAGCTTTAAATTTACATCATGGGGTTTTGGTATCAGACGCTTTTATGAGAGCTGTTGAACTAGATGAGCAATGGGCTCTAAAAAGTCCGAAAGATGGAGCAGTTCAAGCAACAGTTTCAGCTAGAAATTTATGGATTAGACTTTTAACTGCTAGAATAGAAACAGGCGAACCTTACATCATTTACATTGATACAGTAAATAGAATGATACCACAACACCACAAACTTGCTGGCCTTACAGTTAAGACATCTAATTTATGCAGTGAGATTACTTTGCCAACTGGTATTGATAAGGATGGAAGAGATAGAACAGCAGTATGTTGTTTATCATCTTTAAATGTTGAAAAGTATGATGAATGGAAAGATGATGAAAACTTTATTGGCGATGTAATGAGGTTTTTAGATAATGTATTAACTGATTTTATTGAAAATGCTCCAGAACAATTTAGTGATGCAACATATTCAGCAATAAAAGAAAGAAGCGTTGGTTTAGGTGTTATGGGTTTACATTCATTCTTTCAGAAGAAAATGATTCCATTAGAGTCGGTTATGAGTAAAGCATGGAATAAAAAAATATTCGAACATATACATAAACATGTTGATAAGGCTTCTAAAGATTTAGCCGAAGAGAGAGGACCATGTCCTGATGCTGCTGAGTATGGAATTAATGAAAGGTTTTCAAATAAAACTGCTATAGCTCCTACCGCGTCAATCTCAATAATTTGTGGCGGAACTTCTCCAGGTGTTGAGCCAATAGCTGCTAACAGCTATACACACAAAACACTTTCAGGCTCTTTTAATGTAAGAAATAGACACCTTAAACAATTACTAGAAAAATACGGAAAAAATAACGACGAGGTTTGGTCAAGTATAACTACAAATCAAGGTTCAGTTTCTCATTTAGATTTTTTAACTCAAAATGAAAAAGATGTATTTAAAACTGCTTTTGAACTTGATCAAAAATGGATTATAGAATTGAGTGCTGATAGAACCCCACACATTTCTCAAGCACAATCAATAAACATATTTTTACCTGCAGATGTACATAAAAAAGAATTGCATCAAATACACTTTCAGGCATGGAAAAAAGGCTTGAAAAGTTTGTATTACTGTAGGTCGAAATCAATTCAACGAGCTGAAAATGTTAATGATGCAAATTCAACAGACATTACAGCAAACGTTTACAAATCAAAAAAACAACAAGACAACCAACCAGAATACGAGGAGTGTTTATCATGTCAGTAATAAAACAAGAGAAAAAAGAAATTATTCAACCAAATAAAATGGGTTTATTAGTTGAAAACCCTGTTTACAAGCCTTTCAGATATCCATGGTGCTACGATGCATGGTTAACTCAACAAAGAATTCATTGGCTTCCTGAAGAGGTTCCTTTAGGTGATGATGTTAGAGATTGGCAAAAAAATCTGACGCAAGCTGAAAAAAATCTACTAACACAAATTTTTAGATTTTTTACTCAAGCAGATGTAGAAGTAAATAATTGCTATTTAAGACACTATACAACTGTGTTTAAACCAACAGAAGTTTTAATGATGATGACGGCTTTTGCAGCAATGGAGACAGTCCATATCGCAGCCTATTCACATTTGTTAGACACTATTGGAATGCCAGAATCTGAGTATTCAGCTTTCATGAAGTACAAAGAGATGAAAGATAAATATGACTACATGCAAAACTTTAATGTAAATTCTAAGGAAGATATCGCAAAGACAGTTGCAGTTTTTAGTGCATTTACGGAAGGGCTTCAGTTATTTGCAAGTTTTGCAATTCTATTAAATTTTCCAAGATTTAATAAAATGAAAGGTATGGGCCAAATTGTAACTTGGTCTGTTCGTGATGAAACTTTGCATTGCAACTCTATGATCAGAATTTTCAAAGAGTTTATTAAAGAGAATCCAGAAGTTTGGACTCCTAAACTTAAAAAAGAGCTTTATGAAGCGTGCAGAACAATTATTGAGCATGAAGATGCTTTTATTGATCTAGCTTTTGAAATGGGTCCAATGCAAGGTTTAACTGCTCAGGAAGTAAAAGACTATATAAGATTTATTGGTAATAGAAGATTAACCCAGCTTGGTCTTGAACCAATTTATAAAGTTGATAAAAATCCTCTAACTTGGTTGGATACCATGTTGAATGCTGTTGAACACATGAACTTCTTTGAAGGAAGAGCAACAGAATATTCAAAAGCATCGACTAGAGGAAACTGGACTGAAGCGTTTAGTTAATTATCTCTGATTTAATTGAACAACTTTTCTGTGCTGGTTACCTTTGTAACTAGCCAAGGGTCTGATTAGTTTATTCGCAGCGTGTTGTTCCATTATGTGTGCAGACCAACCTGTAATTCTGGAAATTACAAATATTGGTGTAAAAAAATCTGTATCAAAACCCATTAAGTGATAAGTAGGCCCAGTTGGATAATCTACGTTTGGATGTATATTTTTTCTATCAATCATTACTTTTTCAACAATGTCGTAAATTTTTTCAAACTTTTTATCTTTTTTAATTTTAGCAACTTTTGCAAAATATTTTCTCATCGTTGGAACTCTTGAGTCGCCAGACTTATAAACTCTATGACCAAAGCCCATTACTACTTCTTTTTTATCTAAAGCGTTATTAATCCATTTAAGTGCATTTTCAGGTGTCTTAATTTTACTCATCATATGCATTACTTCCTCATTTGCACCTCCATGAAGAGGTCCTTTTAAGCTCGCTATAGCTCCTGTTATAGCTCCATGAATATCGGATAAGCTGCTTGTAATAGTTCTTGCTGTGAATGTTGATACATTAAAACTATGTTCAGCGTATAAAATTAAAGAAACATCAAAAGCTTTAACAATTTCCTTTTGTGGCACTTTACCAAAACACATATAGAAAAAATTTTCTGCAATATTTAAGTCTTTTTTAGGTTTGATAATTGTTTTTCCTTTTCTCAATCTATAAAAGGCAGCTAAAGCAGTAGGTGTTTTAGCTAAAATTCTGATAGCTTTTCGCATGTTTGCCTCTGGTGAAGAGTCTGTCGTTTCCTTATCTTCTAAGCCCATTATACTAACAGCTGTTCTTGCTACATCCATTGGATGAGCCTTTTTAGGCATCTTTTTTAAAATTGAATATAGGTCTTTAGATAATTCTCTATTATTTTTCTCTTCTTTTTCAAATTTTCTAAGCTGAATAGTATTTGGGAGATCTTTATTTAAAATTAAATATGCAACTTCTTCAAATCTACAATATTCACATAAGTCTTGAGCTGCATAACCCCTATAAGTAAGAGAATTAATTTCTGGCATAACTTTTGAAACTTCTGTCTCATCAACAACTATTCCAAGTAAACCTTTTTTTATATCTTCACTCATTACTCATGACCCTCTGTGTTAAAATTATAAATTTTTTCGTCTAAACTATTATATTTTTCATAATCGACAAGCTCATATAATCGTTTTCTGGTCTGCATTTTATCAATAATATTATTCTGATGTCCATTTACATAAATGTCCCTCAATCCATCTTCAACATTTTTCATAGCTAATCTTTGAGTTGTAACTGGATAAATAACAATATTGTAACCTAGATTTTCTAATTTTTTGTAACTTAAAAGCTTTGATTTTCCAAATTCCGTCATATTAGCCAGCAGATAGCAATCTAGCGATTTTCTAACTTTTTCAAAATCTTTTTCATCACCAAGCGCCTCAGGAAAAATAATTTCAGCCCCAGAATCTACATAAGCTTTGCATCGATCTATCATTTTATCTATTCCTTCAACACCTTTAGCATCAGATCTAGCAATAATTTTAAAGTTCTTGTCCTTTTTAGCTTTTGTACATTCTTTAATTTTTTTTATCATTTTTTCTTTTGAAATAAGTTCTTTATTATCTAGATGGCCACATCTTTTTCTTTCAATTTGATCTTCTAAATGAACAGCGGTGATACCGAATTTTTCAAATGTTTGAATTGTTTTTTTACAAGATTTAAAACCTGTATCGATATCAACAATTGTTGGAAGATTAGTTACTCTTGCAATTTGTTTTGCACGAATACTAACATCTTCAAGTGTTGTTAATCCAATATCTGGATAGCCTAAATCATTAGACATTACTCCACCAGAAACATAAACTGCATCGTAACCAATTTCCTCAATCAATTTTGCAGTTAATGGATTATATGCACCTGGAACTCTTAATATTTTCCCACTTTTTAATTTATTAACAAAATCTTTTCTTTTTTCTTTAATTTTCTTTTTGATAAAATGCATTAAAAAATAGCCTTTTTTAAATTTCTCTTTAATTTCGATTTTTTTATTTCAATGTTGAGTTTATTAAGTTGTCCGGATTTCAATTTTCTTAAATTTTGAACTGTTTTTAAAAATCTATTACTTTCATTTTTTGATATAATGTCCTCAGTTAGTGTTAAAAATTTATTAATATAATTTTCTCTTTTAAATGGTCTTGCACCGTAAGGGTGTGCATCCGCTTTATCTAATTCTTCTGATAATCTCTTACCATTTTTTAATGTTACTATTACCTTTGCTCCAAATGATTTATTTTTAGGGTTTGGGTCGTGATATCTCTTTGTCCATTTTTTATCTTCATGAGTTTTAATTGAATGCCAGATCTTAATAGTACTTTTTCTTGCGGCTCTGGACTTTGTGTATGATTTAATATGATGCCAGTCTGCATCTTCTAAAGCTACAGCAAAAATATACATAATTGAGTGATCTAACGTCTCCCTGCTAGAATTTGGATCCATTTTTTGTGGATCATTTGCACCTGTGCCAATTACATAATGCGTATGATGGCTTGTATAAATATCTATTTTTTTTATCTGATTTAAATTAGGAATTTTCTTATTTAATTTTTTTGCAATATCAATTAATGCCTGAGCTTGATATTCTGCAGAATATTCCTTTGTATATGTTTCTAGTATAGCTTTCTTCTCTTCATTTTTTTTTGGTAGTGGAATTTTGTATAAAGCTTTTTTACCATCAAGTATTCTAGCTATTACGCTATCTTCACCTTCATAAATTGGACTTGGTGCTCCTTCACCTCTCATAGTTCTATCAACAGCTTCAATTGCAAGTTTACCAGCGTGCGCAGGAGCAAATGCTTTCCAACTAGAGATTTCTCCTTTTCTAGATTGTCGCGTTGATATTGTTGTATGTAAAGCTTGTTGAATAGATTGATATATTGTTTCAGTATTTAATTTTAGCATTGAACCAATACCGGCAGCAACACTTGGACCTAAATGCGCAATATGATCAACTTTATGTTTATGGAGACAAATTCCTTTAACTAAATTCACTTGTACTTCATATGCAGTAATTATTCCTCTTAATAAATCCATGCCACTTTTTTTATTTTGTTGTGCAACTGCTAATAATGGTGGGATATTATCTCCTGGGTGGCTATAGTCAGCTGCTAGAAACGTATCATGAAAATCTAACTCTCTTACAGCTGTACCATTTGTCCATGCAGCCCATTCACAATCAAATTTTAAATTTGAACTTAAACCAAATACTGTAGCTCCATTACTTCTAGAATGAGCCATAGCCATTTCTCTTGAAGAAATTACTGGTTTTCTATTTAATGAAGCAATTGCAACTGAGGCATTATCAATTATTCGATTGATAACCATCTCTATAGATTTCTTGTTTAGTTTTGCATTATCACTTGCTATCTCTGCTAATTTCCATGCAAGTTGTTTTTTTTTATCAAGTTTAACTTTTGATGGATAAACTTTTACTTTATGAATAATCAAAAATTCTCCTTAAGTTATGATTTTAATACAACCACGATGATTATTAATCAATATTAATGAGATAGATATTTTAAAATTATTTTTTCGATTCCTATAAAATCCTTAATTAAATGATCATGGTGTATTTGATCAGTAGTTTTTTCAGTATAACCATCTTTTACAAGTATAAATGGTATCTTTGCGGCATGAGCAGCATCTGCATCAGTCTCACTATCACCAATCATTATAGTTTTTGAAATATCTCCTTGCATGATTTCAACCACATCCGTTAAGTGTCTTGGATCTGGTTTACAATAATCAAATGTATTACTTCCAGCTACATACTCAAAAAAATGATTAATTTTAATTTTTTTGAGTAAATCTATTGCAAGATAATCTTGCTTGTTTGTACAAACACCCATCGAAATATTATTTTTTTTACACCATTCTAGAAAACTATGAACTCCTTTAAATAATTTACTTTCAACAACAATATTTTTTCCATAGTAATCTATAAATTCAGTTACCATTTCTTTTTTAATTTTTTCGTTAGTTATTTTGCTAAATTCCTTTTTTGCTTGTCCCCAGACCGATCTTCCAATGAGCGATGCTGCTCCTTTGCCTACAAGTTTTCTTATATCATCAGTAGTTTTAGTTTCATGACCATATTTTTTCATGACATGATTATGAGCTGCCATTAAATCTGGTGCGGTATCAACTAGTGTGCCATCCAAATCAAATAAAATAGTTAATTTTTGAGTCATTTTTAAAGTATTAAAAAGAAATATTTTGTGAGTTAATTATAATCTCTACTTAACTATAAACAAAAATGCAAATGAAACTAACAGCAAATCAAAAAATACAAATTAGTTTAAGAAATAAATTTCTTAAAAAGGGTGTAAAAATGATTTCACCTGAGACAATTTTTTTTTCAAAAGATACAAAGATTGGTAAAAATGTAACTATTGAACCTTACGTTGTGATTTTGGAAAAAGTGTCTATAAAAAATAATGTTAGAATTTGTTCTTTCTCACATTTAGAAAACGTAAAAATTGAAAACAATGTATCTATTGGTCCTTATGCACGAATAAGGCCAGGAACAACATTAAAATCAGGTTCAAAAATTGGAAATTTTGTAGAAATAAAAAAAAGTACTGTTGGTATTAATTCAAAAATAAATCATTTATCTTATGTTGGGGATACCTCAGTAGGTAAATCAGTCAATATTGGCGCTGGAACAATTACTTGTAATTATGACGGTATAAAAAAAAGCAAAACCACAATAAAGGATAAAGTTTTTGTCGGATCAAATTCTTCTTTAGTAGCACCTGTTGTATTAAATAAGGGATCAGTAATTGGTGCTGGATCAGTAATAACAAAAAATGTAAATAAAAATTCTTTAGCATTAACAAGGTCATCGCAAAAAGAAAAAAAAAATTATAGGAGGAAAAAATAATGTGTGGAATAATTGGTATTACAAGCACTAAACCAGTTTCATCATCAATAATTAATTCCTTAAAGAAACTTGAATACAGAGGTTACGACTCTGCTGGAATAGCAACGTTGTTAGATGGTAAAATTAATGAGGTAAAATGTGAGGGTAGGGTAAAAGCACTAGAAAATAATATTTCTAAAATTAAAATGCTTGGAACAGTTGGCATTGGTCATGTTAGATGGGCAACACACGGGGTTCCGAGTACATTGAATGCACACCCACATTCATCTGAAAGTGTTTCGGTTGTACATAATGGAATTATTGAAAATTCAACTTTACTAAAAAAATTTCTGGTTGAAAAAGGTCACAAATTTAAATCACAAACTGATACAGAGGTGATTGTTCACCTTATTACAGAGTATTTAAAAGAAAATGATTTGAAAAATTCAATTTTAAAAATGCTAAAAAAACTTCATGGGAGTTTTGCCTTAGGAATTATTTTTAAAGATCAGCCAGATTTAATTGTTGGTGCAAGGAGAGGATCACCTTTAGCCGTAGGTTATGGACCAAATGAAAATTATTTAGGATCAGACTCTTATGCTCTTAAATCAATGACAAATAAAATTACTTATCTTGATGATGGTGAATTTTGTATTTTAAAAAAAAATAGTGTTGAATTTTTTGATGATACTGGAAAAAAAGTAAACAAGAGTGTTCTAGAGTTGTCAAATGAAGAGGGTGATTACGATAAAGGAGATTACAAACACTTTATGGCAAAAGAAATTGAGGAACAACCAATTACGATAAAAAATTGTATTAATGAATATATTGATAAAATTAACAAAGATATAAATCTTTTAAATTTTCCTTGGAAACAAAATGAAATATCATCAATCGTACTGATTGGATGTGGAACAGCATATCATTCTTGCTTGATGGCAAAACATTGGTTTGAACAGTTAACGGATTTAGATATATCTGTAGATATTGCATCTGAATTTAGATACAGGAAAAATAAATTTAAAAGTGAAAGCTTGTATATATTTGTATCTCAATCAGGTGAAACTGCCGATACCTATGCAGCATTAGATTTATGTAATAAAAATAAAATGAAAACCTGCAGTGTTGTCAATGTTGTTGAGAGTTCAATTGCTCGCGACTCTAAATTTGTACTTCCTATACATTGTGGCCCAGAAATTGGCGTTGCATCCACAAAAGCTTTCCTTGGTCAAATGTTAGTTTTATATTTATTTTCAATTAAAATAGCTTTTGTTAGAGGAAGTATTGATAAAGATAAGTACCAAACAAAAATTAAATCTCTTTTAAGTCTAGCGGATCTAGTAAAAAATACATTAGATACTGATAATCAAATTCAATCAGCATGCAATTCATTTGTTGATGCAAAAGGTTCAATGTTTTTAGGAAGAGGAAGTTCATTCCCAATCGCCTTAGAAGGTGCTCTTAAATTAAAAGAATTGGCTTATATACATGCTGAAGGATATCCAGCAGGGGAAATGAAACATGGACCTCTTGCTTTAATAGAGGATGGAATGCCTGTAGTTGTGATTGCCCCAAGAGATTATTATTATAATAAAACAATTTCAAATATGCAGGAAGTGATTGCAAGAGGTGCCAAGGTATTATTAATTACTAATAAAAGCACAGATGAAATATTTTCTGAAAATATTTGGCAAAAGATAGAAGTAGAAAATACAGATGACGATCTTTTACCTTTTTTAATAACAATTCCATTACAAAAACTTGCATATCATTCAGCATTAAAAAAGGGTTACGATATTGATAAACCTCGAAATTTAGCAAAATCTGTAACTGTTGAATAATCAGTAAACTCTGTTAAAACAATCTAAGGTTGATTATGAAAAAATGGAAAGTAAATAGCTGGAGAAATTATCCTGTAAAACACATCCCAAATTATGAGGATGAAAAGGATCTTAATATTGTTTTAAATAAAATTAAGAGCTTTCCCCCATTAGTATTTGCAGGTGAAACTACGCATTTAAAAAATCAGTTAGCTGAAGTTGTTGATGGTAAAGCTTTCCTTTTACAAGGAGGTGATTGTGCAGAGAGCTTTGCAGAATTTAACCCAGATAAAATAAGAGATTACTTCAAAGTATTCCTTCAAATGTCATTAGTGTTAACTTATTCAGCATCATTGCCTGTTGTTAAGCTTGGAAGAATTGCAGGCCAATTTTCAAAACCAAGAAGTGCTCCAACAGAAAAACAGGGTGATAAAGAGCTGCCAAGTTATCTGGGGGATAACATCAATGGAATAGAATTTACAGAAAAAGCTAGAAAGCCTGACCCAAAAAGATTATTTAAAGCTTACTCACAATCTGCGTCTACATTAAATTTAATAAGAGCATTTTGTCATGGTGGTTTTTCTGATCTTAAGAAAGTTCACTTATGGAATTTAGGTTATATAAAGAAAAGTCCTCAAGCAAAAAAGTTTAAAGAGTTAGAGGACAAAATTGCTGATGCCTTAGCGTTCATGGATGCTTGTGGGATCAATTCAGATTTTAATAGAAGATTAAAGACTGTAAACTTTTGGACTTCACATGAAGCTTTATTGCTACCATTTGAAGAAGCAATGACAAGAGTTGACTCAACCACTGGTGAATACCACGACACATCAGCTCATTTTGTTTGGATTGGTGATAGAACAAGACAGATTGATGGTGGCCATGTGGAATTTTGTAGAGGTATAGAAAATCCAATAGGTATCAAATGTGGACCAACATCAAAGCCAGATGAGATTGCAAAAATATGTGAAAAAATAAATCCAAAAAATGAAAAAGGAAAAATAACTTTAATTTCAAGATTTGGACACGATAAAGTTGAAAAATTTCTACCGAAACTAATCAGAGGTATTAAAAAAGAAGGTCTTAATGTAATTTGGTCATGTGACCCAATGCATGGTAATACATTAGTGTCATCAACAGGATTTAAAACAAGACCATTCAATAATGTACTTAAAGAGGTTAAAAATGTTTTTGCTGTCCATCAAAGCGAAGGGTCTTATGCTGGAGGACTTCATATTGAGATGACTGGACAAAATGTGACAGAATGTACTGGTGGAGCAAAGAATATTTCTGATCAAGATTTATCAAGCAGATATCATACTCATTGCGACCCAAGATTGAATGCAGATCAATCCCTTGAATTAGCGTTTTTAATATCTGATGAGATAAAGAAAAATTCAAATTACGCAAAAAATATTATTAAAGCGGCATCTTAGTCTCTTTATTATTTAAGGCGACTCAATATATTAGAAATATGGACCCAAAAACTAAAGTAGATTTTATAAAGAACTGGATACAAAAGTATGTAGATTCTATGCCAGCTAAAGCTAAATCTTTAGTTATAGGAATTTCTGGAGGTATTGATTCATCTGTATCAAGTACTCTATGTGCCCTAACAGGAATGAAGACTATTGTATTATCTATGCCGATAAAACAAAAAAGTGCACAACATGATTTAAGTTTAAAACATCAAGAATGGTTAAAAAGTAATTTTTCAAATGTAGAAGGTCATACCATCGAATTAGATAATTTATTTGGTACTTTTAAAACGTCTCTATCTAAATTTGATAGTGAACACGGTATGGCTAATTCAAGAGCAAGATTAAGAATGACAACTTTGTATCAAGTAGCAGCAGCCAATCAGGGTATAGTGGTTGGAACAGGAAACAAAGTTGAGGATTTTGGTGTTGGATTTTATACAAAATATGGAGATGGTGGTGTTGATATTTCTCCAATAGCTGATTGTAATAAAACAGAAGTGTGGGAACTTGGTAAAGAACTTAAAATTTTAAAAGAAATAATAGATGCACCACCAACAGACGGACTATGGGACGATGGCCGAACTGACGAGGGTCAATTAGGATTATCATATAAAGAGCTTGAAGAGGCGATGAATAACGAAGGCTCTAAAAATAGAGACAAATATTTAAAAATAAGAAAAGCTAACTTACATAAAATGGAACCCATTCCAGTTTGTAAGATTCCCAACTAATCAATTAGATTCACAAATCTAATATTTAAGTATATTCCTAGAATAATGAATAAAGATATTTTTTTATCAAATAGCCTTGGAGCAAAAAAAGAAAAATTTGTTCCCATTGATAGTAAAAAGATTGGCATGTATGTTTGTGGTCCAACTGTTTATGATGATCCCCATATTGGTAATGCAAGACCTTTAGTTGTTTTTGATTTATTATTCAAAGTTCTCAAATGTAAATATGGAAGTAAGTCTGTAACCTACGTGAGAAATATAACAGATATTGATGACAAAATTATTAAATCTTCTAAAGAAAAAAATATTTCAATATCTGAGTTGACATTAAATATAACAAAAAAATTTCACGAGGATTGTAAATATTTAAATTGTGAAATTCCAACGCATGAGCCTAAGGCTACAGATAATATTGAGCCTATGATAAATATGATTCAAGAATTAATTAAAAGTAAATTTGCATATGAAAATAAAAAACATATTTATTTTAAAGTTAAAAATTTTAACGATTATGGAAAACTCTCAAATAAAAATCTTGATGATTTAATTGCAGGATCAAGAGTTGAACTATCTGATAATAAGGATAGTCCAGAGGATTTTGTGTTATGGAAGCCTTCAAATGATGATGAGCCATCATGGAATTCACCTTGGGGAAAAGGAAGACCTGGTTGGCATTTAGAATGTTCTGTTATGTCAAAAAAATATCTTGGGAATACATTTGATATTCACGGAGGTGGAAGAGACCTAATATTTCCTCACCATGAGAATGAAATAGCCCAATCTGTTTGCGCAA
>CACPID010000008.1 GCA_902633965.1 uncultured Pelagibacteraceae bacterium | reverse complement strand
TGTATTAGTACAATTATTTTTTGTTAAGCTCTCAATATCAAATGGTGACCCTTTTTTAATTACCTCTAAAACATCTGAGCCTTGTAGCTCAATTATAGATCTTGAATGAGAAATATCTGTAACTGCAAATTCAGTCGTGGAAAACTTTTCATTGAGTTCATTTAAAAGATTATTTGAGGAAATAACTAACCAATTCTCTGGCCCCATCCATAAAATTCGTGTTTGATCATTTGAGTTTACTTTAAGTACTTCAGGAAAGTTAAGATTATCAACCATTATTTCAGTATTATTTTTTTTTGAATTTTTAAATTTTACAACTTGATAAATAAAAATATTTTTAATTTCTTTTATTTTTATTAATTGATTTTCATCTTTATTTTCAAAATTACCGTATTGACCTAAATGATGGACTTTATTTAAGGAAGAAATACTTGTCATGACCTTACTCTTTCTCCTTTTGGATCTACATAATGAGAGGATACAATTTCAACAGGAATTGATTTTTTTTTCAGTGGTGATAGCGCAAATAGTTTTTGACCTATCATGTTTTTTCCATCTTTAATTATTGCAAGAGAAAAGGGATTATTATATTCAACACTCCAACAAGATGCTGAAACATGACCTAGTTTTGGATTGGGTAATTTTGCATTTGCATCTCTAACAATATATGACCCCTCAGGAATACTTGTTTTTTTATCTAAAGGTACAACACCAACTAATTTTTCTCTATCAGGTGAAATAAATGCCTCTTTTTGTAAAGATCTCTTTCCAATAAAATCTTTCTTTTTACTTAACAAACCTTCTAGTGAGCTATCAAATGGAGTAGTTCTACCATCAAGTTCTGAGCCAGCTACATGCCCCATTTCAATTCTTAAAGTTGATAAGGCCTCAGTGCCATAAGGTTGTATCTTAAATTCTTCTCCTAATTCAATTATTTTTTCCCACATAAAATTTCCGTTATCTGACTCAACATTTACCTCGTATGCAAGTTCTCCTGAAAAGGAAATTCTAAAAATTCTAGCGTAAACACCAAATAATTTCGTTTCGATAAATCCCATGAAAGGCAAACCTTCATTCGAGCAATCTGTTTCAGGAAAAAGTTTTTGAAGAAGATCTCTTGATTTAGGTCCGGCAATTGCAGCTCCAGCCCATTGCTCTGTTGTTGATACTACATTTACATTTAATTCAGGCCAAACTATTTGAAGATAATATTCTAAATGAGATAGAACATTTGCAGCTTGAGCAGTTGTTGTTGTCATATGGTAATGATTTTCTGATACTCTTGTTGTAGTTCCATCATCCATTACTATTCCATCCTCTCTTAACATTACTCCGTATCTTGCTTTACCAACAGGAAGTTTTAACCATGCATTAGTATAAACTCTGTTTAAAAACTCTGCAGCATCTGGACCCTTCACGTCAATTTTTCCTAGGGTAGTCACATCACATACTCCAACATTTTTTCTAACATTTTCTGCTTCTCTTTTTGAAGCATCAAATAATGTTTCATTTCCTTTTTTGTAATATCTTGGCCTCAACCAAAGTCCTGCATCAACAAATACAGCATTATTTTTTTCATGCCATGAGTGCATTGGAGATTTTCTAGTTGGTTTAGAGTGTTTGCCAACCTCTCGACCTACAATCGCACCAATAGATACTGGGGTGTAAGGTGGTCTAAAAGTTGTATGACCAACCTCAGGTACTACTTTGTTTTCAATGTTTGAAACCAATTGTAAACCATTTAAATTACTAGTTTTACCTTGATCAGTAGCCATCCCTAATGTTGTATATCTTTTTACATGCTCTATTGATCTGTAACCTTCTCTTAATGCTAATTCTATATCTGAAACTGCTACATCATTTTGAAAATCTAAAAATCTTTTATACTTTTTACCTTTTGGTAATGGGACACACCAAAATTTATCATGTTTTGAATTTTTTTTCTCAACAACTGCAGGCACAGATAATTTATTTTCTTTGCTAGTAATTTTTTTTGATAGTTCGTATCCTGCTTCAAAGGAATTTTTAAGTGTATCATTTAAATTAAATATTCCATTTGCAGATCCAACTGTTGTTTCATTCTGTTTAGATTGACTTGGAATAAATGCATCAATATCTTCATTGAATTTTGTCTTACCTCCTGATTGAGATGCTAAATGAATTGTAGGTGTCCAAAATCCTGATACACATATACAATCGCAAGCAATATTCTCAATTTTTCCAAGATTAGTTTTATCTTCAGAGATTTTAGCAATATCTGCAGATTTAACTTTTCTGTAACCATTTGCATTTACTACTACATGTTCGAATTTAATATCTATACCCAAATTCTTTGCCTCAGTTATTAAATCAGAATTTAACTCTTTTCTTGAATCAAGAACTATTGGATTAATTCCATTTTTTTTAAACTCTATCGCTGTCTCATAGGCACTGTCATTATTTGTAAAGATTAAAGGTTTTTTACCAACCAAGACTCCGTATACTTTCATATATTCCTTTGCGGCTGATGATAAAAGAATACCTGGGGTATCATTATTTCCAAAAACTATAGGTCTCTCAATCGAACCTGAGGATATTACTACCTCTTTTGCTCTTATGTACCATAACTTCTGCTTTGGCATAAATTTTTCAGTTTTTGGCATGTGCTCAGAAATTCTTTCGGACATGACAAGCATATTGTGATCGTAATAACCAAACACTTGTGCTCTATTTTTTACTACAACATTTGGCATCTCTTTGAGCTCAGTTACTATTTTATCTGCCCATTCTTTTCCTGTTTGATTTCCAATTGTAACTTCACTAGTTAAAAGGCTTCCACCAAATCTCGGTTTATCTTCTGCTAAAATTACTTTAGCGCCATTTTTAGCTGCTGAATAAGCGCTTGCTAAACCTGATGGACCTGATCCTGTAACCAACAAATCACAATACTCATATTTATGTTCATATCTTTCTTTATCGTGCTCATGAGTTACAACTCCAAAGCCAGCTGCCTTTCTAATAAATGGCTCATATATTCTGTACCAGAAACTTTTTGGCCACATAAACGTTTTGTAATAAAAACCGGCAGGTAGAAAAATCCTTAAAAAATTATTAATTCCACCTATATCAAAATTAACATTTGGCCAACAATTCACACTCTTAGCCTCTAACCCTTCAAATAATTCTTGCTCTGTTGCTTTAATGTTTGGAATGGTCTCGTTATTTCTTATTAGCTGAACAAGAGCGTAAGGGTCGTCAACTCCAGCACCATAAAAGCCTCTCGGCCTATGATATTTAAAACTTCTACCAACTAAATGAACGCCATTTGCTATAAGAGCAGACGCGAGGGTATCTCCCTCATATCCAAAATATTTTTTTCCATTAAACTTAAATGAAATTTTTTTGGATCTGTCAATTAATCCCTCATCTTTTAATCTAAACTCTTGTGTCATTATTAAAGCTCTTCGTGAGGTTTTAAAGTTTTAAATATTTCATGGGTAGCTGTATCTCTATGAACTTTAAACCATTGTCTACAACCTGAGATGTGATGCCAAAACTCTAAATGTTTTCCTCTAGGACTTTTTCTATTGTAAACAAAATCATCCCATTCTTTATCAGAAATTTCCTTGTTAAGTTCTGGTCTTTTTACTGTGGCATCACCACCATAAGCAAATTCATTTTGAGATCTTATTCCACAATATGGGCATTTTATAAATAGCATTTAAGATATCCAAGTTTTTGTTCCAAGACCTTTCTCGTCTAATAAATATCCCTTGCTAAATCTATTTAAACTATAATCTGCATTTAATTTATGTACTTTGTCTTGTGCAATGGTGTGTGCAAACGTCCAACCGGATGCGGGAGTTGACTTAAAACCACCATAACACCAACCACAGTTTAAATATAATCCTTCAATATGTGTTTTATCAATTATAGGTGAGCCATCCATTGACATATCCATTATACCACCCCATGTCCTCAACATTTTTAATTTACTTAAAAATGGGAACATTGCTATTCCTTCAGTTAATACATGTTGTAAAGTTGGTAAGTTTCCTCTTTGAGCATAACTATTATAACCGTCAAGGTCACCTCCCATAACCATTTCGCCTTTGTCTGACTGACTGCAATAAAAATGTCCTGCACCAAATGTAACTACATGATCCAAGAGAGGTTTAATAGGCTCAGATACACATGCTTGTAAAAGATGTGTCTCAATTGGAAGTGTCATATTTAATTTTTCAGCGAGAATTGATGTGCTGCCAGCAACACATAGTCCTATTTTGTTTGCCTTAATATCACCTTTTGAAGTTCTTACTCCTTTTATTTTTCCACCAACCACATCAAAACCAATTACTTCGCAATTTTGAATTATATCAACACCCATTGAATCTGCTTGTCTTGCATAACCCCAAGCAACTGCGTCGTGCCTTGCTGTTCCAGCGCTGGGCTGCATCAATCCCCCAAATATTGGAAATCTTACATCTTCAGAAAAATCTGCCATAGGAATTAGTTTTTTTACTTGTTCCCTATTTAATAAAACTGCATCAATACCGTTTAATCTCATTGAGTTTCCTCTTCTTGCATAAGCATTCATTTGAGCATCAGAATGCGCAAGGTTAATAATTCCTCTTGGGGAGAACATTACATTGAAGTTCAGTTCTTGACTCATATTTCTCCATAGATCCATAGAAAATTCGTTAAATCTTCCATTGGCATCGTGCATAAAATTGGATCTTATAATCGTAGTATTTCTTCCAACGTTACCTCCCCCTATCCAGCCTTTTTCAATGATAGCAACATTTGTAATATTATGTTCTTTAGCTAGATAATATGCGGTAGCGAGCCCATGTCCTCCGCCTCCAATAATAATAACGTCATAACTTTTTTTTGGAGTTGGGTCTTTCCAGGCAACTTCCCAGTTTTCATGACTAGAGAATGCGTTCTTTATGAGGTTAAATACTGAATACTTTTGCATAATTAATAATACACTTAATTTATTTCTTTCAAAATTAAATAATAAAGTATAGAAATCTCGAGCATAATATAAAGTTCTAAAGGAGACAAAATGGGCGCAGTCAAGTCTGACATTGAGATAGCAAGAAGTGCCAAAATGCAGCCTATTCAAGATATTTTAGCAAAAATTAACGTTCCAAATAAAATTGAGGCTTTCAGTCCAATGGGCCCTCATATAGCAAAAATCAACCTGGAGTATCTAGATAGTATTAAAGATAATAAAAATAGTAAGCTAGTATTAGTAACTGCAATTACTCCTACTCCAGCAGGAGAAGGTAAGACTACAACATCAGTTGGACTTAATGATGGACTAAATAAAATTGGAAAAAAATCTATAGTGTGTTTAAGAGAACCCAGTCTAGGACCATCATTTGGAATGAAAGGTGGGGCTGCAGGTGGTGGTTACGCGCAAGTTGTGCCAATGGAACAAATCAATTTACATTTCACTGGAGATTTTCATGCAATAACTTCTGCTCACAATTTATTGTCAGCATTAATTGATAATCATATTTATTGGGGAAATAAATTAAACATAGATGTTAGAAGAGTTGTTTGGAAAAGAGTTATAGATATGAATGATAGATCCCTTAGATCAATAAATATTAATCTTGGGGGTGTTGCTAATGGTTATCCAAGACAAGATGGCTTTGATATTACTGTAGCTTCAGAGATAATGGCAATCTTTTGTTTAGCAAATAATCTTGAGGACTTAGAAAAAAGAATTGGGAATATAACTATTGCTTACACAAGAGAAAAAAAACCTATTTATGCAAAAGACCTAAATGCACAAGGTCCTATGACAGTTTTATTAAAAGATGCAATCAAACCAAATATTACACAAACTTTAGAGAATAATCCTGCAATTATTCATGGCGGACCATTTGCAAATATTGCTCATGGATGTAACTCCGTAATAGCCACAAAGGCAGGTCTTAAATTAGCAGATTATGTTGTGACTGAAGCAGGTTTTGGTGCAGATCTAGGTGCTGAAAAGTTTTTGGATATAAAATGTAGAAAATCAGGATTAAAACCTGATTGTGTTGTCATAGTAGCAACTATAAGGGCTTTGAAAATGCATGGAGGTGTAGAGAAAGCAGATTTGAAAAAAGAAAATGTCAATGCTGTTAAAAAAGGTTTAGTAAATTTAGAAAGACACATAAATAATGTAAGGAAATTTGGATTACCAGTAACTGTTGCTATAAATAAATTTATTTTAGATACAGAAAATGAGTCAAAAGCATTATTAGATTTTTGTAAAAAGTTGGATGTGAAAGCCTCGATGTGCACTCATTGGGCAGATGGAGGAAATGGTACAAAAGAACTTGCGCAAACTGTTGTAAATATATGTGAAAATGAAAAAAATAATTTTAATTATTTATATGAGGATAAATTAACTTTATTTAAAAAAATTGAAAAAATAGCAGTTGAAATTTATCGTGCAAGTGAAGTAGTTGCGGATACTAAAATCAGACAACAATTAAAAGATTTTGAAGAAAAAGGTTTTGGTAATTTACCTGTTTGTATTGCAAAAACACAATATAGTTTTTCAACCGATCCTAGTCTTAAAGGTGCTCCTTCAGATCATGTGCTTCCTGTTAGAGAAGTAAGACTATCCTCTGGGGCTGAATTTGTAGTCATTGTATGTGGAGAAATAATGACAATGCCCGGACTTCCAAAAGTTCCAGCTGCAGATTCTATAAAGCTAAATAAAAAAGGTGAGATAGAGGGTTTATTTTAATTTTTCTACCTCTTTCCAAAAGAATTGGGCGAGATTTATATTAGTTAGATTTCTATATTGGGGCAAACCAGTTGGAGATGTTACGTTTATGTCTCCGATTAAGTAACCACCTACTAAGTCTATACCTGCAAAAAAAATATTTTCCTTTTTTAAACTTTTGGCAACCAATTTTGATATCTTAAGCTCTCTTAAATTTAATTTAGTTTTAATAGCAACACCCCCTTGTGAGATATTTGATAAAATTGAGCCTTTCTTAGGTAATCTTCTTATCGCTCCTTTTACTTTGCCATTAATGATAAAAACTCTTTTGTCTCCGTCCTTTACTTTTTCTAAATATCTTTGAACCATGACATGATCAAATTTTTTGATATATTTTTTTAAATAATCAACTTTAACTTTATTTTCAAAAAATAAGATATTTTTACCCGCATAACCATGAATGGGTTTTATAACTATTTTTTTATGTTTTTTTTTAAAAGAAATAATTTGTTTAATATTTTTAGTAATTATTGTTTCCGGCATATATTTTAAAAATCGGGTGGAAAAGAATTTTTCAGAAACATTTCTAACAGCTGTTGGGTCGTTTATAATTCGTGTGGATTTAAGATTATTTAAAAAATGAGTTGAATTTATGTAGTCCATATTAAAGGGAGGGTTTTGTCTTATAAGTACAAATTTCGCTTCATCTAAATTAAATTTATCAAAACTTAAGATTTTATAGAAATCTTTTTTTCTATCAAAAAACCTAACCTTAATTCCATTAATATATATTTTGGAATTAATGAGATTAAGATCTTTTGTTTCATACCAAATAATTTGATATCCTTTTTTTTGAGCCTCTAAAGCTAGCAAAAAAGTAGTGTCAGTCTCTATATTTATCTCATTTAATTTATTTGATTGAATGGCTATTATTTTTTTCATTTCCGTAGATCTGCAAGCACTTGCTCAGCTTTTGTAAGATTTTTTGACAAGATATTTTCTATATTTTTTAAATATATTCTTTCGTCATTATTTTTTGTGGTAACAAATGATCTATTTTCGAGACCTCTTTTAGATATATCTAACAATTCTTTTGACCAAAATAATAAATCTTTATTGTTAATAATTGTTTTTAATCCATCTTTATAAGATGCAGTGTAAGCATTCAATATATCTTCTTTATTCCAATTTTTAATAATCTCAAAAGTCTCGTTCAAATTTCCATATAATAATCCTATAAAAAATGCCGGACCAGCACAATGACAATCCCATTCACAAGCATCAATCGATCTTAACTCAATGTATTTTTTTAATCTTACTTCGGTAAAAATTGTCGATAAATGAAGCTGGAGATTTTCATAATTTGCTTTCCCTTCCTCCATTAAATCTCTGAAAGATTTTCCATTTGGCGAAATATATTCATTATTTTCTTGTAAAAATAACAATTTAAAATCTAAACTAAAATCAGCATACTTTTCAAAATCCATTTTTTCTAAAAAAACTTTTGGTAAACCTCCTCTTGAGGTATTTTGCCAAACCTTTGACCTATATGATAAGAAGCCTGTGGGTTTTGATTTTTTAATTGCTGAATTAGAAAATAAAGCTATTGTTAATGGTGTTAAATAAGAAATTACTTTAAATTTTTTTATAAAGTCTTGCTCCGAAGTATAATCCAAATTAATTTGTGTTCCGCAAGTCTGATACATCATTTCTAAACTTAATTCTCCATTTTTCGGCATTTCTCTTGTCATAACTTTATATCTTTTTTTTGGATTATTGGGGACGTCAGCAATATCCGTTGTTGGATCATAACCAATTGATAAAGTTTTCAAATTAAATTTTTCACAAGCCTCATCCAATTGTTTTTGAAAATTGTAAGATTCAGAACAAACCTCGTGTATATTATTACATAATGCTCCAGCTAATTCGATTTGATTTCCAGGTTCAAGAGTTATTGATTGGCCGTCCTTATTTAATCCGATAATATTTTTGTCTTCAAGAATTTCTTCCCATCCAAATTTCTTTAAGTAGTTTAAGATATTTTTAATTTGTTCATAATTTGCTCGTACGCTTGTATCTTTTTCAAGCAAAAATTTTTCATTTTCAACACCTATCAATAAGCTTTTTTTGTAACCGCTTTGAAAATAATTTATAATATCTTCTTTAGTGTTAATTTTCATTTATATGATGAAGCCAGTTTTCAAGCTCTTGCATTCTTGATCGTTCACTAGTTTTTTTCTTTTCCATTTTGATATTTTTAATATGGGAGTCAATATCATTTTCATTTTTAAAAACTTTTCTGAAATTAATTAATCTGTCTCGTCTAAAGTTTATTAAATTTATCATTTTTTCATAAGTTATCTCTGGGTGATATTGTATCCCCCAGATATTACTAATTCCTATTTGAAATTCTAATCCTTGAACCTTGTTTATTGGATTTGATGCAAGTAATTTTGCTCCATTTGGTAGAGTTACAACCTCATCAAAGTTAAAGGCAGGAGTATTAAAAATAGGATCTTTATTTTTGTAAATTGGGTGTTTTAATCCATAAGAATTAATATTGATATTTTTTGCTATTCCAATGTGTGCCCCTTTTTTAGATTTTTTAACAACGCCTCCAGCTGCAGTTACTGCGACTTGCATACCCCAGCAAATAGCTAAAATATTTCTAACTTTATGAAAACATTCTTTCATAAAAAAAATTTGTTTTCTTATTTCAGGCGTATCATTATAAATATTTAAACTACTGCCACCCCATACAATTCCGTCATAAGTTTCTAATTTGTTAATAATATCATTAAAGTTTTCCGCTGATGATGGATTTAAGACTTCATAGCTTACTTCTTTATGGTAGTTGGCAATACTATCTTTTAAACTTTCGGTATGAGTTTGTATTCCTGCTTTTTTAAAATTTATATTTTCACTTTGTAAGTTTCCTTCTACAATTAATATTTTTAGATTTTTCATTAAAATAATTTACCTTCAAGACTATGTTCATATAATTTTTTGAAATCTTCTTTTGATAATATAGATGGATTTGTTGCTGTTGATGGATCCTCTAGGGCCATTTGTGATAACTCTTCAATTTCTTCATCTTTTATTTGTATTACGTCTGATAAGGTGTGTGGAATATTTAGCTTATTTCTTAAATCTAATATCCAATTTAAAAAACTTTCAAAATTATCTTTCAATCCTATAAAGCTACTTAGAGAAGATATTTTTTTTTCAATATGTTTTTTATTAAATGTGAGAACGTATGGCATAAAAATTGCATTAGATAATCCATGGTGTAAATTATATCTTGCATTAATTGGATGGCTTAAAGAATGTATCGCACCTAGCCCTTTTTGGAATGCTGTTGATCCCATTGAAGATGCCACTAATAAATTTTGTCTTGCCTCTAGATTTGTACCATCTTCAAAAGCGGTTACTAATGAGTCTTTTATTAATCTAATTCCCTCAAGCGCAATGCCATCAGCCATTGGATGAAATCCAGGTGCACAAATGGCTTCTAGGTTATGTGCTAATGCATCCATTCCAGTTGCTGCTGTTAATCTTGGAGGCAGCTCCAAGGTTAAAAGTGGATCTAATATTACAATTGCAGGTAAAAATTTCGGATGAAAGATTATTTTTTTTACTCCTGTTTTTTTATTTATAATCGCTGATGCTCTTCCTGTCTCCGATCCAGTTCCTGCAGTTGTAGGAACTCCTATTATTGGAGCAATATTTTTATCATTTGCTCTTTTCCAATAGTCTCCAATATCCTCAAAATCCCAGATTGGTCTTGTTTGGCATGACATGAAGGCAATTGCCTTTCCTACATCTAGTGCACTCCCACCACCTATTGCGATTACTCCATCACAATTATTATTTTTGAATTCTTTGACACCTTGATCTACATTTTCACCAACGGGGTTTCCTGTAAAGTCACAAAAGATACTGACTTGTTTAATATTTTTTTTTAACTCTTGTAAAATATTTTTAATAACTTGAAGCTCAATAAGATCCTTATCTGTAACAAACAGAGGTTTTTTTATATTTAAATTTTCGCATGCAATTGATAAATTGTTAATTCTATTTTTTCCAACCCAGATTATTGTTGGATAATTCCAATTAGATTTCATATTTTAATTGTATCAATTTATATTAATTTTTTTATTTTTTAATATTGCATTAATAAAATTGATCATTAAAGGAATTTTCTTTTTATTTATTTTTTTTAATACAAATGGTGCAATTTCTCTGACTAATTGTTCACCTTCTACAGTATCATTTGGCATAAATTTTTTCTTTGCGGTCTTAAAAGTATAACCCTTACCTAGATAACTTCCCATTTTACTATTTCTACCTCCTGCAGCACTTACATAAAGATCACCTACACCAGCAAGACCTAGAGTTGTACTTTCTTTTCCTCCAAAATATTTTGTAAGATATTTCATCTCAAGTAATGACCGATGGAATAAACTGGAAGATGTATTTAAGCTTTGTCCAGATCCAATTATCATAGAATATATATTTTTAATTGCTGAACATACCTCAATTCCAATTATATCTTTCGAATATTCAATTAAATAATATTTAGTTGATATTTGTTTTCCAATCCATTTAGCTACTTTGATATTTTTATTTGCGATAATTACACTTGTTTGATTTTTTCTAGCAAGCTCCTTTGCAAGACATGGCCCTTTCAAAACCGAAATATTCATTTTTCCAGAATTTCTATTGAGTTGCTCAGAGATTGTAAGAGCTCTTTTATTTTTTTTTTCATATTTAAGACCTTTGGTAAGAACTAAAATTGGAGTTTTTATTTTTAATTTTTTTAATTCCTGTCCAATAAAATCTATTCCTGAAAGACTTAAAGCAATTACAATTAAGTCAAAATTTTCTTTAAGTAAATTTTCTGAGAATTGCCTATATTTTAGTTTTTTTGGAAGATTTATTTTTAAACTTGGGTGAAATTTATTTTTTGAAGAAAGTTTTTTAATAAATAATTTACTATGTGGTTCTGTGATTGTCACATTGTTATTATTGTCTAGACACGGGATTGAAAAGGCTGAACCCATTGCGCCTCCACCGATTATTAAAATTTTTTTCATAACAATTTAAACATTAAAAACTTATAAAATTTTATGACAAATACAACACATACGAGAAAAATTGATAATGAATTATTCACGTAATAATTAACTATTTTATTTTAAATTTAAGGATTTTGTTAGTAAAATAAGTTTATATTTTTAAGAGGTTATCTAATGACTAAAGTTGCAATAATTGGAGCTGGACCTTGTGGTCTGTCAATGCTGAGGGCTTTTGAGTCGGCTGAGAAGAATGGAGAAAAAATACCAGAAATTATTTGTTTTGAAAAACAAGAAGACTGGGGTGGTTTATGGAATTATAGTTGGAGAACTGGATCAGATCAATTTGGAGATCCTGTTCACAACAGTATGTATAGGTATCTTTGGTCTAATGGTCCAAAAGAATGTTTGGAATTTGCAGATTATTCATTTGATGAACATTTTGGTAAACCAATACCCTCTTTTCCTCCAAGAGAAGTTTTATATGATTATATTGTTGCAAGAGTAAGTAAAGGTAATCTAAGAAAAAAAATTAAATTTAATACAAGAGTTATTAATACAATTTATAAAAACGATAAATTTGAGCTAAGCTATCAAGACAAAGTTAACAATAAGATTTTAAAAGATAACTTTGATTATGTGGTGGTTTCTACAGGGCATTTTTCTGTACCTTTTATTCCTGAGTATAAAGGGATGAGTTCTTTTCCTGGAAGAATTATGCACTCTCATGATTTTAGAGACGCGGAAGAGTTTAGAGGTAAAAATATAGTTGTTCTTGGGAGCAGCTATTCAGCAGAGGATATTGCGCTTCAATGTAATAAGTATGGAGCTAAGAGTGTAACTATAGGATACAGACATAATCCTATGGGATTTAAATGGCCAAAAGGAATGAAAGAGGTCCATTATCTAGATAGACTTGAAGGTAAGAAAGCATTTTTTAAGGATGGTACTGAACAAGAGACAGATGTTGTGATTTTATGTACTGGTTATTTGCATCATTTTCCTTTCTTAGATGAGAGTTTACAACTTAAAACTAGAAATAGGCT
The DNA here is from genome assembly GCA_902633965.1 of uncultured Pelagibacteraceae bacterium. Taxonomy (GTDB): domain Bacteria; phylum Pseudomonadota; class Alphaproteobacteria; order Pelagibacterales; family Pelagibacteraceae; genus Pelagibacter. The sequence goes on along the minus strand of CACPID010000008.1, from coordinate 23,836 downwards.
TTATCCACCAAAATTATACAAGGGTGTTGTATGGCAAGATAATCATAAGCTTATGTATTTAGGAATGCAGGATCAGTTTCATACATTTAACATGTTCGATTGCCAAGCATGGTACGCAAGAGATGTAATTTTGAATAAAATTAAAATCCCTAGTGATAATGAAATTGAAAAAGATATTAACAAATGGGTAACGATGGAAGAAAAATTAGAGAATCCTGATCAAATGATTGACTTTCAAACAGAATATACCAAAGAACTTTATAAAATGTCTAACTATCCAAAAATTGATTTTGAATTAATAAGAAAGCATTTTAAAGAGTGGGAACATCATAAAGTTGAGGATATATCTACTTACAGAAATAAATCTTTTTCATCTCCTGTTACAGGATCTGTTGCTCCGATTCACCACACTCCGTGGGCAACTGCAATGGATGACTCATCAAAAACTTTTTTGGATAAGTAAAATATTAATCTATTCCTAAGTGTTTTTTTCTTTTTTGAACATAAGCTCTGATTAAGTTATCAAATATCAAAGCAATAAAAGCTACACATATACCAAGTGTTAATCCAATGCCTGCACCCTTTTTATCTGATAATGCTTTTAGAATATATTGACCTAGATCCTCTGTACCAATGAATGCTCCAATAATAACCATAAATAATGCAAATACTATTGTTTGGTTTATTCCAAGCATCATATGGGGAAATGCTAAAGGAAATTCTATTTTTGTTAGTCTTTGAAATTTATTCACGCCTGACATAGTTGCAGCATCATGTAAACCTGCTGGAACACTTCTAAGTCCTTCAATAGTGTATCTTGTTGCTGGTATCGTTGCATAAACTATAACTGCAATTAATACTGACGTGTCAGTTATACCAAACAACATCATTACAGGAATTAAATACACAAAAGAGGGAAATGTTTGAAATATATCGCAAACACCTAGCATAAAATTAGCTGAATGTTTGTTTTGAAAACATAAAGTTCCAACTGTAAATCCTATTGTGCAAGATACTATCACTCCAAAAGTTGCCATATATGTAGTTACCAAAGCTCTGTCCCACCAAGGGCTAAGCGCAATAAATAATGTTAATCCACAAACAACTAAAGCAGAACGAATTCCACCAATTAAATACCCTGCTCCAACAACCAAAACAATTGTAGCAATTGCAGGCATCCTTAAATACAACGCTCTCATTGGTTGAAGCACTTCTTTAATTAACCAAGTATTAAATGCTTTAATATACACAAAGAAAGTTTCAAAAATCCAATCAACACCTTTATTCCAAAAATCGGCAGTTGATATTCCTTTATTGTGTGGAATTTCAAATAAGTAATTGAATGTGTCTTTAAATAAAAAGGTTCCAATGTAAGCTAGTATTAATCCAATCACTACTGTAGCTGCAAAAAATAGTAAATTTTTATTTCTTTCAAAAAATGTTAGGTTACCAAAATAATCCTCTTGCTTATTTGCCCAAGCTAAAGACATCTTGTCTAATAATATTGCAATCAGACTAATGCACAAGCCTGCTTCAAGTGCTAATCCAATGTTCAACTGATTTAATGCTAATAATAAATTAAATCCTAAACCTTTAGCACCAATAAAAGCTGAAATAACTGCCATTGAAAAACAAACCATTATAACTTGGTTAACTCCAATTAAGATGTCTCTTCTAGCAGTTGGAATTAATACTTTAAACATAAGTTGAAAATTGTTACATCCACTCATTCTGCCTGCTTCAATAACTTCTGGTGGAACAGCTCGTAAGCCTAATATAGTTAATAATATCATTGGTGGTACAGCAACAACCATAGTTATAATTACTGCAGCATGATCACCAACTCCAAAAAGAACTAGCGCTGGAACCAATACTGCGTATTGTGGCATTGTCTGCATTACTAATAATATTGGATATAAAGCTTTTTCAACACGTTTACTTTTAAATGCTGCTATTCCTAAACCCAAACCAAAAATAAATGATAATGGAGCTGCAACTAGTATGAATGAAAGAGTTTGCATAGACGGTTTCCATTGACCAAATATAGAAATGTAAACCATTGTTAAACCTGCAAACAAAGCTAATCCTTTACCGCTAAGTTTATAAGAAAGTAGTGCCGCACCAGCTGCAACAATTGTCCATGGCAACCCAGGTAGTTCAGCCCAAGGATTCTTATCTATCCAATCCCAACTAGTAAAAGCTACTATAGTTTCAAGACCTCCTAATAAGACCTCTCTTATTAACTGTATTAGAAAAGTCATAAACGCAGTTATATTTCTACTTATCTGTAAGACCAGAGGACGACTTTTATATTCTTGAGTATCTTCATTCCAAACTTCAATTGGCATCCACTCATTCATTAAGAAAAATAATGAGTCATTTATCCAAATAGGCAACCATCCAAGCAATGGCGGTAATCTCCAAAAAACATCAAAAGCATAGTATCTTACTTCTTTTCCTAAAAATACATAGCTACTCTGATTAGGATCTTTTACAAATTCTGCTTGACCTCGAATAAATTTATATGTTTCGGGAACTTCAATTGCAAAACATAATGAAAAAAATACAACTAATAAAAATAACCATTGAAATGTTTTTGGATATTTCTTAAAAAATTCCATAATTAAATATTATTTTTTCTCCCTCCAAAAACTGTGTTGATTATTTTAGCTGGGTTTATAGAACCAATAATGTTGTTATCATTATCTATCACAGCTACTGATTTTTCTTGAGTAAGAATTTTTTCAGCTACATTCTCTATAATTTCATCTTTTGAAACTTTTAAATCACCAAGATTATCTTTAGTTTTATCCATTATATCTTCAATTAATAAAACTTTCTCTCTAGGTACTTCCTCAGTAAACTTCCTTACATATTCAGTAGCTGGATTTAAAACAATATTGGCAGGTGTGTCGAGCTGTTCAATTATACCATCCTTCATAATTGCAATACGATCAGCAAGTTTTAAAGCCTCATCAAAATCATGAGTGATAAACATAATTGTTTTTTGTAATTTTTCCTGAAGTCTTAAAAACTCATCTTGCATTTCTTTTCTAATTAATGGATCTAAAGCAGAAAAAGGCTCATCTAAAAACCATATATCTGGTTCAACTGCTAATGATCTCGCTATTCCTACTCTTTGTTGTTGTCCTCCCGATAGCTCTCTTGGAAAATAATTTTCTCTTCCATCGAGGCCAACTAACTTAACCATGTCCATTGCTTTACCTATACTATCCTCAGTTTTGACACCTTTAATTTGAAGTGGAAAAGCTATATTTTCAACTACGGTTTTGTGTGGAAGCAAAGCAAAACTTTGAAAAACCATTCCCATTTTATTTCTTCTAAGATCAATGAGGTCTTTGTTATTTAGTTGTAATAAATCTTGGCCTTCTATAAAAATTTTTCCACCTGTTGCATCAGTTAATCGAGAAATACATCGTAATAAAGTTGATTTTCCCGAGCCAGACAAACCCATCACAACCAACATCTCTCCTTTTGCAACTTCAAATGAAGCATTATTAACTCCTACAATACATCCGTTTTCTTGAAAGGTTTTTGCATCAACATTGCCATTTGAATCTTTGAGCATTTTTTCAGCATTAGCTCCAAAAATTTTATAAACATTTTCGCATTTGATTACTGGTCCAGACATAAATCTTTATTAAGTTATATGAAATTAAGATAAAATTAAATCCATAATATTAGTATTTTTCCTCCTTAAAAATTTTTAATATAATAAACCCTGGTATCAATTCCTGTGCTTAAAAAACTTAATGCCTCACCGCTCACGCTTACAGACTCATTAACTCCAACATTGTCTCCACTTACTGTGAAACCCGCATAACATTTATTTTTTTCTTCATCCCATTTAACAAAAGTTTCATCAATTTTATTACCATTAATTGTGTAAATTTCATGCGCTCTAAAATTTAAAAAATTTGCACCCATAATTGCTCTTTGAGGAATGAGTTTCGTTGCTTTACAAACCTGTTCATATACTTCATCTGTTAATTTATAATGATCAGTGCCGTCAAAAGTTACTAATATTCCAGAAGGTAATTTAGATATTAATTGACTTAATTTTTTTTCTTCAGCAATTCTTTCTTCCTCCAATTTCATTTTTCTCACCAGTTCATCACCACCACCAAACATAATATTTAAAATTGAAAAAGAGAAAAATATAACAAGGACTATTATTACTAAACCTCCAAATTGTTTTACAGTTTCTGGTAAATTCTTAATTCTATTTAAATAATTTTCTTTTGACATTAATCTAGTAGCTTTCCATTTTTCCACGTGCCTGATTTCTGTGTTCCATCTGATGAGGTAAAAGTTCCTATTCCGTTCATAAATCCTTTTGCCCATTCACCTTCATAAGTCGAGCCATCAGGAAAAGTTAGAGTACCTACTCCGCTCCATTCACTATTTTTAAACTCGCCTTTATAGATGTATCCGTTAGGCCAAGTTTCAACTCCTTGACCATTTTTTTTGGTCCCTACCCATTCTCCCTCGTAAGTAGTTTTATCTGTATAAACCCATTTGCCAAAGCCATTTTCACAATTTCCTTCTTTGCAACCAGTGCTTCGTGCTAATGCAACTGATGAAATAAGTAAACTTAAGATTATGCTTAGGAGATATTTTTTCATAACAATATTTTACACAAAATTTACTAAAAAAAAATCAGACTTTTTGGTCAAGTTTATTGCATGAATATATTGAAATATATTTTTCTGCATTTTCACTTTTTATATTTCTTGTAATTTCATGAATTAATTCTCCTGTTTTTCTAGTAATAATACCTGACTCTGAATAATTTTTTTCTTGATCAATTGATTTAAATAAAACAACGTCTTTATTAACAACCTTTACATTTAATTTTTCCGTATCTGAGAGAAATAGCGATAACCCACTAATTAAAAGTGTATTTGGTTGTTTCGATTGAATTTCAAATTTATCCAATCCTTTTTCATTCAAATCTTTTGCTAAAAAAGTTTGATAATTATATTCTGAATTTTTAATTATTTTTTTTTCTAAATCACAAATATACTTAAGATCAATATTTTCATTTATACTCACATCTTTTGCTAAAGTTTGACTAAAAAATAATAAACTAATTAATGTGCTTAAAAAGTATTTGTTCATGTTTTTTTTAAAAAAAAATCTCCCCCAACATTGTTGGGAGAGATTTAAAGATTTAATAGCTCTTAACCTTATTTAGTAAAAGCTTTCCAAACTTTCTCGTTCTTTTTTAACCATGCTTTTGCAGCATCTTCGTGAGTCATTTTGTCAACGTCAACTAAAGCTGCCATTGCACCAATTTGACTTGTTGTGAAAGAAAGTTTTTTAAACATTGCTGCTGCTTTTGGATGAGTTTTTGGAAAATCAGCGTTAACTGCTTTTTTCAAATAACCATCAGGCGAACCACATTTTCCATCTCCACCATCTTCAGGTCTGCAACCTGCTGTGTATGGAGGAAAGTCGATAAATGTAAAACCAGCACCATCTGTAAAGTTAGGTGTCCAGTTGAAGATGATTGTTCCTCTTCCTTCTTTTTCAGCTGCTGCTAACTCTGCCCAAAGTGCATCAGCACTTCCAGCAAATTTAACCCACCAAAGATCTCCTAAACCTAAAGCGTCAACCCTTTGTGGAATTAAATCACCATGCCAAGTTTGTGGACCTTCCAACATTCTTCCTTTTCCATCCGGAGAGTCAGGTGTTGTAAAGTTTTTAGCACAGTCAGGATTTTTTAAAGCAGTCCAGTCTGGTAGACCTGGGCATAATCCTTTTTCAGCAACCCAGTTTGGATATCCCATGTCTTCAAGTGTTCTTGCTTCATGGTCACCCCAGTCAAGCAATCCGCCTTTGTCCAAAGCAGTTGTGAATGATTTACCAAAAGCAGATTCCCATACTTCGTGAGATAAAGTTACGTCACCAATTCTAATTGACTCGTAAACTGCTTGAGAGTCAGCGTTAACATATTTAACATTATTTCCCATACTTTCCATAATTCCACCAATAACGTAAGCCATTACAATTTGGCTTGACCAGTTATGAGTTGGGATTACGATGGGCTTTTTGCTATCTGCTGCGTTTGATATTCCAGTAAAACTTACTACTGAAATTATAACTGCAGATAATAATGATATTATTCTTCTCATTTATACCCCTTTCTTAATATTAAGTACTCTGATTATGTGACTAATTAAATGTATAGTCAACTCGTTTAGGTTAATATATTATTTCAAATAAAACTGAGATAACACTTTATATTATGTCGCTTTCAAGCAATCTTATAAAAAATCCTGGTCTAAGGGTTTTGCCACCTGGAGTTGAAAGATATGTTATTCAAGGTGGTGGCATCCATGTTTTTGAAATTAATTCAGATGATAAAATTGAAATAGTAAACGATGAAGGAAAACAATTTTGCGAAGTTATCGCTTTTAACTCTAAAGGGAAACACGATTTAACAATCTTAAATCTTAAAGCAAATTCTGATGGAGATTTTTTAAAAAAATCAATAAGTCAGGATCAAAAAATTTCAAATATTTTTAAAAAAAAAAATTTAGATTTAGAAAGATCAAAAGCTTCAAGACTTTTTAATAAAGATTGTCCAATGGGAGAGATAGTTACTCTTCAATCAAAAGATAAATGTATTGTAATGATCGGCTCTCCTGGCGAATTAATGAGTGTTCATAATCAAAATCCGCCAACAAGTCTTACAATTTTTATACATAGGGCAAAATTTGATATAAAGGATGAACAATATGTTCTGCCAGAACCTCTTTATGATCCAATATCAGAAATATTTGTTAATCGAATGTCGTCTGAAACTTATGAAGTTAAAGCTGGAGAGTACATTCAAATAATTGATCCAGGCGGAAGACAATGTTCAGATTTTTTAGCATTCGATAAAAGGAAACTAGATAAAGGAGTCGAGAGCATAATAGACCCCACAGCAACAAGGACTTTTATGGGTGCTGCATATCCCATGCCTGGTTTATTTTCAAAGTTTTTTGATGCTGAGCATGAACCTGTAATTGAGGTTGTAAGAGATACAGTTGGGAGGCATGACACCTTCAATTACGCTTGTACATCAAAATATTATGAGGACATGGGCTATTTCGGTCACATTAATTGTTCAACAAATTTTAATAATTCATTAAAAAAATATGAAGTGAAACCAAGAAAAGGTTGGATAGCGATAAATTTATTTTTTAATACTGCAATCGATGCTAATAACGTTGCAACTTTTGATGAACCTTGGTCAAGACCTGGTGATTATGTGCTTTTTAGAGCATTGAAAGATCTTACGTGTGCATCTTCTGCATGTCCATGTGATGTAGATGCAGCAAATGGATGGAATCCAACTGATATATTTGTTAGAACATATGCAAAAGATAAAAAGATCTCGAAAGGGGTAGCTTTTAGAGTGAGCACAGATTCAGAACCAAAAATTACAAAGGAAACAGGCTTTCACGAAAAGACTTCAAAGCTAACAAAAAATTTTATTAATTATAACGGATATTGGTTAGCAAATAATTACACAAATTACGGCGCAGTAAAAGAATATACATCTTGTAGAGAAAGTGCCATTGTAACAGATCTTTCACCTTTAAGAAAATTTGAAATACTTGGACCAGATGCAGAAAATTTAATGCAATATACACTTACAAGAAATGTTAAAAAACTTTCCGCAGGACAAGTTGTTTATTCTGCTATGTGCTATGAAAATGGTTGTATGATTGACGATGGAACTCTGCTTAAATTTGGTCAAGATAACTTTAGATGGATTGGTGGTCAAGAATACGGCGGTCAATGGCTGAGAGAACAAGCTAAAAAGAAAAATTTTAAGGTATGGGTTAAATCGTCAACCGATCAAATCCATAATATTGCTGTTCAAGGTCCTAATAGCAGAAAAATTTTAAAAAAATTTGTTTGGACTCCTGATACTCAGCCTTCCATAGATGATCTGCAATGGTTTAGACTGACTATCGCAAGAATAGATAGTGTGACAGGAACTCCAATAGTTGTCTCACGAACAGGATATACAGGAGAATTAGGATTTGAAATCTGGTGTCATCCTAAAGATGCTTCTATTGTATGGGATAAAGTTTGGGAAGCTGGAAAAGAATTTAATATTTCTCCATTAGGTTTAGAAGCTTTGGACATGGTAAGAATTGAAGCTGGACTAATTTTTTATGGTTATGAATTTGACGATAAGACAGATCCTTTTGAGGCTGGGATAGGTTTTACAGTTCCTTTAAAAACGAAAGAAGATGATTTTATTGGAAAAGAAGAGTTAATAAAAAGAAAAAATAATCCACAAAAAAAATTAGTAGGACTAGAGTTAGTTGGACATGAACCTGCAGCAAATGGTAACTCAGTGCATATTGGTAGAGGACAAGTTGGTGTGGTTACTAGTGCAATGTTATCAAAAACTTTAAATAAAAATATAGCTTTGTGCAGAATTGATGCAAAATATGCTGAGGAAGGCACAGAAGTTGAAATAGGTAAAATTGATGGTCACCAAAAAAGAATACCAGCTAAAGTAATTTCGTTTCCATTTTATGATCCTAAGAAACTCAAAGTAAGATCTTAATGAACAGAGCTACAAAAGACTTGTTAGAGTTTTGGGAGGATCAAATGAAATTATCTCACAAGTCTAGTAATTATTTTTTCAGAAAATCTCCTTCTCATTACCATATGATGCTTTTAGTAATGACTGCTTATAAATTAAAGCAAAATTTGTCAGTTGAAGAATTAAAAACTAAACTTTTTAAAACTTCTAGACCAAAATCAGCATTGATAATTAATGAAGCTTGTGAGAAAGGTTTTTTTTATTTGGAAAAAAATTTGAAAGATCAAAGAAAAAAATTCATTAAACCGAGCCAAGCATTTATTAATGAATTTAATGATTATTTAGCAACTTTGAAAAATTTAAGTTTTTGAAAATACAGCTAAACTGATGGTTGAATTCAATTTACTTATATTTTTTATATATAAAAAATATTATATACTTCTGTCGCACAAAAAATAAAGTTTAGTTATGGCTTTACCAACAAAAGCAAAAGTAGTTGTAATCGGTGGTGGTATCCACGGTTTAAGCACTGCATGGAAATTATCAGAGACATATAAAAATCCTAATGACATTGTCGTATTAGAAAAAAAAGACACTGCTGCAGGTGCAAGTGGAATAGCATGTGGTGTTGTAAGAAATAATTATTTTCAACCAGCAATGAGAGAATTAATGGCTCACTCTGTTGAGGTTTGGGAGAGCGATCCAAAAGCATTTAAATATAACGCAGTTGGATATATGCAGATTTCACCAGAAGTAATGCATGAGGACGTAGCTAGTATTTACAATCAACAAAAAGCAATTGGATATGATTCAGAATTTATCGAAGGGGAAAAAGATTGTGATAAATATATGAAAGGAATTTTTGACGACTGGCAGGCAAAAGGAATTACATCTGTTCTTCATGAGAAAAAGGGTGGATATGCTTTTAACAAAGACTCAATTAAAGCATTAGAAAAAAAAGCTAACGCCAATGGAGTTAATGTTCATAAAGGCGTAAAAGTTACAGGTTTCAAAAAAGGGAGCAATAGTAATGCTGTTACAGGAGTTATTACAGATCAAGGAACAATAGATTGTGACCAAGTAGTTGTTGGTGCAGGACCTTGGGTAAGAGACTTCTGGAATATGTTGGAATTACCAAAAACAACCGACATAAAAGGTAAGGATGGTAAAATGCACCAAGTTGATATGTGGACTTATTGGTTTTTACAAGAAGGTGTTCTTGGAGTTGATGCGGATTATCTTAGAACAAATGAGGGTAAACAGCCTCCAGTAATTCATGTCGATACAGATGCACCTCTTTACTCAGATAAAGATAAAAAACTAATTACAGATAAATTATGGGGAATATATTATAAACCTGACATTGAAGGTTTAGGTGTTCAAGGTGGAACTTCACCTTACATTGTTCAAAAACATTTTGATAAAGTTAATGTTGATCCTTATGGATTGGACTCGCCAGAGTATCAAACAACTGATGAGTTTGCAGATATGTGGTCCTCAGCACTAGCTCATTGCCAAAAAAGATTTGAAGGTAAGTCAAATTTATATAGAAAGGGACCATCTGGTGGACTTGGATGTTTAACTCCAGACTCATTTCCTATCTTTGATAGATTTTTAGAAAACGTTTACATGATTGCTGATGCTAATCATGGATATAAAATGTTGGGTGTTGGTCACCTTGTTGCGCAAGAAATTTTAGGTCAAGAGAGTACATTGTTAAAACCGTTTAGATTCAACCGATACGCGAAGGGAGAGCTTCACCCTACTTCGAACAGTCCGTTTCCTTGGAGCTAAGTTATCTAAGTAGACAGACGTTTTTTTTTCAGTTACCTTTTTGATCTTAAAACTTTGAGGGGTAAAATGACTGATCTAGAAAAACATGTTAATCAACCAGGTAGAGATAAGTTGGTTAAAAAAGTTAGAGAAAAAATTAACGAGTTAGGAATTACTTATATATATTTTCAATTCATTTCTGTTACTGGTAGAGTTGTTGGAAAAGGAATTCCAGCAGATCACTGGGAAAGAACAGCAGAAAAAGGTTTCCAATTAGTATACGGCGCAACAGCAAACCTTTTTCTAGATAGACATAACAATTATATCGGCTATGGACCTGAGGCTATGGAGCTTGTTGGTATACCTGATCCTGAAACCTTCGTTCAACTTCCATGGGATAAAAGAGTTGGAAGAGTTTTTTGTACTTGTTTTAGAAATAGAGAAGAAAGAGAAAATCCTGGTGGACATTTAACTTCTGATTGTAGAGGTAATTTAAGAATTTTCATGGATGAATTCCAAAAGAAACATGGTTTGGAATTAAGAGTTGGAACAGAACCAGAAATGATGTGGCTAACAAAAAACGATGATGGTACTCCAACTGGTAAAGGTTTTTCAAAACCATTTTGTTATCACATAGATCAGTTTGAATCTTTAAGGCCCGTGTTTATGAAAGTCATTGAATATTCAAAAGCCATGGGGTTAGACATGATTCAAGGTGACCATGAGGATGCCCCAGGCCAATTAGAATTAAACTGGACTTTTGATAATGTTTTAAGAAATGCAGACAGATTATCAACGTATAGACAAATATGTGCACAAGTAGCTAGAGAACATGGTCTAATAGCTTGTTTTATGACCAAACCATTCATGGGGGTGTCAGCTAGTGGATGCCATACAAACATGTCTTTATGGAAAGGTGGAAAAATTTCTGTGAACAAATTAGGACATAAAAAACTTCCAGGAGTTGAGGAAGTTTTTAGTTATGTTTCAGGTGGAACAAATACCTTTATGCCAGACACAAAAGATATGCAACTGCCTGGAAAAATCGGATTGCAATCCATAGCTGGAATTATGGAACACCTGCCAGCACTAACCGCTTTAGGTTCTTCAACTGTTAACTCATATAGAAGACTTTGGGACCAAGGTTTTTGGGCGCCTGTTTATGCTGACTGGGGATATCAAAACAGAACTTGTGGATTGAGAGTTTCTGCACCTGGAAGATTTGAATACAGATCTGTAGACTCAATGCACAATCCTTATTTATTAGGTTCTGCTTTGTTAAAAGCATGTGATGAAGGAATTACAAAAAAAATGAAACCTGCAGCTCCAGAGTCTAGAAATATTTATGAGGCTCAAAAAGCAGGTAAGGATGTTAAGAAACTACCATTAAGTCTTGGTGAAGCTTTAGCAAGATTGTCAGAGGATGAAGTTATAAAATCTGCGTTACCAGGTGAAATGTATAAGGTGTTTCATTGGTATAAAAATGACGAGTGGGAAAGATTTCTAGGAGCAACAACTCAATGGGATCTAGACACTTATCTAGATTGTCTACCATAGTAAACTTGGAGTATATTATATGTGCGGAATAGCTGGACTAATTCACAGAGGAAAATCTTCTAACGTAGGATCTGAATTACAGCTTATGTTGCAGGCTCTTAAGCACAGAGGGCCAGACTCAACAGGGTATGCATTGTATGCAGAAAATGACGGTCAAAACTTCATTATGAGATTTAAAGTTGGAGAAAATGTTGGTGAGGGAAGTACTTCTATAAATGAAGACTCAAGTGTTTACGATAAAAGAAAAAAAATGGTTGATCAAATGTTATCTGAATTAGGAGCGAAGGTAATTAAAGAGGATAGACTTACACCTTATTCATTTAGATATGAAATGCAATTTAATGATGATCTGATGGAATTTTCAAAAAAAATTGAAAGTATTGAAAGTGTTGAAATTTTATCAATTGGTAAATCGCTTGAATTAATAAAAGATCTTGGTGATGCTGAAGCTGTATCAAAAAGATATGGTCTCGCAGATGTAAAAGGTACTCACGCTATTGGACATGCAAGGATGGCAACAGAGTCTGGTGTTGATATTAAATCTGCCCACCCTTTTTGGGGTTATCCTTTTAGCGATGTATCTGTTGTTCATAATGGTCAATTAACTAATTATTGGAATAATAGAAGAGTTCTAGAAAATAAAGGAATGAGATTTATGTCAGAATGTGACTCAGAATTGATCGCAGTGTACTTGGCAGAAAAAATGAGAAATGGTGCTACATTAGAGGAAGGTATGAAAGACTCTTTAAGTGGTTTAGATGGAGTGTTCACATATTTCGTAGCAACAAAAGACTCTTTAGGTATGGCAAAAGATACTATGGCGGCAAAACCATTGGTTCTATACGAGTCCGATGATTTAGTTGCGATGGGTTCAGAGGAAATAGCTATTAGATCTATTTTGCCACAAGAAATAGATACTTATGATCCTTTTGATGGAGAAGTGAAAGTATGGCAAATTTAAAGACTACAGAAAAAAAAACAAAAGCCCAGTCAATGGGTATGCATACAGAGGTTTTAACTGGTAAAACTCAACAGAAGTTCTTTAATCCTGATGAGGCAGAAAATTTTTATTATTGGGGAACATATGACGTTGACTTTAATAAAAGAACAGATCTTGATGTAAAAGATTTAGATTGCAAGCAAGCTAATAGAAAAATTGATGAATTGATGAGCCAGGGTTACGGTACAATTGTAATCAAAAATCCTCAAGGTAAACATAGTTTGGGTGTTGGTATATTAAACAAACTTAATTTAATTTTTGAAGGAAGCTTAGGATATTTTGGCGTAGGTTCAATCGATGGTCCAATGGTAAGAGTAAATGGAAGAGTTGGTTGGTCTTGTGCGGAAAATATGATGGCTGGAAAAGTAGTTATTGAAAAAAATGCTGGGTCTTGTTTTGGAGCAGCTATAAGGGGTGGAGACTTAATATGCAAAGGCAGTGTTGGAGCAAGAACAGGTATTGACCAAAAAGGTGGAACAATTATCATTGGAGGAGATGCTGGTGCATTCACTGGTTTTATGATGCAAAGAGGAAGAATCGTTATTTTAGGAGATGTAGGAATTAATTTAGGAGACTCGATGTACGACGGAACTATTTATGTAGGTGGAAAAATTGGCTCATTTGGTAGTGATGCGGTGGAGTCCCCTATGACAAAAAGTGATATAGATTGGCTAAAAAGAAAACTTAAAGTAGCTGAAATTGGCGATAATTTCGACGTTTCTAAAATGACAAAAGTTGTAGCTGGTAAAAAACTTTGGAATTATGATGCGCTTGAACCAACAGAGAAAAAAGGAGCTATATAATGGCAAAAAAGAAAAATGGTAAATCAAACGGTCACTCTAATGGAAATGGTAAGAGTGAATTTTCAAAAAGAAATAAAAGCCTTTTAGGTTATAACGCAATTTTTACGCCAGAGGTAATTGACGACATTCATATCAAAGCGCAATTAGGCAGATATAGAATGCGAGGAATGGCGTTGATGAAAAAAATTCCAACGTTCGATGATCTAGTTTTCTTACCAGGGACATTAACAAGATTTGTAATAGAAGGTTATAGAGAAAAGTGTGAAACAAAAACCATAATTGGACCAAGATGTGAAAATCCTATTGAATTAGATATACCTGTTTACATAACTGGTATGAGTTTCGGTGCGCTATCTTATGAAGCGAAAACTGCGTTAGCAAGAGGTGCTACGATGGCAGGGAGCGCAACATGTTCTGGTGAGGGTGGAATGATACCTGATGAAAGAAGATATTCTGAAAAATGGTACTATCAATGTATTCAGTCAAGATATGGTTTTAATCCGCATCACGCACAATTAGCAGATGGTATTGAAGTTTTTATTGGACAAGGCCAAAAAGTTGGAATGGGTGGTCACTTAATGGGTCAAAAAGTAACTGATCAAGTTGCTGAAATGAGATCTCTTCCAGCTGGAATTGATCAAAGATCACCTGCTAGACATCCAGATTGGTTAGGTCCAGATGATCTTGCTTTAAAGGTTCAGGAGTTAAGAGAATTAACGAAAAATAAAGTACCAATACAGTTAAAACTTGGAGCAGCAAAAGTTTATGATGATGTACGTATGGCTGCTAAATGTGATCCAGATTCTATTTACCTTGATGGTATGGAGGGATCAACTGGAGCAGGACCACACATAGCTGCTGCAAATACTGGTATCCCAGGAATTGCTGCTATCAGAGAAGCAAGACGAGCGATAGATGATGTGGGTAAAACTGGAAAAGTTACTTTAATTTATGCTGGAGGTGTAAGAGATGGTGCTGACATGGCAAAAGCGCTAGCACTTGGGGCAGACGCTATTGCTATTGGAACTGGTGCAATGATTGCTCTTAACTGTAATAAAGAGATTCCAGAGTCAAATTTTGAAAAAGAAATGGGTGTGCCAGCTGGTCATTGTTATCACTGTCATACAGGTCGTTGTCCTGTAGGTGTAGCAACACAAGATCCAAAATTAAGAAAAAGATTAAATCCAGATGAAGCTGCATTAAGAGTTTATAATTATCTACATACTATGACGTTAGAGGCACAACTTCTAGCAAGAGCGTGTGGTAAAACAAATATACACTCATTGGAACCTGAGGATATGGCTGCACTTACT
Organism: uncultured Pelagibacteraceae bacterium; assembly: GCA_902633965.1. GTDB lineage: Bacteria > Pseudomonadota > Alphaproteobacteria > Pelagibacterales > Pelagibacteraceae > Pelagibacter. The sequence goes on along the minus strand of CACPID010000008.1, from coordinate 8,812 downwards.
ATGGAAGCATCTGCGCTAGCAAAAGTTCCTTTATCAGGAACAAATCATACAGTTGGTGTTGATGATTTTCATAAAATATAAATTTTAAGATGGCAAAAAAAAAGAAAAACAAAAAAGTAAAGTCTAAAGAAATCAAAGGTCAGTTAGGTAAGAAAAAAGAAACTGCCCGAGAAAAAATGATTGGGCAGACTATTGGTTACAGATATGATGTAAACCTTTTACCTGATTACACAAGACTTACTCCGTTCCTAAAAAAATATATTGAAGCTATGGGGTGGGATGATTTAAATTGGCTGGAAGATGTTCACATGGGTTACGAAGAAGATAGACCTGCAGTTTTTGACAGAAATGCAAATGGCTGGGTTACAATTCCAAAAAAAATTAAATTGCCAAATAACCAACAAGATAGAGATATGATCGCAAGAGAACTATTAGTAAAATTTCAGATGTCTCCAAATCATCCACTTGTTGATCTAAAAAAAGCTTACAGAAAATTTTAAGAATCTATAAAAAATCTATCTACCCTGGGTTGTTTTAAATTAAATTTTATGCGCTCAATATAGGTTTTTAAACATTGTACAAAATATCTCATAATTTAAAATAATCTTAATTTGTTTAAACAAATGGAGGTTTGATATGACTGACGAACTAGGTGCATTGACGACCATATTTACAGAATTTTACTACTGGATAACGGTAGTACTCATGTTTTTAATTCACGTGGGATTCTGTATGTATGAAGTTGGAGCTTCCCGATACAAACATCATCAACATACATTAATGAAAAACACAATACTTATACCGCTGGTAACAGTTACGTGGTTTTTATTTGGTTGGTGGATTTATTGGGCATTTCCAACAGGACCCGGACTTGCACCATCAATAATGAATGGAAGCGATGCTTTAATAACTGATGACTCTGCTTTTAGTGCGAAATACTATGTTGCTACAAGCCAACTTATGGCTATCAACTTAGGTGACCATATAAGTGGTGTTTTCTGGGCAGCGTTTCTACTTTTCTCATGGACAGCTGCTTCAATTGTTTCAGGTGCAGTAATTGAAAGAATAACAACTTTCGCTTTCGGTATTTTGGCAATTGCTATTGGATCAGTATTCTGGACTATAGATGCTGCATGGGGATGGCACTTTGACGGTTGGATGCTAAAACTTTTAGGATATCATGATGCTTATGCATCAGGAGTAATTCACGCTATTGCGGGTGGATTTGCGCTTGGTATTTTAGTCGTTTTAGGACCAAGAATAGGTAAATTTACATCAAGTGGAGAACCAAGAAATATCGGTCCAAGAAATCCTTGGCTAGTTGTAATAGGACTGTTTCTTATTTACACAGGTTTCTGGGGTTTCTACGCTGCATGTAACATACCTATATTTAACTTAGGACCTGAATATGGAATGGAAGGTGTAACATACTTTACCGCGACGAACATTTATGTAACCCCTACTACATTAAGTGGTATTACTTTTAACTTCTTGATGTCACTTTCAGGAGGACTATTGGCTGGATATGTAATCTCTAAAGGAGATCCATTCTGGACATACTCTTCTGGACTAGCGGGAATCATTTGTGCTTCTGCAGGTAATGATTTGTACCACCCAATACAATCAATGATAATTGGTATGATCGGTGTTGTTATTGCATATAAATTGCATTACTGGGTTGAACGTAAGTTCAAAATAGATGATGCTGTTGGTGCAGTGGCAGTTCATGGTTATGCTGGTTTTGTAGGACTAGTGATCTGTGGATTTGTTCTAAATGGTTATCCTTCATCAGGATATAGTGTAGGAGCTATGTGGGACGGTGCTACTTACGCATCAATAAATCCTTTCGGAATGTTCATTGGAGCGATAATAATGTTTTTCGTTCTAGGAATGATCCCAGGTTTTATAATAGCGAAGATACTTCATGGAATGGGTAAATTAAGAATTCCAAGAGAAGCTGAAATCGCTGGACTAGACTATGAAATAATGGAGGCAGCAAAGGATGATGAAAAATCCGTGGCCTCTGCAACCAGGTAAGGAGGATAATTTATGGCAACAGTAACAAACTGGATAGATCATTTAAGCGCCTCTGAAGTCCAAGGTGCGGTATACCCAGGTGTTGGATCTGAGGGGATTTTAGTAATCCTTGGATTTATCATTTGGATCGGTTGGCATGTTATTACTGCTAAGCAAGAAAGTGAAAAACTTCAAAAACTTGCTAGGCAAAGACGTGGTCCAAACGATTGGAAAAGCAACGTTACCGATGGGTAATTAAAATTGAAGGGCGCATATTACCTATGCGCCCTTTTTTTAAAATGGAAGACAAAGATAATCAAGAATATATAAACAAGACCCCAAGTAAAATGGCGCGACTTGCATGGCCAAAGGCAAAGTATGGCGCTATAATTGCTATTATAATTATAATTGTAGGTAACCTGATTTATTACAAAGATTTCTTTTTATCTATTTTTTCTTGAATCTGTGATAGCATAATCTATGGCAAAAAATTTATCTCAGATTGCAAAAATAAAAAAAATTAAATATTTTTTAATAAGTTTTGTTGATTTATTTGGAGTACTCAGATCTAAATTAGTTCCTACAAGAGCAATTAGTGAAATGCAAAAGAATGGGGCTGGATTTGCTGGATTTGCGACATGGTTGGATATGACACCTGCAGATGCTGACATGTTTGCTATACCAGATCCAGATAGTTTAATACAACTACCATGGAATAAAGAGGTGGGATGGCTGGCATCAGATTTATGGATGAATGGTAAACCAGTTAATGCTTCACCAAGAGTAATGTTGAAAAATCAAATAAAGCAGCTTTCTAAAAAAAGTCTAGAGATGAAGTCGGGTGTAGAATGCGAATATTTTCTTATATCTCCTGATGGTTCATCCATTGCAGATCCAAGAGATATACAATCTAAACCTTGTTACGATCAATCTGCATTAATGAGACGATACGAATTAATAAAAGAAATTTGTGATTGTATGATTGAGTTAGGCTGGAACCCTTATCAAAATGATCATGAGGATGCTAATGGACAGTTTGAGATGAATTGGGATTATTCAGACTGTTTAATTACTGCTGATAGACACGTTTTTTTTAAGTTTATGGTTAAATCCCTTGCTGAAAAACATGGTTTGAGAGCTACATTTATGCCTAAGCCTTTTGAAAATTTAACTGGAAATGGATGTCATGCGCATATTTCTTTATGGAATGGAAAAGTCAATAAGTTTTTAGATAATGGTGATAGATTTGGTCTCAGCAAAATCGCATACAATTTTTTAGCTGGAGTTATGAAAAATACAGAATCTTTATCCTCTTTTTTTAACCCTACAGTAAATAGTTATAGAAGAATAAATGCACCACCAACAAAATCAGGTGCTTCTTGGTCACCATCAAGTATTTCTTATTCAGGCAATAACAGAACTCACATGATTAGAATACCGGATCCAGGGAGATTTGAATTAAGACTTATGGATGGTTCTGCTAACCCATACTTGTTGCAGGCTGGTGTCATTGCATCAGGATTATATGGAATGAATTTAAAATTAGATCCAGGTGAACCCTTAAGCTGTAACATGTATACAGATTATAAAAATTATCCAAACTTATCGAAATTACCAAATGACCTGGAAGACTCACTAGATATGTTAGATAATAATAAAGTTTTAAGAGAAGCTTTTGGTGATAATGTAATCGAAAGTTATATAAAACTTAAAAAAGAAGAATTATCAAATTTTGCCAAAGAAGAAATTTTTGACAAAAATAGTCCTATAACAAATTGGGAAAAACAAAATACTCTGGATTGCTAAATTATTATGGGCAACTCGAAGAATTTTGGTTGGAAACTATCAAGATATATTTTTAATAAAAATTTTAGTTTTAATAGACAAAATATAATAAATGTTTGTGGTGAGAAGAATATTATTGATGCATATAAAAAAATCTCAGGCTGGAAAGATTATAATACAACACCTTTAATAGAACTAAAAAAACTATCAGATAATTTAAAATTAAAGAACATTTTTTATAAAGACGAGTCAAAAAGATTTCATTTAAAATCATTCAAAGCGTTAGGTGGAGCTTACGCAGTCGAAAGAGTTAAAGAGGGGAAAAAAAATATTATTGTTTCTACGGCGACTGCTGGAAATCATGGACGTTCGGTTGCATGGGGTGCACAGAGACTTGGATTGAAATGTAAAATATTTATCAGTGAATATGTAAGTGATGCTCGTGCTGAAGAAATGAGAAAGTTAGGTGCTGAAATAATTAGAGTTAAAGGTAATTATGAAAAATCATTGGAGGAATGCATAAATCAATCAAATAAAAATGGATGGGAGATTGTTCAAGATGTAGCTTGGGAAAATTATGAAAATGTACCTAAATTAACTATGGGTGGATATTCAGTTATGATTAAAGAAATATCAAATCAAACGAACCAATACATTACTCATATTTTTCTTCAAGCGGGTGTAGGAGGTATGGCCTCTGGTGCAATTTTAGGAGTAGCTCAATATTTCAAAAGAATACCTAAGATAATTATAGTTGAACCTGAAAATGCTGATTGTGTACTTCAAAGTGTTGATAAAGGTTCTTTACAGAAAGTTAATATTAAAAAAGAGAGTATTATGGGAGGAATGTCATGTGGAGAGGTATCATTAGTCCCATGGAAAATATTAAAAAACTCAGTAAATCTCTGTACGAGTATTTCAGATAAAAATGTAGCGAAAACTATTGCAATGTTAAAAAATAATTATTTTTGTGAAAAGAACATAATAGGTGGAGAGTGCGCAACTCCGGGAATAATAAGTTTAATTTCAGTTTGTGAAAATCAAGATTTAAAAAATAAAATTTCACTCGATGAAAACTCTAACGTACTAGTCATTGGTTGTGAGGGTGATGCAGATGAAATTCTTTACAAAAAATTATTAGATGATGGAAAAAAAGAATTAGGGATTTAATGACACAAAATGCAGTTTTTTGGTTAAGGGACGATTTTAGAATTGAGGATAACCCCGCCCTTTCCTATGCATCAAGTAATCATAATACAGTATCAGCATTGTATATTTACGATAAATCCATATTCGATGATAAACGAGAAGCGCAAAAATGGTGGCTTTCAAGATCACTTGAGGAGTTTAAGGTAGACTTAGAAAAATATAATATATGTCTTGAAATTGTAGAGGGAAATCAGCTTTCTGTTTTAAAAAAAATAAAAAAAAGCGATAATATAAGTGTTTATTGGAATAAAGTTTATGAACCTTTAGAAATCAAAAAAGATAATGAAATTATTCAGTTTTTTCAAAAAAATAATATTGCTTATAAAAATTTTAGAGGAAATGTTTTAAATGAATTTCAAGAAGTAAAAAAAGGAGATGGAACTCCTTTTAAAGTATACAGCCCATTTTGGAAGAATTCTGAAAGAATTTTCTTAGAAAAAGTACCTTACAAAGATCATAAAGTAAAAAAATTAAAAAAGATAAAAAAGCTTTTTAAAAAAAATATTTCTTGTAAAAATATTTTACCAAATAAAGATTGGTATAAAAAATTTGATACCTATTGGCAACCTTCTGAGACAACCGCTAAAAAATATTTAGAAAAATTTATTAAAAATGACATTTATGATTATGGTACTAAACGTGATTTTCCATCAATTAAAGGAACATCTAAATTATCACCATTTATAAGAAATGGACAAATTGGGGTAAAAACTATCTACGATCAATGTGCAAAACTTAAATCTAAAAATATTAGTGTAAGAAAATATATTAATGAACTTGGTTGGAGAGAATTTTCACATAGTTTAATTAATTATTTTCCACAAATGCTTAAAGGAAATCTTAGAAAAGAATTTGATAAATTTCCATGGATAAATGATAAAAAAAAATTAAGTCTTTGGAAAAAAGGAATGACTGGATATCCAATTGTTGATGCAGGAATGAGAGAATTATATGAGACTGGATGGATGCATAATAGAATTAGAATGGTTGTTGGATCTTTTTTAGTAAAACATTTAAGGATAAATTGGCAAGAAGGAGAAAAATATTTTAGAAACTGTTTATTTGATTTTAACGAGGCAAATAATGTAGCTCAATGGCAGTGGGTAGCGGGATGTGGTGCAGATGCAGCTCCATATTTTAGAATTTTTAATCCAATTTTGCAGGGAGAAAAATTTGATAAAGAAGGGGAATATGTGAAAAAATGGGTACCCGAATTAAAAAAAGTTCCACAAAAATTTATTCATAAACCATGGGAAATGGAAAAAAAATATCAAGAAGCAATAAATACTGTTATCGGAAAAGATTATCCAAAGCCTATTGTCATCCATGAGGTAGCAAGAAAAGAAGCCTTAGAGGCTTTCCAATCACTTAAAAAGAAAAATTAATCTCCTATAAAATGATGAATTATAGTTCTCGATTGTGGATTTAATCTATGCTCAAACAAGTATATTCCTTGCCAAGTTCCTAGTAAAAGTTTTTGATCTTTAATGCTTAAAGAAATTTGATTGTTTGTGATTGCTGATTTAATATGTGCTGGCATATCATCTTTTCCCTCAGCATTATGAATATAGAGATTATTTTTCATTGGTGCAATTTTATCAAAAAAATTTAACAAATCTAATTGAACGTCTGGATCAGCGTTTTCTTGAATTATTAATGAAGCACTTGTGTGTTGGATACTTAAATTAATTATTCCATTTTTGAAATTATTTTTTTTTATCCATTCAAGTGTTTTATTTGTAAAATCATAAAGTTTCTGACCATCTGTTTGGAGTATGAGATTATGAAATTTTTGTATCACTTATTTTTAACTTTAAAATCAATTCCGTACTCTGATCTTGGTCCCTTTCTGAGACCAAATGGACCTGATATAAATATAGTAAGTGGTCTGGTTCCAGGCTTTAAATCAACTCTATGAAAAGTGTTTGCAGATCTAAATCCTATGTAGCCTGGTGATCTCCAATATTTTCCAGTTTTAAGCGTTTCCCAGTATCCGTCTCTCAAAATTATTGTTATAAAAGGAAATAAATGGTTGTGAACTCCATCTCCGTGATCGTCGTCGAGCATTTCATGTATTAAAATATTAAATGGAAACCATCTAGGTCTATTTCTAAATAAAACATAGTATCTATTCATCCAAGGTTTAGCCTCATTAAATTTCGGATGAGAAGGGCCTCTGTCTAATACAATTTTTTTTCTTCCTAACTTTTCTAAAATTTTTAATAGCATCTAATTTAGTTTAATTATGGAGTCGTTTTTTGCAATAAATAAACTTTCTTTTAATACAACTGGTCTTGAAATTTTCCCACTATCCAATTTAAGTATCGATATTGTTTGTCCATTATCTATTCCAGCGATAAATAATCTACCAGTAGATGTAGTTAAATATAAATTTTTTTTACCAACAATAAATCCTGTAGGTTTAGTTTTTTTTCTCACTTTTTTTTTTAAATTTTTAAATAAATCTGTACTTCTGATAATACTTCCAGTCTTAAAATCAATTATAATTAAAAAACCTTCCTCGCTAACAGTAAAAATAAAATCATTTACTCTTGTTGGTCTTAAACTAGAATTAACCAATTGTTTCCAATTAATAATTCCAGTAGTCTCATCTAAAGAAAAAAACTCATTCATATTATTTGAAAATATGATTGAATTGTTTGCTAAAACCAAATCTGATATTTTTAGAAACATAGCATCTTCATAAACAGATTTACTTTGAGTTGGTGTTTGCCACAAAAGTTTACCTGAAGTTGAGTCTATGGCTGTTATATCTCCCAAGGAATTAGCAAAAAATACTTTGTTATCTTTAATAATTATAGATATTTTTTTTTGTGATTTAATTAAGGTTTTCTCTGTTTTGTAACTCCATAATTTCTCTCCACTTTTTAAAGAAAAACAATTGAGAATATTATTATCATCTACTACAAAAAATTTATTATCTAATATTTTAATTTGTGAATTAAAAGGGGCGTCATTATTTTTTGACCAAATTATATCTCCACTTTTTAAATCGATTGAATAATATCTTGCCAGCGTATCGGCAACTATAAGTATATTTTTTTTATTTGAAAAAAAAAGAATTGGATTTTTTTTTCTCTCAATTTTTGAATAATAATTTTTTTTCCATAATAATTTTGAATTTTCCTGAAAATTTAGAATTGTACCTTTGTTGTCAAAAAAAATTAAGTTATTCTCATATAAACTTATTTCTGGATCATACTGATTGAAATATTGGATTTTAGAGTATCTATATTTTGAAATTTTTTTTAATTGACCATCATATTTAGTAAATCCATTATTATTTGTTTTAATATTGCTGTTATTAATTTTATTTTTTTCATAATTAATTTTAATTTTAATATTTGGATTAATTTCTTTATTTAGAATTTCTTTTTCTGAATTAATTTCTCTAGATACTAAAGATTTGTCATATTCAATTTTTTTGTGTTTGGTCCATAGAGAGGAACCAGAATTCAGTGAACATCCAGCAACAAATAATAATATAATAATTTTAAATATTCTAATCACTAAAGTCTCGCCTAATTCTTTTTTGAGCCTCAATTTTAATATTTGGATTTGCATCGTCTAATTCTATTATTCTATTTAAAAATTCTTTTGACTTCTCTTTTTCATTTTTTGAATAAAAATATTCAGCCATTAAATATAATGAGTGAGATTTCCAAATGCTATCTGAATTTAATATTGGATTTAAAATTTTTAATAAATTATTCTCTGTAGAACTTTCAGCGTTATAAAGAGCTTGTTTATAAGTTATTAAGTTTTTTATCTCTTTTTCGTG
>CACPID010000007.1 GCA_902633965.1 uncultured Pelagibacteraceae bacterium | reverse complement strand
AAAAAAGATGCTCTATCTTATTTGCCTAAACTAAACTCAGAATTGATGAAAATTGCTAAGACAGGGGTAATTAAAAAAGGAAATGCCTCAAGGAACCTGTCAAGACTAACTAAAAAAATTAATTCTCTTTAATCAACTCGCGATTGTTATTTCGCTGCAACTTAAGATTTGCACTAAATAAAAGATATCATTTTTTAAAATTAACTAGATCTTGTAATTTTTTTTTAAACTTTCATAAATAAAAAAAAATATATTAAAAAATTAACTTCGCCTAAGAGTTTAAATAAATTTATTCTATTTTTAATTTAATTTTAAAATTGAAAATACACTCGGAGATTTTATTTTTTTTTATAAAATTTAAAATATTTCTTGATAAATTTTTTCAAAAGGTTTTTAGTGAATTTCACTTAACGTTTCATGGAAAATAAAAATACTTTAAATAAAAACGAAATTCAAAAAATTGACTGGGAAAAGATCCAGCTCGAAATGAAAAACAAATTCGGGAAAGATATATTTGACAGTTGGTTAAGAAAAATAAACTTCTCAGGAGAGTTCAGTAATTATATTTTATTAAACGTCTCAACTCGATTTTTAAGAGATTGGATCACATCAAGATATCTTGATCAAATATTACAAATAGTAAAGTCGCATAAAAGAGAAATTGGGAGAATAGAAATCTCAGTGGTTGATAATAATACTGATGAAAAAAATTATGAAAATAAAAATGAGAAAAAAGTAGTTTCATCAAATAATAATGTATCTTTTATAAAAGACTTCTTTTTTCAGTATAATAGAATAGATCCAAATAAAAATTTTGATAACTTTATAATAGGTTCAAGTAATAAAATTGCTTTTGAAGCCTCAAAAAAAGTTTCAGAAAAAACATCTCATTATAATCCGTTATACATTTATGGTGGGGTCGGAATGGGCAAAACGCATTTACTTAACTCTATTGGATTATCTCTTAAGGATACTCAAAAAGTCATGTTTATTTCTGCAGAGAGATTTATGTATCAATTTGTAAAATCTATAAAATCAAATGATATGGTTAAATTTAAAGAATATTTTCGTAATGCGGATGTTTTTTTAATTGATGATATTCAATTTATGAATGGAAAAGAAACTTTACAGGAGGAGTTTTTTCACACTTTTAACGCTTTATTGGAAAAAGGTTCTCAAATTATTATTTCTGGTGATAGACCTCCTAATAAACTTTATAAAATTCAAGAACGGATTAAATCCAGATTTTCTGGAGGTTTAGTAATAGATATTCAGCAGCCTGATTTTGAATTGAGATACAAGATTGTTAAGGTCAAGTCAGAAGAATTAAGAAAATATTACTCCGACCAGATAAATATTTCTGAAGAGATACAAAAATTTATTAGTTCAGAGATTAAAAATAGTATTAGGGAGTTAGTTGGAGCTTTAAATCGCGTAGTTTCTTTTTCCAGAATTTATAACAAAACTCCTAATCTATCTGAAACTAAAATCGTTCTTAAGGATCTATTAAATTTACCTGAAAATAAAGTATCAGTGGATATGATCCAATCATTAGTTTGTAAATTTTTTAAAATATCAAAAAATGAAATGTTATCCTCTAGAAGATCAAGATATCTTGTAAGACCACGACAAACAGCTATTTATTTAACAAAAATACTTACCTCAAAATCTCTACCCGAAATTGGCAGAGAGTTTTCTAATAGAGATCATACAACTGTCATTCACTCAATAAAAACAATTGAAAATCTAAAAAAAAATGACACTGAGCTGTGTGCTAATATTGATACTTTGAAAAATCAAATATTATATAATAATTCAAATGAAGTTTAGCGTTAACCAGAAAGACCTACAACAATCATTGGGTTTCTGCCAAGGAGTAATAGAAAAACGAAGCACACTTCCAATATTATCTAACATTTTATTAGAGGCATATAATTCAAAACTTAAAATAACTGCCACAGATTTAGATTTAATATTTATTAATGAAATTAACGATGTTGAGGTAATTGAGGAAGGCAAGACTACTACGACTTCATCAACTTTGTACGATATTATTAGAAAATTTTCCTCTGGAAAAAAAATCAATTTCAACCTCACAACTGAAAATAAAATTCAACTAGAATCCGAAAAATCTGTTTTCAACCTAAATTGTATGAGCGCAGATGAATTTCCACTGATGGAAGAAAATTTCACCGAAAATGAGTTTGTACTAAAGTCCAAACAATTCCTTAAATTGTTGAGCAAGTGTAAGTTCTCAATTTCAACGGATGAGACAAGGCATTATTTAAGTGGGATTTATTTTCATCAAACCCAGGTAGATGATAAACACTATTTGACAGCCGCAGCCACAGATAGTCATAGGATGTCTATTTCAAAATTATTACTAAAAGATAAAATTACCTTTGAGCCTATAATTATGCCAAAAAAAACAATTTTCCAACTTTGTGCATTGTTAGAGAATTATGACGGAGATATCAAAGTTAGTTGTCAAAAATCAAAGATAAAAATTCAGCTAGAAAATAGTCTCTTGATATCGAAGCTTATTGATGGAAAATTCCCAAACTATATTCAAGTCATCCCAAAAAATAATAAGAAAAAATTAGATATAGATTTGCAATTATTTTTAAGTTCAGTTGATAGAGTTGCATCAGTTTCTCTTGATAAAAAGGATGGAGTAAAATTCAGTCTTGAGAAAGATAAATTAAATTTATCAGTTAATAACGCAAGTAGTGGAGATGGAAAAGAAACGTTGAGTGCAAAATTTGATCATGAGCTAGATATAAGTTTTAATTCAAGATATTTAATTGATATTGCTTCCCAGCTCGATGGTGAAAAAATAGAAATATTTTTAAACGACTCCGGATCTCCAGCTTTAATCAAAGACCCCTCTGATTTTGACAGTATCTATGTTGTAATGCCAATGAAGGGTTAATTTAAATTATCTAATTCCTCGTATATTCTTTTTTGAACTAATTCGAGAAAGTTTTTTTCATCTAAATTTGGATTGATTGGTTCAAGAATTGATACAGTCAATTTTTTATTTGCTTTAAGTGGACCATTTTTTGGCCAAACTGAACCAGAATTAATTGCTACTGGTTGGCATTTTATTTTTAATTCTTTATAGATTCTTGATGCACCTTTTTTAAAATCACTCCTATCATCAGGATTTACTCTAGTTGCTTGTGGAAAAATTATAATAGGACGATTAGATTTTTGGTAAGAAAGCTTTATCTTTTCATAAAAATCTAAATTTTCTTTAGTAATTTTATTTCTATCAATTGAAATTGATTTAATTTTTTTCAGATACCAACCAAAAATTGGAATATTCATTAATTCTTTTTTTAAAATAAAAACAGGTGAATTAAATATTGTTTGCAAGAAAAAAGTTTCAAACATTGATTGATGAGAACAAACAATAAAAAATTTTTCGTTATTAATGATATTTTCTCTTCCCTTAATCACAACATTTGTAGATAAAAATAAATTCAAACAAAATTTTGACCAGTAACCCATCAGTTTCCCACCTGTAAGAGTAATTTTGTGAGGAAGTAAAAATGTTGGCAAATAAAAAATACAAATTGAAATAATACCAATATAAAAAAAAATTAAGAAAAGTATATTTCTAATCATTAATTAAAATTTAGATTATTTTGTTTATATTTTCTCTTTTTGAAATTATTTTTAGACTTGAATTGTTTATTAATACTTCAGCTGGCTTTGGTCTTAAATTATAATTTGATGCTAATACAATACCATATGCTCCAACATCACATATTGCCAAAGTATCATTTTCTTTTAATTGTTGATATTTTTTTAAAGTAAGAAAACGATCAGTTGTTTCACATATAGGCCCCACAAAATCATGTACTTTTTTTAAAATTTTATTATTTTTAACAGTTGGTATTATTCTGTGCAATGAACCATAAAGAGCTGGCCTCATAAAGTCATTCATTGCAGAGTCGAGAATTATAAAATTCTTTTTCGTTGAAGACTTAACATAAATAACTTTTGTTATAAGATATGCAGTATCTCCAATGATAGATCTACCTGGTTCAAAAATAAATTTTACTTTGTATTTTTTTAAAAGGCTCTCTATTGAGGAACTATATTTTTTATAGTTAAGTTTTTTAGAGTTCAAACCATAATCAATTCCCATTCCTCCACCTAAATCAATATAGTCAAATTTATTTTTCGATTTTTTAAGTATATTTTCAATAACTCTTATCATTCTAAGATATGGTTTATGATCTAAAATTTGACTTCCAATATGTACACTTAAGCACCTTATATTTATTGTAGAAGAGCTATTAAACTTTTTAATAATTTTAAGAAATATCTTTTCTGGAACTCCAAATTTGTCCTCATTTCTTCCTGTGGAAATTTTTTTTAAAGTTTTAGCGTCAATATTTGGGTTTAATCTTAAGCCTACATTTACCTTTTTTTTTTTCTTTATAGCAATTTTATTTATTACATTTATTTCATCCTCTGATTCAGCATTGATGAGTAATATTTTTTTATCAATGGCAAAGTTGATCTCTTCTTTAGTTTTGCCAACACCAGAAAAAACTATTTTATTTGGACTTATTCCAGCTTTAAGAGCTCTTAATAATTCTCCTTTTGAGACAACATCTGCCCCAAGACCAAATTTTTTAATTATTCTTAAAATATACAAATTATTATTTGATTTTACAGAAAAACATATCAATGGATCAATTTTATTAAAATTTTTTTTAAAATTATTAATATTGGTTTTTAATTTATTAAAAGAATAACAATAAAAAGGCGTATCAATCTTCTTAGCAATTGATTGAGCATTCACTTTTTCAATAAAAAGGCGATGTTTATTATATCTCATTAAGTTATTGATTGAGTTTCAATTCTTTTAGTCTCTTTATACTCTGGATCTCCTTTTTTCCCGCAAGAAAATATTAAAACTGAGCAAAATAATATTAATATAATTTTTTTAGTCATTTATTTGTTTTTTATACTTCTTTATCATTTTCTTTACATTGTCAAAAGAAGTTCCTCCATAAGAACTTTTGGATTTTACGGAATTATTAACTTTTATTACGTTAAGTACTTCTGTACCTATTTTTTTATCAATAGTTCTTATTTCATCTAATGACATCTCACTAATGCTTTTCTTTTTTTTTTCAGCAAGATTAACTATCTTAGCTGTAATTGAATAGGCTTTTCGGAAAGGATATTTAAGATCTCTTACAATATAATCTGCAAGATCTGTCGCTGTTGTATGTCCAACTTCCGAAAATTCTAACATTCTTTTTTTATTCGGACTAAAATTAATAAGAACATCCCTCAAAATTTTAAGACAATTCTTTAAATGATCAAAGGAGTCAAAAACTAGTTTTTTGTCATCCTGCAAATCTTTAAAATATGATAAAGGCAAACCTTTTAAAATAGTTTGCATAGATAGCAAGTTTCCTATTACACTCCCAGATTTGCCTCTTAAATATTCAAGTGGATCTGGATTTCTTTTTTGAGGCATTATAGAGGATCCGGTAACTATTTTATCATTTAAACTAATCATATTAAAAGCATCAGAGTTCCAAATGATAAATTCTTCTGAAAATCTTGATATGTGAATCGAGCATAATGAAACTGAATAAAGAAAGTCACAAACAAAATCTCTATCAGATACTGTATCAATTGAGTTTCCTGTAGGTTTATTAAATTTGAGTTTTTTTGTTGTATAAAATCTATCTATATTAAATGATGTACCTGAGAATGCAGCAACACCTAAAGGATTTTCATATAGATTTTCTAGATTATTCTTAAATCTTTTTTTATCTCTTAAAAACATTTCTATATACGCGACTAGATAATGTCCAAAAGATATTGGTTGAGCATTTTTTAAATGAGTTAATCCAGGCATAATTGTATGAATATTTTTTTCTGCACATTTTAAAAAAATTTTCATTGTTTTGTTCAGATCATCGATAATTTCATAAGTAGATTTTCTCAACCATATTTTTAAATCAGTAAGAACTTGGTCGTTTCTAGATCTAGCGGTATGTATGAAACCTGCATCCTCACCTAAAATCTCGAAAAGCCTTTTTTCTATGCTCATATGAATATCTTCATTTCTTTCATCAAAAGAAAATTTTTTTTTTATTATTTCATTCAAAATTTTCTTTAAACCCCAAATAATTTTATTTTTTACAGCTACTGTAATAATTTTTTGCTTTTCCAACATTTCAACATGAGCAATAGATGCGGTTATATCTTCTCTAAAAAGTCTTTTATCTACATTTAAAGATGAGCCTACTTTTTGAAATGTAGATGCAGCCTTTTGATTTATTCTGGTGCTCCAAACTGGTTTATTGTTTTTATTTTTACTCATGATATGTAACTATACATTTTAGAATGAAATTATTAAGCTATAAATTTTTTTTAGTACTTATTTATTTAATATCAACAGTTATTTCATTTGCAGACGAAACAGATATTAAAAATTTGTTAATTCATAAGCAGAATAAGAAACTTGAGAATGTAACTTTTACGGATGTAAATGATAAAATAATAAATCTAAAGGATTTCAAAAATAAATTAGTTGTAATAAATTTTTGGGCAACTTGGTGTGCTCCATGCAGAGAAGAGATGCCATCATTAGATAAACTTCAGAATTTAAAAATACTTAATAATTTAAAAGTGATACCAATAAACGTGGGTCAAGAAAAAATAGAAAAATCAGTAGATTTTTTTTCTGAGCTAAACATCAAAAATTTAGAATTATATTTTGACAACACTATTAAACTTGCAAAAACTTTTTCTTTAAGGGGGTTGCCAACCACTATAATAGTAAATAAGGAAGGTGAAGAGTTTGCAAGAATTGTTGGATCGATAGATTTTAGTGATGAGAAATTTATAAATTGGCTTTCTAAATATAATTAGTCTTTAAAAAAATAAGCTAGTCCGACCAAAACAATAATCGCGATAAATTGTAATAGAACCCTTAGTTGCATTAGTTTATTAGAGTATTTTTTACTTGTTGAGCCACCTTTGAACAATGTACCTATGCCAAGTATTAAGACAATCGCGACAGCGATTAAAAGTGCTACAGCAAAAACTTTTACTAATATTTCTGAAACCATCGTTTGATATATATATATTTTTTTAATAAACAAACATAATAATTAAATTTATGACATTTTGCCTAGAAACAAAAATTATTGAGCCAGATAATAATGAAAAAATAGATAATGCTGTAATTTTGCTTCATGGCTATGGTGGAGACGGAACAGATATCAGCATGCTGACTTTAAATTGGAAAAGATTTTTAAATAATACAATATTTTTGTGCCCCAATGGTCATCAAAGATGTTCTATTAATCCCTCTGGATATCAATGGTTCGATTTGAGTATAGATGACGAAAAATATATTACAGATGAAGCGGTAAAAGCAGAGATTATTTTAAATAAATTTATAGAACAAGTAAAAAAAAATTATAATATTTTATCATCAAAGATTGTTTTATGTGGTTTTAGTCAAGGATGCATGATGGCAATTAATATTGCTCTGACGAATAGAGAAAAATTTAATTGTGTGGTTGGTTTTTCTGGAAAAATAATTGATAAAGACGATCTAGAAAGAAGAAAAAAAAACGGTCCTGAGACTTTACTTATCCATGGTGACGCAGATGAAGTTGTACCTGTGTCAAATATTCTTGAAGCGAAAGATTTTTTGATAAGAAATAATGTGAGCGTCAATACTAAAATTATTAAGAATTGTGGACATCATATTCCAATCGAGGCATCAAGTTTAGCTTTACATTTTATTAAAAAAAATTTGGAAATAAAATAAAACTTTAATTTTATTTCAAAATGTTGATTATTATTTTTTTTTACGCTAATCTGTTACTATGACAATAATAAATCAGAGTACTTCTCTTGAAAACTGCCCAGCTTTGGTCCTTAACGCTGACTACAGACCACTGAGTTATTATCCATTATCCTTATGGAGTTGGCAAGATTCTGTTAAATCAGTTTTTTTAGATAGAGTTTCAATAGTTAATTATTATGATCGAACTGTTCACAGTCCATCATTTAGCATGAAATTACCAAGTGTTATTGCATTAAAGAGTTATATAAAACCATTATCAAATCCAAATTTTACTAGATTTAATGTTTTTTTAAGAGACAAGTTTAGTTGCCAGTACTGCGGTAGTAAAAAAGATTTAACATTTGATCATTTATTGCCACGATCTAAAGGTGGTAAAACAGATTGGGATAACGTTGTAACTGCTTGTTCGGGTTGTAATGTTAAAAAAGGAGGTAGACTTTTACAAAAATCTGGAATGACACTCAATCAAAAGCCTTATCAACCAACTACTGAGGATCTTCACAAGAACGGTAGAAATTTCCCACCAAACTTTTTACATAAAACCTGGATTGATTATTTATATTGGGACGTAGAACTTGAGCCTTAATTAAATTTTTTCGGATATATTTATTGCTATTCTTGATCCAGTTTTTATTATTTTATCAAATAAGGAGTAAAGTCCATCTTTTGTAGCTCCTTGTTCATACGCAATATCTTTATGATGTAATTCATCTTCTCTAAATTTAATAATTTTCTTTTTTAATTCTTTTTCATCGTTTTCAATTTGATCAATTTGATTTTGATAATGTTCGTCTATGACTTCTTCAACTGATGCTGTACACAACATTGCAGCTTTCTTACCAAGTATAGTTGATCCAAAACCAAGCCCCACCCCAAGCAAATCCCACAAAGGTAAAAATTTGGTAGGCCTTATTCCTCTTTTTTTTATTTCATTTTCAAAATAATTTGCATGCTCTCTCTCATGCTCTCTCATTTCCTCTATAGTTTTTTTCATCTCATCATCTTTTACTAATGTATTTAACGCCAAAAGCTGGCCCTCATAGATTTTAATTGCCCCTCTTTCGCCTGCGTGATCGACTCTAATAAATTCTTCAATTTTTTTTTTATTACTTTTTTTCATAAATATAAAAATTTCTCATTGTTATAAGTGAAAAAAGTAAGGATACAAATGTATTTATTGTAGCAAGTGATAAACCCAATATTGTAAAAGTAACGTTTTTACAACTAATATTACTTTTTTCTAATTCTTGTAATAATTGTTCTTTATCTAAGATGTTTAATCCTGACTGAGCCTTGCATAACGCTGACTCACTAATTATACCCTGCTCAATACCCACATGGTAAATTGATAAAAAAGTAGCAAGTAAGAAAATAATTCCAAGCATTAAAAAGGATAATTTTTTTAAATTTTTAAAAATTGAAGATAGAATAATTATTAAAATTGCTAAGATGTAGGGAATTCTTTCTAAAAGACACAAGTTGCATGGTTTATGACCTAAAACAAATTCTACATAATAAGCAAATAAGATCGCAAATAAGCTAAAAAATAAAATATAATGCTGTAAATTTTCTTTTAATTTAAAACTCATCTTATTTTATTATAAAATAAATTAGTATAAATAAAGGTATCAAAAGTAAGCCAACAACTGTGGACCATAATGCACCTTTTTTTTCTACAAAGTTAACAAAAGGTTCTCCAAACCTAAAAGTAAAATAAGAGACTATAAAAAACCTCAAACCCCTTGAAATCAAACAAATAATTATAAAAATAAAAATATTAAAACTTATTAAACCGCTTGTTATTGTAAAAACTTTAAATGGAAGAGGTGTGAAACCTGCAAGAAAAAGAGTTATTAACCAAATATATAAACCACTTCCCTCGGATAATCTTGCTTTTAGATTATTTACTTTGTCTTCATAATTATAAAATTCAACAACTGACATTGCTAGGTCTGAAAAGATAAATCCTATAAAATATCCAAATATTCCCCCCAATACAGAAAAAATAGTTGCATTTAAAAAAATTCTAATAAATCTATCTTTTCTTGCCATCACCATAGGAACAATCATCACATCTGGAGGTATAGGAAAAAAAGAACTCTCTATAAAGGATACTAAAGCTAAATAGAATTCAGAACTTTTGTGTGCAGCTAGTTCTAAAGATTTTAGATAGAGTTTTTTGTACATTTTTTCGTTTTATTACAATTTAGGTTCTTATACTATTTATTTTTAATATAATAACTTATGCAAACTAAAGGGCGAATGGCGGAACTGGTAGACGCGCACGACTCAAAATCGTGTTTCGCAAGAAGTGAGAGTTCGATTCTCTCTTCGCCCACCAAGTTAAATGGAATTAAAAAACACAAATAATTTAGTTGAACTATTTTTTGAAAAATATAAATCTCAAAAAAAAGATGAGATACTCTTAACAAGTTTAAAAAATTTAGAAAAAACTTATTCTTGGGAACAAACAAAAAATGCAATAATCAATCTTTCCTCAGAAATATCAAAATATATTAAAAAAGGTGATAGGTGCTTATTGATCTCAGAAAATAGGCCAGAGTGGTTTATATCTGACTTATCCATAATGTTATCAAATGGTATAACTGTGCCAGCGTACACAACATATATAGAAAAAGATTATGAATATATTATCGATGATTGTAGGCCTAGCGTAATTTTATTTTCAAATAATGAACAATACCAAAAAATAAGAAAAATTATTAGTCATAAGGATTTTATAAAAAAAATTTTCTGTTTCGATAAATCCACAGAAATTGAAAACAAAGATTATTTATACTTAGATGATATTTTAGAAAAATCTAATTTGGATTATAATAATTTACCAACTTGTGAATTATTAAGGAAAGATCCAGCATGTATAATTTATACATCAGGTACCCAAGGAAATCCCAAAGGTGTAATGTTAAGCCATGGAGGAATATTAAGTAATTGCTCAGGAGCTTTAAATTTACTCTCAACTTTAATTCAAGAAAAAACTCGTTTTCTGACCTGGTTGCCTCTTTCGCACTCATATGAGCATACAGTTCAATTTGTACAAATTTCACTAGGTGCTCAAATTTTTTATGCAGAAAGTATAGATAAGCTGATTAAAAATATGAACGAATGTAAACCACACATAATGACAGCAGTACCTAGATTCTATCAAAATCTATTTCAAAAGATAAATTCAAATTTTAATAAAACAAAAGGTATCAAAAAAATTTTAATAAAAAAGACAATAGACTTAGGTTTGAAAAAAATAAAAAAAAATAAAATTGGATTTATTGACAATATTTTTAATAAAATTTTAGATGTTTTAGTTAGAAAAAAAATTAAGAAACAATTTGGAGGATCTTTAAAAACATTCGTTTCTGGCGGAGGTGCTTTAAATGTAGATGTAGGATTATTTTTAAATTCCATAGGTTTACCAACTCTACAAGGTTATGGATTAACCGAAACCTCGCCAGTGGTAAGTTGTAATCCTTTAAATGACATAAGAGTAGAAACTGTAGGTCCGCCATTTAATGAAAATCAAGTAAAAATAGCCGAAGATGGTGAAATTTTAGTTAAAGGTGAAAATGTGATGTTGGGTTATTGGAACAATGAGATTGAAACCAAAAAAATTTTAGTAGATGGCTGGTTACACACAGGAGATATTGGCAAATTTGAAAACGATTATTTAATCATAACGGACAGAAAAAAAGATATTTTAATCACTCCTGGTGGTGACAATATTTCTCCATCAAAAGTTGAGACAGAAATTACTAATTCAGATTTTGTAGATCAAGCTATTGTTTATGGAGATAATAAACCATTTTTAGTTGCATTAATTGTACCAACAGAAGAAAAAAAACACACATTTGATAAAGATTTTGAAAAAGAATTAGAGAAAATAAATAAAAACTTAACAAAAATAGAAAAAATTAAAAAATATTTTGTTATTAATGAAAAATTTTCAATTGAAAATGGAATGTTAACGCCAACATTGAAACTTAAAAGATATAAAATTGTTAACATGTACAAAAAAAAATTTGAAAATTTATATTAAATTCTAATTTAAAAACCGTTTATTAATCGCATAAAATCTTATTTATTTAACTAAATAAAAAAATTAATTAAAAATAATTTTTTACAAATTAAATTACAAATTTGTAATTCATTATATATTTGACATATGTAGATAAAAAAAATAAAAATAAAGTTAATAGCGAATCAATTGTTTCGCAAAACAAAAAAAGGGAGCTAAAGATGGCTAAAAGAAGAAAAAAAGCTAAGAAAAAAGCTAAAAAGAAAGCTAAAAAAAGAAGAAGAAGATAGTTTTCTTATATAAAAACGCTTCTCATAACTTTTGTGTGAGAAGCGTTTTTTTTTATTCTTGTTCTTCCTCTACCACCGAAACATCATCGCTTTCAGTACTTTCAGTTGGAACTGCTTGCTTAGTTTCAATTTTCGGCGTTTGACTTTCTAAATTTCTTTTAAGTGCTTTATTTAATTTTTTCTGCGTTTCCTCTGAAGAAATATTTAATATGATTTGAAATTCAGAAGACATTCTTTCATAAGCTTTTTCAAAAAGTTGTCTTTCACTATATGATTGATCTACCATTATATCATCACCCTTATTCAAATCTCTCACAACCTCAGCCAATTCATAAATTTTTCCTGATGTAATCTTTTGTTCATATTCTTGTGCTCTTCTACTCCACATAGATCTCTTTATTTTGGGCTTACTTTTTAAAATAGATATACATTTATTAACCTGGTTGATAGTAGACAGCGGCCTTAAAAATGATTGCTTATTTATTGGTAAAAGCCCAACAGCCTTATCCTTTTCAAATTTGATGTCATAGCATTGTACCTCAATGCCACCGATAGTTTTAGCACTAATTGATAAAATCTGTCCAACTCCATGCTTAGGGTAAACAACATAATCTTTTGCTTTAAATACTTTTTTTTCTGTTTCTTGTTTTTTAATTTTTTTGATTTCTGGTTTTAACTCATTTTGTTTTGAAATTCTTAAACTTACATTCTTCTCAGGTTCTTTAATCTTAGCTATATTTTTTTTTTTGAGATTTTTTAATTTTTTAACTTTTATAGAACTTTTAGTTTTTTTAACTAAAACTTTTTTTACTTTTTTAACTTTAGTTGATTTCTTTTTGACTACTTTTTTTTTAAAGGTTTTCTTTAAAATATTTTTTAAATTTATCTTCTTCATTCTCGTACTTTTTGTGATCCGCCGGTGGATCCTTTTTTTCACTTATGTTTGGCCAAATTTCCGAGTACTTAGTATTCATTTCCAGCCACTTCTCACTTCCTTCAGCAGTATCTGGAACAATAGCATCGACAGGACACTCTGGCTCGCAAACGCCACAATCTATACACTCATCAGGCTTAATTACAAGCATATTTTTTCCCTCGTAAAAACAATCAACCGGACATACATCAACACAGTCCATTAATTTACATTTTATACATTTCTCGTTAACTAAATACGTCATTTATTTTTATTTTTTGTTCTCTCTTTGATATCTCCAACTATTTTTTTATCTAAATAGAGCAGACCTGTAAGTCTTCTCATAAAGTTATCTTCATACATATCAGACAAACCATCAGAATATATAATACTCCATAAAGACTCAGTAATTTTTACCTTAAATTCCTCGTCTAAACTTTTAATCTCCCTTGTAAAATCAAGAATTTGGTTTGAATTATTTTCAATTTTCTCTGCTTCATTGTATATATTTTCTAATTCTTGTTCCTTTGCACCTATTTCTAATAAAGTTTTCTTAATTATTGTTTTTTCTTTTTCAGTAAAATTTTGATCAATTTTTGCTGCATGTATTAATAATGCTGCAGACATGATAAACTTGTTATCATCATTAGAAGCTTTTTTTTCTTTTTTTTTTAAAAAATCGAACATCATTTAAAGTTTATTTCACTTAAAATACTAAAAGGATTATCTTTATTTTTTCTTGAAGGTACATTTGCATTTTTGCCCCTTTTAGGTAAATATTTAAAAAAAGTCTCATTATTCTTATCAAAGGTTTTATATCCCATTTTGTTGATTAATTTAACGAAACTTTCTTTGCTACATCCGAGGAGATTAAGCATTTCAGCGACCAATTTTATTTCTTTTTCATTATCAATAATCTTTAAAAAAAGTCTTTCCAAAATATCTATTCTAACAAAAAACTTATCAAATTTTTCAAATCCACAAATTAACATAAAGTTTCTGTCAATATTCTTGTCGCTTTCAAAAAAATTCAAGCCGAATTTAGGTGGATCTAGGTCAAAATTTTTTTGTTGAAAGTTTTTCCACAATAAAATTCTTAATGTTACAATGTTAGGTTTGAATAAGTTTTGAACAAAAACATGATATCTTCCAAATTTTACACCTAACTTTCTTAATATTTTTCTTTCATCTTGCTTTAAAAATTTTAAAAAATTTCTAACATCATCTCTTTTTACAACACCATTATTTTCATAAATTTGATATGCTAATGCTCTGATAGAAGAATTTTTTTCGTTAATATTTTTTAGATCAAGTAAATTTTTTAATTCTTGATTAATTTTATTGTTTATCCAGGAGTTTAAGTATTCAAGTAGTTTTATTTGATCTTCATTTTCTATCATATCATCTATGATTAAATTAATTTCAGGATTTAAATAATCTCTACCTTGAGATAGTTTTGCTATAGGAGAATTATTCCAGTAAATTTTAAAATCATTTCTTAAATCTAGTAATCCAGTCTTGATAATTTGATCTATTCTCTTTAAAATTTCTGGGCTAACGTTTTGTCTTGCAGCTTTCTTTAATGATTTTATATCAGTATCCAGTGCCCCAATTTTATAATCTAATTCAAGCTTCAATCCCTTCAATTGACCAATGTATTGATTATTAATCATTACCTTTTCGTCACTTAATATTTTTGTATCAAAAGAAATATCCTGTTTTAAACCTCTTGCTAAAACACTAGCTCTTTTATCTATAAAACTTTTTGTTAACTCTTCGTGCAATCTATCTGATAATTTATCTTCCAAATTTTTTGTTCTCTCTATCCAGTAATCTTGATTATCTACCCAATTAATTTTATTTGAAATATATGACCAAGTTCTGACATTTGCTATTCTGTTAGATATTGAGTCAACATTGCCATCTAGTTTATCTAGATGGGAAAGTTGTTGTTTCATGAAAAGATTTGAAATTCTACCTGGTTTTTCTCTCAAAAAATTAAAAACTTTTCCAACAACCTCTAAATGATTACCATAACTTTTTTTTGCAAAATCTGGTATTTGGCAACATTCCCAAAGTAACTTTAGTTCATTTTCATCATTAAAAATTGTAAGATTTTCAGTATCTTTAAGTATTGTTTTAAGTACCTTCTCGTCCTCACATTCATAAATTCTTTTTAACCAACTCTTATTTGGTCTTTCATCCAAAGACTTTATTAATTCGTTACCATTCTTGAAATTTAAATTTGGATTACGCCAGTATAATGTATGAATTTCATTAAACTTATGATTTTCAAGTAGCTCAACTTCTTCAGCACTAATTTCTCCACAATCGCCAGTTATTCCAAACAATCCATCATTTAAGTACCGTCCTGCTCTCCCAGCGATTTGGCCAATTTCCGCAAGGTTTAACCTTCTCATTTTTCTTCCATCAAATTTTTTAAGATTAGAAAAATAAACATTATCTAAATCCATATTAATACCCATACCTATTGCATCTGTTGCAACTAAAAAATCAACATCTCCAGATTGATAAAGCTCAACTTGCGAATTTCTCGTCTTTGGGCTTAGAGATCCCATAACAATAGCAGCTCCACCCTTTTGTCTTCTTATTAGCTCTGCAATTGCATAAACCTCTTCAGCAGAAAAAGCAATAATTGCACTCTTTCTCTCAATTCTTGAAATTTTTTTATGACCTGAAAAAGTTAATTTTGAAAGTCTCTTTCTATCAATAAATTCTACATCCTCATCTAATTTTTTTATGATATTTTTCATGGAATATGATCCCATAAACATAGTTGTTTTATCACCTCTAAGATTTAACAATCTATCAGTAAAAATATGACCTCTCTCATGATCAGTACACATTTGAATTTCATCAATCCCAACAAATTCCAAGTTTTTATCGATTGGCATCGACTCCACTGTGCATAAATAATATTTTGCGTTAATTGGTATGATCTTTTCTTCACCTGTTATTAAAGCCACTTTACTAGGATCTACTTTTTTAATTACTTTGTCATATACCTCTCTAGCTAACAATCTTAATGGAAAACCAATCATCCCAGTTTCGAATGAGAGCATAGTTTCAATTGCAAGATAGGTTTTTCCTGTATTTGTAGGACCAAGAACAGCAACTAATTTGTTTTTTTTCATTTCTACTATTTGTGTCTTATTAAAATTTAATACTATATATTGTTGTGTGTATAGAACAAAAATAGACTAAAACTAGTCCGAATCATTGATCTAAAAGTTCTCATTTCTATTTATTTTTATAAATTTTCCAAACCCCCGAAGCATTAGCAATAATCTTATCATTACATTTTAAATCACATGTAAGAAAAACCATGGTCTTAGTTTTTTTTAAAATTTTTGTAAAGCCAATAATTTCGTCTCCTTCCTTTGATGGTGCAATATATTTTATGTCTAAAGATATTGTAACACATGGGACATTGCCCGCACATCTACTAGCTGCAGTCCCAAGTCCTGCATCTATTATCGAAGCTATATAACCTCCATGAGTTATTTTTACTCTATTAAGATGATTTTCTGTCACGATTGTTTTAAATTCATATTGATTCTCTGAAATTGTTCTAAATAAAAGACCTCCGTTATGCTTCATAAAGCCTGAGGCAGAACTTAGTTGTTCAAATTTTTTAGTCATAATAAAATTTATAGAAATATTGTTAAAATAATTAATATTATAAACACAATTGAAAAGAAAAGAACTACGGATTTTTGTAAAGATACTTTCATAATCTCCTTAATAATTGGTGCGCCTGCTAGGAGTCGAACCCAGAACCTCCTGGTCCGTAGCCAAGCGCTCTATCCAGTTGAGCTACAGGCGCATATTTAAATTTTTTTTACTATATATTTATAATTTATTAATGTAATTTTAAATCAAATAATAATTGTTTCTTATGCAGAAATCTTCCCAAGATGTTGTTATTGTAAATGCTACTAGAACAGCAATAGGAAAATTTAACGGAATGTGGGGAAATAAAGCTGCCCATGATTTAGGAAAGATTGTTATCACAGATATTTTAAAGCAAACATCTATAAAGCCAGACGAGATTGACGAGGTTATTTTAGGTCAAGTTTTGACTAGTAATGTTGGACAGAATCCAGCAAGACAAGCAGCTATAGGAGCAAAGATTCCACATGATAAAATTTCCTATATAGTAAATCAGGTTTGTGGATCCGGTCTAAGAGCAATAGTCTTAGCCTACCAATCCTTATTGCTAGATTCATCAAAAGTAATAATAGCTGGTGGCCAAGAAAGCATGTCTAGATGTAACAAGGAATTAATGATGAAAGATGGTTTAATTGATGCATTTAATAATTATCATATGGGAGTTACAGCTGAGAATGTTGCTGAAAAATGGAATATCACAAGGGATGAGCAAGACAATTTTGCATTAAATTCTCAATCAAAAGTGCAAGACGCTATTAAAAAAAAAAAGTTTGAAGATGAGATTATTAAAAATGAAAATTATAAATCTTTTAAAGATGAACATCCTAGAGCGAATATAACTTTTCAAGATTTAACTAAGCTTAAACCAGTATTTAAGAAAGATGGAACAGTAACCCCTGGTAATTCTTCAGGTGTAAATGATGGAGCGGCAGGAGTTTTAATTATGAAAAGAAACGAGTCTGAAAAAAGAGATCTAGAACCACTTGGTAAAATTGTTTCATGGGCATCCTGTGGTGTAGATCCAGCCCTCATGGGATCTGGTCCAATTCCTGCATCAAAAAAAGCTCTTGAGATTGCGAATTGGAAAATCAACGATTTAGATTTAATTGAGTCAAACGAGGCATTTGCAGCGCAGAGTTTAGCTGTAATTAAAGAATTAAAAATACCTGAAAATATTGTTAACGTAAATGGAGGTGCAATTGCTTTAGGACATCCAATTGGAGCATCTGGCTGTAGAATAGTAGTAACCTTGCTTCATGAGATGAAAAGAAGAAGTTCAAAAAAAGGTTTAGCTACTCTTTGTATTGGAGGTGGAATGGGTATAGCTATGTGTCTTGAAAGAGATTAGTTTTTAGTTGATACGTAATTTTTGTTTAATAGTGCCATTTGTATCCAATACCTAGCATCTAAACCATCTTTATCGTTAATTTTTTTTAATTTTTTGATTAATAATTTAAACATACACAATTTATCTCGTTTAAGGTTGTCCAAAAAAAGATTAAAATGTGGTAAAATTAAACATGTCAATTCAGTTAAAAGTTCCAGATATAGGTGATTTTGAACAAGTAGAAATAATTGAAGTCATAGTAAAAGCTGGTGAGAGTATAAAGAAAAATGATCCAGTGGTCACACTTGAAAGTGATAAATCTAGTGTAGAAGTTCCGTCAACAGTTGAAGGTAAAATATCAAATATTAATGTTAAAGTAGGAGACAAAGTTTCTAAAGGAGATTTAATTTTAGAAGTTGAGGGAAATGGAAAGGTATCACCAGATGAAATTCCAAAAAGTACAAAAAATTTAATCGAAGAGGCAGAAAAAACTATTCATAAAGAGATAAAACATGTTCAAGAAACTGAAATTCAAAAAGAGATAAAAGATACCTCCCAACCACAAATACAAAAAGAAACTATAAAAATTGCTGAGGATCGAATCTCAAACGTTGTTAAAGATGGAGATATTGATCCAATCGAAACAAAAGAATGGATAGATTCATTATCCTCCGTTTTAGAAACAGATGGAAGTAAAAGAGCTCAGTTTTTAATCAAACAACTAATTGAGCATTCATATAGACAAGGTTCAGATTTAGTACTTTCAAGGAATACACCATATGTAAACACCATATCTCCAGATAAAGAGACTAAATCTCCCGGTGATCAAAATATTGAGAGAAGGATAAGATCTTTAATTAGATGGAATGCTGCTGCAATGGTCGTAAGAGCAAATAAAAAATTTCCTGAACTTGGTGGTCACATTGGAACTTTTGCATCTGCTGCAACTTTATATGACGTTGGTATGAATCATTTTTGGAGAGCAAAGAACAATAAGTTTGGAGGAGACTTAATATATTTTCAAGGCCACAGTGCTCCTGGTATGTATGCCAGAGCATTCTTAGAAGGAAGGTTGAGCGAAAAACAATTAGATAATTTTAGGCAAGAAGTAAACCCAGGTGGCTTATCCTCATATCCACATCCTTGGCTCATGCCAAATTTTTGGCAGTTCCCAACTGTCTCTATGGGAATAGGTCCTATGTTGGCAATCTACCAAGCTAGATTTATGAAATACTTAATTAATAGAGGACTTATAAAAGATGAGGGTAGAAAAGTATGGGCATTTCTTGGTGACGGTGAAATGGATGAACCAGAGTCTATGGGAGCTATTGGATTAGCAGCTAGAGAAAACTTAGATAATTTAATTTTTGTTGTTAATTGCAATCTTCAAAGATTAGATGGTCCAGTTAGAGGAAATGGAAAAATTATTCAAGAGCTAGAGGGTATTTTTAGAGGAGCAGGCTGGGATGTAATTAAAGTAATATGGGGTTCTTATTGGGATCCTTTATTAGCAAAAGATAAAACTGGACACCTGGTAAAAATAATGAATGAAACAGTCGATGGTGAATATCAAGCTTTTAAAGCAAGAAATGGTTTATATGTTAGAGAGAAATTTTTTGGCAAATATCCTGAGACAAAGGAACTGGTATCCACTCTCTCTGATAAGGATATATGGAGATTAAACCGAGGGGGCCACGACCCACATAAAGTTTACGCAGCTTATGATCAAGCTTCAAAAAACAAAGGTAGACCTACTGTAATCATTGCAAAGACTATTAAGGGATATGGAATGGGAAAAACAGGAGAAAGTGTTAATACCACCCACCAGCAAAAAAAAATGGGTGTTGAGGATTTAATGTATTACAGAGATAGATTTGACGTTCCACTAACCAATAAGCAGGTAGAGGAAATTCAATATTTTAGACCTGATGAAAATTCTGAGGAAATTAAATATTTAAAAGATCGTAGAATCAAACTGGGTGGCTTCATTCCAGAAAGAACTACTTATGCCAAGCAAATAAAAGCTCCTCAAAAGGATATTTTTGATTTTTTAAAAGAGTCTACAGGAAAAAAAGAGATGTCAACAACAATGGCATTAGTAAGATTATTAACAAACCTTCTAAGAGATAAAAATGTTGCACCTAGACTTGTGCCAATTATACCTGACGAGGCTAGAACATTTGGTATGGAAGGTTTTTTTCAAAAAATTGGAATTTACGCTCATGAGGGACAAAAATATGAACCAGAGGACTCTGAGCAATTAAGTTCATATAGAGAAGATAAAAAAGGTCAAGTTCTAGAAGAAGGAATCAACGAGGCAGGATCAATGGCATCTTGGATTGCTGCAGGAACGTCTTATACAAATCATGATATTGAAATGATACCAATATACTTGTTTTACTCTATGTTTGGTTTTCAAAGAGTTGGAGATTTTGCTTGGGCAGCAGGTGATAGTCAAGCTAGAGGTTTTTTAATTGGTGCTACCTCAGGTAGGACTACTTTGGCAGGTGAGGGATTACAACATCAGGATGGACATAGTCATCTTCTAGCCTCTACTATACCAAATTGTATTTCTTATGACCCAACATTTGCTTACGAACTTGCTGTAATTTTTAGAGAAGGACTTAGACGTATGCATGAAAAAAAAGAGAATATATTTTATTACATTACAACTATGAATGAAAATTATCCTCATCCTGCTATGCCAAAAGATAAAGGATGTGAGGAGGGAATTTTAAAGGGCATGTATAAGTTTAAAGAATTTAATAAAAATAAAAAAACCAAAATTCAGCTAATTGGATCTGGTGCAATTTTAAGAGAAATTATTAGTGGTGCTGAAATACTACAAAATGAATATGGAATTGATAGTGAAATTTGGAGTGTAACTAGTTTTAATGAGCTTGCGAGAAATGGTATGGAAACTGAAAGATACAATCTATTAAATCCAGATGAAAAAAATAAAGCTTCATATGTAGAACAATGTTTGGGCCAATCAAATAGCCCTGTCTTGGCAGCCTCCGATTATATGCGAAGTCATTCAGAGCAAATAAGACCTTTTGTAAAAAATAGTTTTTATTCACTAGGAACTGATGGTTTTGGAAGAAGTGATACCAGAAAAAATTTGAGAAAATTCTTTGAGGTTGATAAAGAACACATAGTTACATATGCACTAAGTGTTCTGTCAAATGAGCAACTAATTTCATCTAAGCCAGTCAAAGATGCAATAAAAAAATATAATATTGATACAAAAAGATCCTTTCCAAGCAAATTATAAATTATGAATGAAAAAAAAAGAGTTCCAGCAAGTCCAAAAACCAGAAAGTTTGCTAGAGAATTAGGAGTTAATATCAACTTAGTATTAGGTTCACAAAGAGATGGTAGAGTAGTTGAGGAGGATATTAAAAAATTTGTTAAACATGTTGGTCAAGAAAAAAATACACAAAGTAAAAATGAATTCAAAACAGAATTTACCCATTCAGATTTTGGTGATATAGAAATCAAAGATATTCCAAGAGTTAAAAAAATAGCTGCTGTACACCTTTCGCATGCATGGAATACAATTCCACATGTAACAAACCATGATGAAGCAGATGTTACAGATATGGAAAATTTTAGAAATTCACTTAAGGATTTGCATACTGGTGAAAAAAAGAAAATAACACCTCTTGCTTTTATAACCAAAGCTTTAGTTGCAACTTTGAAAAAGTTTCCTTCTTTTAATAGCTCAATTGATGACATAGAAAATGGAAAAATGACAATCAAAAAATATTTTCATATTGGTATAGCTGTTGATACTGAGCATGGTTTGATGGTGCCAAAGATAAGAAATGTGGATCAAAAAAATATTAATCAAATCGCAGAGGAACTCAAAACTACAAGTGATAAGTGCAGAAAACTTAAGATAGATAAAAAGGATTTTTACGGTGGCTCAATGACTATAACCAGCCTTGGCGGCATAGGAGGCTCTTTTTTTACTCCTATAATTAATTTTCCTGAGGTAGCCATTCTAGGGATCGGAAAGTTGAGAAAAGTTCATTCGCACTCAGGAGGAAAATCTAACGAGAGAATTATGCTACCTTTATCTTTATCTTATGATCATAGGATTATTGATGGCGCTGAGGCAGCAAGATTTAATAATGAACTTAAAGAAAATTTGGGTAAAAATTTTGCATACAGGTTAGCAATCTAAATGACAAAACCTCAATCAATGATAGCTGCATTTTTCTGCACATTTATTTGGGGAACAACTTTTATAGCTCAAGATACAGGCATGGAGCTAATTGGACCTTATGTCTTTAATACTACTAGATTTTTTGTGGGATTTTTAGCTTTAATACCTTTCTATTTATTTTTAGAAAAAAAAACAACACGTGAAGTCTTATCAAAAAATAGAAACAGATTTATTTATTTATCTATCTCAATAGGTATTTTTTTATTTTTAGCTTCTTTACTTCAACAAGTAGCGCTTCTTTTTACCGATGTTGCTAATGCAGCATTCATCACAATATTTTACGTGCCAATGGTTCCAATTATTGTTTTTTTTTTATTTAAAAAAAAAATTCATTGGAGCGTTTGGCCATCCATATTTTTATGTATTTTAGGCGCATACCTTTTGACAAATTTCCATGATGCAACTATACGCTTAGGAGATACTCTTGTATTAATTTGTGCTCTTTTTTGGAGCCTACATATTATTTTTATTGGTATTTTAGTTGAGGAGTTTGATGCTCCAATACTGGTTGGTTTAATCCAAACTTTTATCGTTTCAATCTGTTCACTAGTTCCCGCAATTATGTTTGAGGAATTCATTTTAGCAAATATATTAGATCAAAAAATACAGATATTATATGCAGGAGTTTTATCAGGTGGCATCGCATTTGTTTTACAAATCTATGCACAACAAAATATTTCACCAACGCCATCAGCTATAATATTTTCACTTGAGGGTGTTTTTGCCGCAATCGCAGCTTGGATTATATTATCTCAGATATTAAATCTGAATAATATAATTGGCTGTTGTTTAATACTCGCCGGTGTATTGTTTTCTCAAATTATTCCTGAATTA
This sequence comes from uncultured Pelagibacteraceae bacterium, assembly GCA_902633965.1. Classification (GTDB taxonomy): domain Bacteria; phylum Pseudomonadota; class Alphaproteobacteria; order Pelagibacterales; family Pelagibacteraceae; genus Pelagibacter. Next base: position 19,055 of record CACPID010000007.1, on the reverse strand, counting down.
AAAAAATCTCAGATATAAATTATATAAAATAATATAAAAGATAAAATAACTCTATAAATTATGAATGCAAACAGAGTAAAATTTTTTATATAAATTAAAAAATATTTAATCGTTAGATAGGAAAAAATAAATGAAAAGCATATTCCAAGTATAATTATTATATTATTATCAGCAATTGATGAACCTAAATCTTTTAACGTTAAAAAACTTGCACCCGCAATTGCAGGTATAGATAAATAGAACGAAATTTTTGTGGATTCAAATCTATCAAAATTTAAAAAACGACCAGCTGTGATTACAATCCCTGATCTACTTACGCCTGGGATAAGTGATAACATTTGGAATAAGCCAATAAGTAAAATTGATATTATATTTAGATCACTTTCTATTTTTTTTTCAACTTTAAATTTGTCAGCAACCCATAGCAGGATAGCAAATATAAAAGTTGTCCATGCAATTATTTCTATACTTCTTAAAAGGTTTATTAATCCTGTAATATATAAAATTGCACCTAAAAAAATTGTTGGTAAAGAACCAAATATCATTAAGTACAATAATTTTTTATTTTTAGTAATTTTTTTTAAATCATTCCTGAAATAAAAGATTACAGCTAGCAGAGAACCTAGGTGCATTCCGGTATCAAGATAAATTGAGCCAATCCCTAGATTTGAAATATCATTAGCTAAAATTAAATGTGCAGATGAGCTTACTGGTAAAAATTCAGAAATTCCCTGAATTGCAGATAAAATAGTTAATTCGAAAAAGTTTGAAAACATCTAAAGATTCTTAAGTAGCTTATATAAATTTAAAATAAAGCGATAAGATGTTGGAATATGTGCTATGCAAAAAAAGAATTAGCTACATAAATGCTCATTTTTTTACTTAAAATAGGTAATAAAAACTGTCCTAAATATTACTTAAAATTGAATTTTCTTAGTATATACAGGTAAAAATTATGTCAAAAAAGATGTTAAAGTTTACTGATATAGGTCAGCAAAATCCACCTAAGAGAGAGATTGATCTTAGAAAAGAGGATTTTAAAGAGATCTATGATGAATTTATAAACGAAAAAGCAACCCAACAATCAAGTAGGTGTTCTCAATGTGGAGTTCCTTTTTGCCAAGTCCATTGCCCTTTAAGTAACAATATTCCAGATTGGCTTAAATTAACCGCAGAAGGAAGACTTAAAGAGGCCTATGAATTATCTCAAAGTACAAACAATATGCCAGAAGTTTGTGGTCGTATATGCCCTCAAGACAGGTTATGCGAAGGGAATTGTGTGATCGAACAATCAGGGCATGGAACCGTAACAATAGGCTCTGTTGAGAAATATATAACAGAAAATGCATGGGCGAATGGTTGGATTAAACCAATTAAAGTAAAAAATGAAATTAATCAGAGTGTAGGAATAATCGGATCAGGTCCAGCAGGCTTAGCATGTGCAGAACAATTAAGAACCTCAGGATATAAAGTAACAATATATGATAGATACGATAGACCTGGAGGACTTTTAATATACGGCATACCAAACTTTAAGCTTGAAAAATTTGTAGTTGAAAGAAGAACAAAACTTTTAAAGGAAAGTGGGATTAAATTTGTACAAAATTTTGAAGTTGGAAAAGACTCAACTCTTGAAGAATTAAGAGAAAAACACGATGCAATTTTGATTGCAACTGGTGTCTATAAAGCTAGAGAGATTGATTTACCCGGAAACGATTTGGAGAATATTTTTCCTGCTATGGAATTTCTTACTGCATCCAATAAAAAAGGATTAGGTGATAAAGTTGAATTATTTGATAATGGCAAACTCAATGCAGAAGGAAAGAATATTGTAGTTATAGGCGGCGGTGATACCGCAATGGACTGTGTAAGGACCGCAATAAGACAGAATGCTAAATCAGTAAAATGCCTATACCGAAGAGATAAAGAAAATATGCCTGGATCAGCTAGAGAGGTGGCTAATGCTGAGGAGGAGGGAGTAGAGTTTGTATGGCTTACAGCACCTAAAGAATTTATAGGAAAAAATAAAATTGAAAGCTTAAAAGTAAATAAAATTAAACTTGGAGAACCAGATGAAACTGGTAGACGTAAACCCGAAATTCAAAAAGATTCAGAGTTTGAAATAAAGTCAAACATGGTGATCAAAGCATTAGGTTTTGATCCTGAAGATTTGCCAACACTTTTTGGAAGTAAAGAACTTCAAGTATCTAGATGGGGCACGATTAAAACAGATTTTGATACCATGGAAACAAATTTACCTGGTGTATTTGCTGCAGGAGATATCATTAGAGGAGCTTCTCTAGTTGTATGGGCAATTAAAGATGGACGTGATGCAGCTATAAATATTAAAAAATTTTTAAAGCAAAAAACTATTAATCAAGAAAAAGTAGCTTAATGGAAAGATATAAAAAAAACTTAGATCTACTTAAAAAGAGCAATGTTTATTCTAAAGATATGGAGCATGATGCTTGTGGAGTTGGTTTAGTTGCATCTACGGAGGGAAAAAAAACAAGAGCAGTCGTCGATTATGGAATACAAGCTTTAAAGGCTGTTTGGCATAGAGGAGCTGTGGATGCAGATGGAAAAACAGGCGATGGTGCGGGTATCCATTTAGAAATTCCAAAAGATTTTTTTATAGAAAAAATTGAGATAACTGGACACAAATTTGATAACTCTGAAATTTGTGTTGGCATGATCTTTCTGCCAAGAAATAATTTTGATGCGCAGGAAACATGCAGAACTATTGTTGAGAGTGAATTAACAAAAAGTAACTTTAGCATTTATGGATGGAGACAAGTACCTGTAAATCCAAAAGTATTGGGAGAGAAAGCAGACAGAACAAGACCTGAAATTGCTCAGGTTCTATTTAAACATAACATAAAGGAATTAAGTGGCAAAAACCTAGAGAGAAAACTTTATGAGACAAGAAGAAAAATCGAGAACGAGGCAATTAAAAAATCGTTAAGTGGATTTTACATTTGTTCTTTAAGTTCAAAATCAATTATTTACAAAGGTATGTTTTTGGCAGAGTCGATATCAGATTTTTATATTGATTTACAAGATGAACGTTTTGTCTCCAGATTTGCTATTTTTCATCAAAGATTTTCGACCAATACCGCACCAAGTTGGGATTTAGCCCAACCTTTCCGTGCCATTGCACATAATGGCGAGATAAACACTTTTAGAGGAAACAAAAATTGGATGAAAGTCCATGAGCAAGAAATGGATAGTAATTTATTTGAAGATATAGAGAATTTGAAACCAGTTATTCAACCAGGAACATCAGACTCAGCAGCACTAGACAATGTATTTGAGTTGTTAAATATATCAGGACAACCTGCTCCACTTGCTAAACTTATGTTGGTCCCAGATGCATGGTCAAAAAAAAGTAAAGTTTTGTCAAAAGATCATCAACAACTATTTAATTTTTTAAACAGTACCATGGAACCATGGGATGGACCAGCAGCAATTGCAGGAACCGATAACGAGTGGGTAATAGCAGCTAATGACAGAAATGGTTTGAGACCACTTAGATACACTATAACAAAAGATAAATTTTTGTTTGCAGGTTCTGAGACAGGAATGATTAAACTAAATGAAAAAAAAATATTAGCCAAAGGGCGATTAGGACCAGGAGAAATAATTGGTGTAAGAATTGAAAAAGGAAAATTATTTACTAATGAGAAGATAAAAAATTATCTCGCGAAAGAATATAAACATTTTAATAGTCAAATAATTGATCTAGATAAAAAAATTACAGTTTCAAATGAAAAAGCTTTATTTAAAGGTAGTGATCTAAAGAAAAGACAACATGCTTTTGGTATAAGCTTAGAGGATTTAGAACTTATTTTGCATCCAATGGCTGAAGATGCTAAAGAGGCAACAGGTTCAATGGGTGATGATACACCCTTAGCTGTACTTTCAGATAAGTATCGGCCCTTATATCACTTTTTTAGACAAAATTTTAGCCAAGTTACTAATCCACCTATCGACTCTTTGAGAGAAAATAAAGTTATGAGTTTAAAAACAAGATTTGGTAACTTAGGAAATATATTAAATTTTGATAATCTTACTAAGGATAATATCTATGTTTTAGACTCACCTATTTTATCTAATTCTCAACTCAAAAAATTTATAAATTATTTTGGCAAAAACTCTTATGAAATAGATTGTACATTTGAAAAAAGTGAAAATTTAGAAATTGCATTAGAAAGAATACAAAAAGAAGCAGAAATTGAGGTTAGAAAAGGAGTTAAACAATTAATTTTGTCTGATAAAAATATCTCAGAAAAAAGACTTCCTATTCCAATGCTCTTGTCTGTTGGTGCTATTAATTCTTACCTAATAAATAATAAATTAAGAGGGTATGTGTCTATAAATGTACAAACAGGAGAAGCTTTAGATACACACTCTTTTGCAACCCTTTTAGGTGTAGGAGCAACAACTGTAAATCCATATTTGGCACTTGATTGTCTATATCAAAGATTTGAAAAAAAATTATTCGGTAACTTTGAGTATGAAGATTGTATCAAAAGATACATAAAATCAGTTAATAGTGGCTTGTTAAAAATAATGTCAAAAATGGGAATTTCTGTTCTAAGTTCCTATCGAGGAGGTTGTAACTTTGAAACTGTTGGCTTGAGTAGAACGATTGTTTCTGATTATTTTCCAGGAGTTGTATCTAAAATTTCTGGTATCGGTCTGACTGGAATTGAAAAAAAAATAAGAGTAATTCATGATGAGGCATTTGAAAGCGAGGACAGTGTTTTACCGATTGGGGGAATTTATCGTTATCGAAAAAATGGTGAGTTACATCAGTACCAAGGTAAATTAATCCATATGCTTCAAAGTGCAGTCGGGAGTGGATCTTATGCAGTTTACAAAAAATATGCTGAGGGTATTTATAATTTACCTCCAATTAACTTAAGAGATTTAATTGACTTTAGAAAAAGATATTTGAATAAATCAATAGATGTATCTGAAGTAGAACCTATTGAAAATATCCTAAAAAGATTTGGAAGTGGAAGCATGTCTCATGGTGCATTATCAAAAGAGGCTCATGAAACTCTTGCAATTGGAATGAATAGGATAAGAGGCGCTTCTTGCAGTGGAGAAGGTGGTGAAGATGAAAAAAGGTTCACTAAAATGGAAAATGGGGATAGTGCAAATTCAAGAGTTAAACAAATAGCATCAGCCAGGTTTGGAGTAACGATTAATTATCTTAATAATTGTAATGAAATAGAAATAAAAATGGCACAAGGTGCAAAACCTGGAGAGGGTGGACAATTACCTGGTTTTAAAGTTTCAGCAGAAATTGCAAGATTAAGACACTCAACACCTGGAGTTACATTGATTTCTCCACCACCACATCACGATATTTACTCAATTGAGGATTTGGCACAATTAATTTATGATCTTAAACAAATAAACCCTAAAGCAAGAGTTGGCGTTAAATTGGTTGCATCATCAGGAATTGGAACGATTGCTGCGGGAGTAGCAAAAGCAAAAGCAGATATTATTTTAATTTCAGGACATAATGGTGGAACAGGCGCAAGTCCTCAAACAAGTGTTAAGTATGTTGGAGTACCTTGGGAGATGGGTTTGACTGAAGCTAATCAAGTTTTAACTTTAAATAATTTAAGGCACAGCGTTACTTTAAGAACTGATGGAGGAATAAAAACTGGAAGAGATGTTGTTATAGCTGCAATGATGGGTGCTGAAGAATTTGGAGTGGCGACAACTGCTCTAGTGGCTATGGGATGTATAATGGTAAGACAGTGTCACTCCAATACTTGTCCAGTAGGAGTTTGTACACAAGATGATAAACTTAGAGAAAAGTTTACTGGAACTCCTGAAAAAGTTGTAAATTTGTTTACTTTTATTGCAACTGAAGTTCGTGAAATTCTAGCAGAATTAGGTTTTAAATCTTTAAATGATGTAATTGGCAGAACTGATCTATTAAGACAAGTAAGCAAAGCATCAGCTAATTTGGATGATCTTGATCTTAATCCACTCTTTGTTCAAGCTGATCCAGGTGAAAATAAGAGATATTGTGAAAAACAAATTATTAATGATGTACCAAATACTCTTGATCAAAACATATGGCCTGAAATTGAAAATCATTTAGATAATCCAAAAAAAATAATTAAAGAATTTGAAATTGAAAACACGCATAGAGCTGTTGGAACAAGAATATCACATAATTTATATAAAAAGTTCGGACATGATAAGTTAGATGAGGGATTTTTAACTCTAAATTTCAAAGGTTCTGCAGGACAATCATTCGGAGCGTTTGCAATGAAAGGACTAAAATTAGTTTTGAAAGGTGATGCTAACGATTATGTAGCTAAAGGATTATCTGGAGCGACAATATCAATTAAATTAGCAGATGAAAGCAATCTAGTTTCGTCTGAAAATACAATTATTGGAAATACAGTTTTATATGGAGCTACATCGGGGAAACTTTTTGCTGCAGGACAGGCAGGCGAACGATTTGCTGTAAGAAATTCAGGTGCCACTTCAGTCATTGAAGGATGTGACTCGAATGGATGTGAATATATGACAGGTGGTTCAATTATTATACTAGGGGAGGTTGGTGATAACTTTGCTGCTGGTATGACTGGTGGTATGGCATTTATCTACGATAAAAGTAAACAATTTGAGAAAAAAGTTAATCCTGAAACAGTAGTTTGGCAAAATGTTGAAACTGAATACTGGAAAGAGTTTTTAAAAATTATTATTGAAGAGCATTCAAAAGAGACAAATTCAAAATTATCAAATGAAATTATCAAAAATTTTGATAAGGAAATTTTAAATTTTGTACAAGTATGTCCTAAGGAAATGTTAGATAAATTAAAAAATCCAATTACAACAAAATCTACAATTAAAAAAGTAAGTTAAAGTGGTAAATATTTTTTGCTTCGGCTACGGACAAGTTGCAGGAAATTTTATAAATGAACTTTCCAAAAAAAATAAAATAAATCTTAGTTACACTTCCAGGTCGCCAAAAAACATAAATAATACTCATAATATTTTAGAATTAAATGAAAACTACTTTGATTCAAAAATAGTTGAAAAAATACATGAAGCAGATTTTATTTTAATATCAATTCCACCAATTAATGGAGAAGATATAGTTTTTAAACACTTTGAAAGTGAATTAACAAAAATTAAAGCCAAGTGGATTACATATTTATCTGCAACAAGTGTTTATGGAGACCACAAAGGGGACTGGGTAAATGAAAAAAGTTTAACGAAACCAACTTCTGAAAATGGAATAAGTCGATTGGCTGCTGAGAAAAAGTGGATTTCATTATATGAGGAGTCAAATCTTCCTATTCAAATTTTTAGACTTTCTGGCATCTATTCAAATTCTAATAATATTTTGAAAAGACTTAAAAATGGAAGTGCAAAAATAATTGATAAAAAAAATCATTTTTTTTCAAGAATACACCTAGACGATATTACAAATATTTTAGTTGAGTCGATGGTTAACTTTAAGGGAGGTGAAATTTTTAATATATCTGATGATAGACCTGCATCCACTGAGGAAATTACTACTTTTGCAGCTGAGCTATTAAAAATTAAAATTCCTGAAAAAATCACATTAGACAAACTGCAAGACGGTATGCTTAAAAATTTTTATAAAGACTCAAAAAAAGTTAATAATGATAAAATGAAAAAATTCTTTAAATACAAGCTTAAATTTCCTACTTTTGTTGAAGGATTAAAATTTATTAAAGATAAGAATTTTTAATTCACTAACTATTCTTTTTAGGTTTTTCTTGTCTGATAAACTATGATCGCCATTCTTAATAATAACTAATTTTTTTTTAGCATAAGGAAAGAGTTTTAATACTTTTTTGGAATAAACGGTTGGAACTACTTCATCTTTGCTACCATGTATCATTGTCACTTTAATTTTTGATAAAATCTTTTTGTTTAAGACCTTATTTTTTTTACCATCTCGTATAATTTGATAAGTAATTGGATACTCATAATTTTCACTTTTTAAATAATAAATTTTTTTTGTTTTAATTTCAGTTTTTATTTTTTTTGAAAATTTTTTCCACATCAAAAGTTCTAAAAATTCTGGAGCAGATCCTATTCCAATAAAACCGATTATTTGATTTGAAAAATATTTAAATTGTTTCAGTCCTATCCAAGATCCCATACTCGATCCAATCAAAATAACTTTTCTTTTTTTTACAAATTTTTTAATTATTTTTTTGGTATCATTAGACCAAGTACTAATATTCCCTTTTGTAAATTTTCCTGAGGACTTGCCGTGCCCAGAGTATTCAAGACCTACAAAACCTAATTTGTTCGTTTTACAGAATTTCAATAGACTCTTTGGTTTTTTACCCTCAAGGTCAGACATAAAACCATGAAGAAAAACAATACAAATTTTTGATTGATTGTTTATTGATAAATATCTTAACTTTTTATATTTATTCAATCGTAAGTATTTGTATTTAATCATATAAAGTTTATTTACATCAATTGATAATGTATATTTTAATTCAATGGCATCAAAATTAAAAGTCTTACAAGTTATACCAAGGTTAGGTTATGGAGGAGCAGAAACAGGATGTTATGATTTAGCACACTACTTGCATGAACAGGATTGTAAGTCATATATAGTAACCAGCGGTGGTGAGCTCATTAAATACATTGATAAAAAGAAAGTGAAACTTATAAAACTACCTGTTCAAAGTAAAAATCCTTTGATAATTCTCATTAATAGTATTGCCTTAACTCTTTTGATTTTATTTTTAAATATTTCCATTGTTCACGCAAGGAGCAGGGCACCAGCATGGTCATGTTATATAGCAACAAAAATTACAAGACGAAAATTTGTTACAACATTTCATGGTACTTACAATTTTAAAAATTCAATAAAAAAGTTTTATAACTCAATAATGGTCAAGTCGGATGTATTAATTGCAGGTTCAAATTTTATCTTCTCTCATATTTCGGAAAATTATCAAAAATTTTTAAATTCAAAAAAAAAGTTTTTAGTTATCTTTAGAGGAATTAATACTGAATATTTTAACTCAGACATAATCAAAAAAAAAGACATAGATAAACTCAAAGCCACTTGGAAAATCGAGGATAATAAGAAAATTATACTATTACCTGGAAGATTAACCGCTTGGAAAGGACAAGAAATGTTTATAGAGGCAATAAATTTGTTCAAACAAAGTAACCCAGAGTTAGATTTTGTTGCTGTAATTCTTGGTGATGATCAAGGTAGGACCGTTTTCAGAAAAAAACTTGAGAGACTTGTCGAGCAATTTAACCTTACACAAAATATTAAATTTGTTGATAATTGTAAAGTGATGCCCGTCGCTTATTATATTTCTGATGTAATTGTATCATCATCTATAGAACCCGAAGCTTTTGGCAGAGTTTCTGTAGAGGCCCAAGCAATGAAAAAACCTATTATTGCCAGTAACATTGGAGGGTCAAAAGAAACTGTAATTGATAATAAAACTGGACTTTTATTTGAAAGTGGAAATCCCAAATCTTTATGCGACAAACTTAACGAAATTATAAAATTAGATACTTTAACTTTAGATTTAATGGGTAGAGAAGGAAGAAAAAACGTTATAAATAGATTTAATATTGAAAAAATGTGTTTAAATACTTATTCAGAATATAAAAAATTAGTAAACTAATGCCAAATATTACTTTACCAGATGGGAAACAAATAAAATTTGACAAGCCAGTTAATGGTTTAGATATATGTAATAAAATAAGCAAATCACTTTCTAAGAATGCACTTATAATGAGTGTTGATGGAGAGCAAAAAGATCTCTCTTTTAATATTGAAAAAGATTCTTTAGTTAAAATATTCACTTCTAAAGACCGTGAGGGAGTTGATACTATTAGACATGATACGGCTCACATACTTGCGATGGCAGTCCAAGAGATATTCCCCGGAACTCAAGTAACTATAGGACCAGTTATTGATAACGGTTTTTATTATGATTTTGCACGAAAAGAGCCCTTTACTCAGGATGATTTAGATAAAATTGAAAAAAGAATGAAAGAAATTGTAGATAGAGATGAGGAAACAAGGAGAGAAGTTTGGGAAAGAAACAAAGCTGCAGATCATTTTAAAAAAAAAGGTGAGATTTATAAATCTGAAATTATAGAGAGTATTCCCGAGGGAGAAGAAATCTCTTTATATTTTCATGGTAAATGGCATGATTTATGTAGAGGTCCTCATTTATCCTCAACTGGAAAAATTGGAAAGCACTTTAAATTAATGAAAGTATCAGGAGCATATTGGAGAGGTGACTCAAACAATGAAATGTTACAAAGAATTTATGGAACAGCATGGCCATCGCAAAAGGAATTAGATGATTATCTTAAAAGAATTGAGGAGGCAGAAAAAAGAGATCACAGAAAACTTGGAAAAGAAATGGACCTTTTTCACTTTAGAGAGGAAAGTCCAGGATCTGTATTTTGGCATGAGAGAGGATGGAGTCTTTTTCAAAAATTAATTGATTATATGAGACTAAGACAAAGAAAGGCTGGCTATAAAGAAATAAATACACCCGAAATTTTAGACAGAAGCTTATGGGAAAAATCAGGCCACTGGGAAAAGTTTGGCGAACATATGTACACCTCAACCACTCCTGATGAGAAAATATTTGCTATCAAACCAATGAATTGTCCTGGTTGTGTTCAAGTTTTTAATCAAGGTTTAAAAAGTTATAGAGACCTTCCTTTAAAAATGTCTGAGTTTGGAAAGGTACACAGGTACGAGCCATCTGGAGCATTACATGGTTTAATGAGAGTAAGAGCTTTCACTCAAGATGACGCGCATATTTTTTGTACAGAAGATCAAATCACAGGCGAGTCTTTAAGTGTTACAAATCTAATTTTAGATATTTATAAAAATTTAGGGTTTAGCAATGTAATATTGAAATATTCTGACAGACCTGAAGTTAGAGTTGGTGATGATAAAGTTTGGGATAAGTCTGAGGCTGCTCTGCTTGAGGCAGTTAAAGCTACAAAATTAGAGTATAGCATTAATAAAGGTGAAGGAGCTTTTTATGGTCCAAAAATTGAATTTGTTTTAAGAGATGCAATTGGAAGAGATTGGCAGTGTGGAACATTGCAAGTAGATCTTAATTTACCAGAAAGATTAGGTGCATCTTATGTTGATAAAGATGGATCAAAAAAAGTTCCAGTAATGCTTCACAGAGCATTATTTGGATCGCTAGAAAGATTTATTGGAATTCTAATTGAAAATTATGCTGGCAAGCTACCTTTTTGGATAAGCCCTTTGCAGGTCGTTGTAATACCAGTATCAGATGATTTTGATGATTATGCTAAAAAAGTTTCTAATGAGATAAATGATAAGGGTATAAATTGTATAGTAGATTTAAAAAACCATAATTTAAATTACAAAATAAGGGAACATTCACTTTCAAAGATACCAGTTCTATTAATTTGTGGTAAAAAAGAAGTTGACAGTAATAGTGTAACTATTAGAAAGTTAGATAATAATAAACAAGAAAATATGAAGCTAGATAAATTTTTAGAACTATATACTGCTTTAAGTCAAGCACCTTCAAACTAAGTGGCAGATCAAAAAAATTACTTTCAGAGAAGAACTAAAGATAGAGGTCCAAGATCTAACAATAGAATTTATTCACCTGAGGTTCAAGTTATCTCAAGTGATGGAGAAAATCTTGGTGTATTAAATACTACTGAAGCAATATCTATGGCAAAAAATGAGGGGTTAGATTTAATAGAAATTTCACCTAATGCAAAACCACCGGTCTGTAAAATAATGGACATGGGAAAATATAAATATGATGCTCAAAAAAAAGCCAATAAAGCAAAAAAGAAACAAAAGAAAATAGACTTAAAAGAGATTAAACTTAGACCTGTAACGGAAGTACATGACTATACTTTCAAAATAAAAAATGCTCAAAAATTCTTGTCAAAGGGAGATAAAGTAAAGTTTACAATTCGATTTAAGGGAAGAGAATTACAGCATACACATCTCGGTAACGAATTAATGGAAAAAATCAAAGCTGATATGTCTTCAATTGGAAAAATAGAACTTCATCCAAAGTTTGATGGAAAACAAATGATAATGGTAATTCAGCCTTTGTAGTAAGCACTAAATTAGGGTTGTAAATCTAAAATTATATTTGTATAAGTTCGGCCATGCCAAAATTGAAAACAAAAAGTTCAGCAAAAAAAAGGTTCAAAATTTCTGCAAAAGGCAAAGTAATTATGGCCCAAGCAGGAAAGAGGCATGGAATGATAAAAAGAACTAATTCACAGATAAGAAAGCAAAGAGGCACAACAACAATGTCTAAACAAGATGGAAAAATTGTAAAATCTTACATGCCTTACAGTCTAAGAGGATAATATGGCTCGAGTAAAAAGAGGTGTAACCAGTAGAGCAAAACACAAAAAAGTTCTAAAAGCTGTAAAAGGCCAATGGGGAAGAAGAAAAAATACTATTAGAGTTGCTAGACAAGCTATGGAGAAATCCATGCAGTATGCTTACAGAGATCGAAGAAATAAAAAAAGAGAATTTAAATCATTATGGATACAAAGAATTAATGCAGGTGTAAGAGCTGAGGGATTGACATATTCAAAATTTATTCATGGTTTAAATAAGTCTGGTATTAAATTAGATAGGAAAATTCTAGCAGAAATAGCATATGATAACCCAGAGGCATTTAAAACCATAGTTAAAAAGGCTCAAGCAGCCTTAAACTAATCTTCTCTATTGTTTTTCCTAAGTTAAGAAATATTCTAATAAGATGTCTGATATTATAAAAATTAAAGATGAATATCTTTTAAAATTAAAAGATGATTTAGATTTAAATAATATTAATCAAATCAAGTCAGAACTATTTGGCAAAACTGGAAAAATTTCAAATGAGTTTAAAAAGATGGGCTCTATGTCACCAGATATTAGAAAAAAGTTTGCATCAGATCTTAATGCAATTAAAGATGAACTTCAGAAAACCATTGAGAAAAAAATCAAAGATATTGAAATAAAAGAAATTATTCAAAAACTTCAAAACGAAAAAGTAGATGTTACTTTGCCAGAAAGAAGTTTTAAAAGAGGAAAAATACATCCCGTATCACAAGTAATTGATGAAATATCTTCTATATTTTCTGAAATAGGTTTTAGTGTTGCAGAAGGGCCCGATGTTGAAAATGAATATAATAATTTCACTGCACTTAATACACCAGATAATCATCCGGCAAGAGATATGCATGATACTTTTTATCTAGATGATAATAAAGAATATTTGTTAAGAACTCATACTTCACCAGTGCAAGTGAGAACTATGTTAGGAGGAAAACCACCTTTTAAGGTTATTGCACCTGGAAGAACTTATAGATCTGATAGTGATCAAACCCATGCACCTATGTTTCATCAGGTAGAGGGTCTTCATATAGATAAAAATATAAACATGGGGCACCTAAAGGGATGTTTGAACTATTTTATTAAAGAATTTTTTGAAATAGATAAAATTAAAATGAGGTTTAGACCAAGCCACTTTCCTTTTACTGAACCTTCGGCAGAGGTTGATATTGGCTATAGACTAAAAGACGGAAAAATAATAATTGGAGAAGGTGATAAATGGTTAGAAATTCTTGGATGTGGAATGGTGCATCCAAATGTTTTAAAAAATGTTAAGGTAGATCCACAAAAGTACCAAGGTTATGCTTTTGGTATGGGGATTGATAGACTTGCAATGCTAAAATACGGCATTAATGACTTAAGAGCTTTTTTTGAAACTGATTACAGATGGTTAAATCATTTTGGATTTGATCCTTTAGATGTTCCCTCAAACTACAGAGGCCTTAGTAGATGAAATTTACAATTAATTGGCTTAAAGAACATTTAGACACAAAACTCGACGATCAAAAAATCATTGATAAATTAACAAGTATAGGTCTAGAGGTTGAAAGTTTTGAAAGTCAATCCTCTGAATTAGATAAATTTATAGTTGCTAAAATCCTAAAGGCGGAAAAACATCCTAATGCAGATAGACTCAAGTTATGCGATGTTGATATTGGACAAAAGGAAAAAGTAAAAGTTGTATGTGGAGCTCCAAATGCCAAAAATGATCTTTTAACTGTTTATGCTCCTCCTGGGGCAACTATTCCTAAAAGCCAAACAAAGCTCTCTGTTAGTAAAATCAGAGGTGTAACATCTTACGGCATGCTTTGCTCAGAATCAGAGCTAAAATTATCAAATGAAAGTGAGGGAATTATTACTCTTTCCCCAACAAAATACAGCAAACAAGTTGGAAAAAAATATTTCGTAAACAAAAATCAAAAAGTTGTAGATCTTTCAATTACACCAAATAGAGCAGATTGTCTTGGTGTAAGAGGAATTGCAAGAGATCTTGCAGCCGCTGGAGCTGGCAAATTAAAAAATAAAAATAAAAGTAAAATAAATTTTTCAGGTTTAAACAAAATAAAAGTCAAAATAACTAATGATAAAAATCAAGGATGCACAAAGTTTGGTAGTTTACTCATCAAAGGAATTAAAAATACTGAAAGTCCAAAATGGTTGAAAGAAAAAATATTATCACTGGGACAAAAACCAATATCTGCAGTAGTGGATGTAACAAATTATGTTATGATGGATCTTAACAGGCCACTTCATGCTTATGATGCAGATAAAATTGATAAAGGTATCATTGTTAGAAATTCCAAAAAAGGAGAAAGCTTTGAAGCATTGGATAATAAAAAATATTTACTTGGCGATAATATGTGTGTTATATCCGATGCATCAGGTGTTTTGGGTTTAGGTGGCATTATAGGTGGCGTTAGGTCAGGAACAGAACTCAATACAAAGAATATACTTTTAGAATCAGCATATTTTAAACCAAAATCTATTAGATCTACTTCAAAAATCTTAAATTTAGATACAGATGCAAAATATAGATTTGAAAGAGGCATAGATCCAAATTCAATTGAAGACGGGTTGATTAAGGCAGCCGAATTAATACAAAATATATGTGGTGGAACAATTAGCAAAATAAATATTACAAAAAAAGAAAAATCAAACCACAAAGCTATTAAGTTTCCAATTGATTTATTTAATAACACAACGGGCTTTAAAGTTGAAGTTAGGGGAATGACTAAGATTTTATCAGATCTTGGTTTTCTAGTAAAAAAAAATAAAAAGGATCTAAATCTAAAAGTGCCTTCCTGGAGACCAGATATTTTACAACCAATTGATATTGTTGAGGAAATAGTGAGAATTAAGGGATACGATAGAATTAAAACTGAATTACCAGAAAAAACTAGAAATAAACAAACTTTAAATGCACGTCAAAAATTATTCCATTTCTTGCAAAGATCAGTTGCATCAAAGGGTTACTATGAAACTGTAACGTGGTCATTTACAGACTCAAAAATAAATGAGTTATTTAAAGAGGAAAAACATGAAGTAAAAATAGTAAATCCAATAAGCTCGGATTTAAATGTTTTGAGAAGCTCAATTTTTTCAAACTTAATTTTTTATTTAAAAAAAAATTTAGATCGAGATGTAAAAGATATTTCTTTATTTGAGATTGGACCAATTTTTAGTGGAAAAAAACCAGGACAGCAACAGATAGTTATTGCAGGAATAAAGTCTGGCATGATTTCCAGACTTAATTGGATTGAGAAAGAAAGAAAAGTTGACGTTTTTGATGCAAAAAGAGATGTAATGCAAACCTTAATTGAGACAGGGTTAGATGACAAAAAATTTCATATCAACTCAAATGCACCAAATTACTATCATCCTGGAAAATCTGGAGCCATTTATCAAGACTCAAAATCTAATTACCCAATAGCTTTTTTTGGTGAAATTCATCCAAATATTAATCAAAAATTACAGATTAAAACTGAAGCATTAATATTATTTGAAATTTTTTTAGATAAAATCGAGCTTCATAAAAATAAACTTAAGGACCAAAAAAATAAATATGAATATTCAGATTTTCAAAAGTCTGAAAGAGATTTTGCATTCATAATAGATAAAAATTTAAATGTACAAGAATTAGTAAAAATTATTTATGAGATCGATAATAACTTAATTAAAAATGTAAAGGTTTTCGATTTATATGAAGGAGAAAATATCCCAAGTGATAAAAAATCAATTGCCTTGAATGTAACAATTCAGTCATTAAAAAAATCTTTAAATGATAAAGATCTAGAAAAAATAAATAATTTGATTATTTCAACTGTTGAGTCTAAGACAGGCGCAAAAATTAGATCCTAAAATGTCTACAATTGATAATATAAGAAACTTTGCAATTATTGCACATATAGATCATGGTAAATCTACAATAGCTGATAGAATTATTCATAAATGTGGTGGCCTAACAGAAAGAGAGATGAAAGCTCAAGTTCTAGACTCTATGGATATCGAAAGAGAAAGAGGTATTACTATCAAGGCGCAAACTGTAAAGTTAAACTACAAATCAAAGGATGGAAAAGATTACATACTAAATATTATTGATACTCCAGGTCACGTAGATTTTAGTTATGAAGTAAGCAGATCTTTATATGCTTGTGAGGGATCAATTTTGATTGTTGATAGTACTCAAGGCGTTGAAGCTCAAACTCTCGCAAATGTGTATCAGGCTATGGATACAAATCATGAAATTATTCCAATTTTAAATAAAATAGATCTACCAGCCTCAGAAATTGAAAAAACAAAAAATCAAATCGAAGAAGTTATAGGTATTGATACCTCCAATTCAGTACCATGCTCTGGAAAAACTGGCGAAGGTATTGATGAGATATTAGAGAAGATTATTCAAACTTTACCACCTCCAAGAGGCAATAAAAACGATATTTTAAAATGTCTTCTTGTTGATAGTTGGTACGACTCTTATCTCGGAGTTGTAATTCTAATAAGAGTAATAGATGGAAAAATTAAAAAAAACATGAAAATAAAAATGATGTCTACTAACCAAGAATATATTGTTGAAAAAGTTGGTGTTTTTACCCCCAAACCAAAAGACATGGATGAACTAAATTCAGGAGAAATAGGTTTTATAATAACAGGAATTAAAAATCTATCAGATACAAAAGTTGGGGATACAATATGCGAAGCTAGTAAACCATTAAAAGAAGCGTTACCTGGATTTAAACCGAGTAAGCCAGTTGTATTTTGTGGACTTTTTCCTGTTGATAGTTCTGAGTATCAAAAACTAAAAGATGGATTAGCTAAATTAAAATTAAATGACTCGAGTTTTTCTTACGAACCAGAGTCATCATCAGCTTTAGGACTTGGTTTTAGGTGTGGGTTTTTAGGTTTACTTCACCTTGAAATTATTACAGAAAGGCTAGAAAGAGAATTTGATATCAACTTACTTACAACCACTCCCGGAGTTGTTTATAAGGTTCATCTTAACAATGATAAAGTTCTAGACCTACAAAATCCATCCAATTTACCTGACCCAACTATAATAAAATATATTGAGGAGCCCTGGATTAAGGCCACAATTATCACACCTGATCAGTATTTAGGACCAATAATCAAAATATGTCAAAATAAAAGAGGGATTCAAACAAATTTAAATTACTCGGGTAATAGAGCTGTCTTGAATTATGAGATACCACTTAATGAGGTAGTATTTGATTTTAATGATAGACTTAAGTCTATAACAAGTGGCTATGCAAGCTTTGATTATGAAATAATAGGACATAGAGAGGGTGAGTTAGTCAAGTTATCAATTTTAGTTAATGGGGAACCAGTAGATGCTTTAGCTATGATGGTTCACAAAGACTTTGCGCAAACTATCGGAAGAGAAGTATGTGAAAAGCTTAAGGATTTAATACCTAGACATAATTTCATGATACCTATTCAAGCTGCAATAGGTGGAAAAATTATAGCTAGAGAAACTATAAAAGGCTTCAAAAAAGATGTTTTAACCAAAATTCATGGTGGAGGTGCAAGAGATCGAAAGCGGAAGTTATTAGATAAACAAAAAAAAGGTAAAGCAAGATCTAAACAATTTGGAAAAGTTGAAATTCCTCAAGAAGCCTTCATAGGAGTTTTAAAAATCAATAAAGATTAAATATGAGGATCAAAACATTTTATAATATTTTCTACAGACATAGAATACATAAAGCTAACATATTTTTAAAAGTGTATATATTTATCATATTACCGTTTAGATATTTAATAAATATTCCTTTTTTACCTAAGGTAATAAACTTAGACAGTCACTCTAAAAATAACAGTGAATTATTTAAAAAAGACTTAGACTTTTTGTTTGAGTATTTCAACAGCGATAAAGGCCAATATTATATTAATCAATACATGCAGCCGATAAAAAAAAATAATAAAAGAATTGATGCTCATGGCTATTCGAAAATATATGAAAAGTACTTTGAAAAAATAAGAGGAGATAATCTAAATGTATTAGAAATCGGCTCTTTTTACGGAAATGCGGCAGGAGCCTTTTTTTACTATTTTAAAAATTCAAAAATTTTTTCAGCTGATATATTTCCTGACTTATTTAGATACAAATCATCTAGATTAAAAAATTTTTATATTAATAGTTCAAGTGAAAACTCAATTGACGAAATTTTAATTAAAAATAATGATAATTTTAATATCATCATTGAAGACGCGTCACATACTCTAAAAGACCAAATAATCAGTCTATTTTTACTTTTTAGAAAAGTTTCGCCAAATGGAATTTTTGTCTGTGAAGAGCTTGATTTCCCTGAGACAAGACAAGATATGAATTTAAAAAATGAGTACCCTGACCTTAAGCAGATATTATTAGCAATTAAGGAAAACAGAGACTTTAATTCAAAATATATCAATGATGAAGATAAAAAATATTTTTTGAAAAATTTTAAAAGTATAGAGATTTTTAAAGGTAAAAGTAACGAGGTAGCCATTATACAAAAAAAATGACAAGGAGAGGTGGCCGAGTGGTTTAAGGCGCACGCTTGGAAAGTGTGTGTACCCTCACAGGTACCGTGGGTTCGAATCCCACTCTCTCCGCCATTTAAATGTTTTAAAATAAAAAATGTTTAGA
>CACPID010000006.1 GCA_902633965.1 uncultured Pelagibacteraceae bacterium | reverse complement strand
ATTAAATTTACCAAATCTATTTTTTGTTCTAAAATTTATTGACGTAAAAGCTTGTTTTCCATTTCTTTCACCAGACAATTTAGATTGATAAATATGATCAATATTTAATAAACTGATTCCAAACACTATATTTGCATATGTATCTTCGTCAGTGGGTGCAATTCCATATAAATTTAAAGTAAGTGATTCCATGCTCACATCTTGTTTTATTTTTTTGATATCACTACTACTATCCCCGTATCTTAAAGCTAAACCAAAAAATTTATTATCACCATATTTTCGATCTGCCCCGACTGTTAGTCCTCTTGCGCTTATATGCTTTGGTCTTGCATTTTCATCTTGACCAAATTTACCAACGTATATGTCTCCAATACTCCAAGACGACCATTTGGATTGTTTCTCTTCATTGTTGATATTACTTATAAGTGAGGCAATGTTTTTTCTTGCGGTAGGCTCAAATTTATTTGCCAAAGCATCTACTAATGGGTTTTGATAGTTAATTTTTATATTATGTGCATTTAAATTTTCTTCATCTCTGTTTCTTTTAATCCATTCAAATCGTCTGAAAATAGTTGATATGTTTACACTAATATTTTGTTTTGCCATCTCTACTGTTGTACTTACAACAGAGGTTGTTGCAGATGTACACTCTACCACTCCATAAGGACATTCTAAATCAAAACGATTTACTTGATCTACGCCATTACCACTCGTTCTTTGCACAATAAATAACATCATGCCATCAGAGGAAAAACTAAAACCCTTAGGAAGACCTGTCTTATCAGGATTAAGAGTCATATTGCCAAAACCTTTTACATTCCATCTTCCAACTTTTGTTGCAGTAGAAACATCAAAACTTTCATCCAATCTAAATTGATAAATAAAAGAAAA
The DNA here is from genome assembly GCA_902633965.1 of uncultured Pelagibacteraceae bacterium. GTDB lineage: Bacteria > Pseudomonadota > Alphaproteobacteria > Pelagibacterales > Pelagibacteraceae > Pelagibacter. The sequence goes on along the minus strand of CACPID010000006.1, from coordinate 60,189 downwards.
AGGCATATTATTAGCAGGAGCTTGTGTTACATTTTCAATCAATACAAACATTCCAAAACCATCATCACTAAATTCTATATCTCTTGCAAATTCACCAAATGGAGTAGTTGTTTCCACTTCAATACCTAAAGTGCTAAGATCCACTTGGTGAATTTGAGTTGTTGAACTAAAATCATGGGCTGCGGGTAATTCAAAAGTAGTTAAAGTAGGAGTGTCCATAGTACTAGAAAGTGTAAAAAGTTTTGTTCCTTCTTTATTAAATGCTACACTATCTATATCATTCTCAAATGAAAGTTTGTCTTCATATGTCATTCCATCAACATCAAAAGCTGTAGCAGCATTATATTTTCCTAATTCGCCATTTATGTCTAAAATATAAAATATTTTTCCATCATCTTTTATAACTATGTTTTCTGTAAAATCAGCTATCGCACCACCTGACAAAGCGTTAACATCTATTGCATCAATAGCATCACACGTTACATCTCCACCTTGACTAGTCATTAGATCTGATGTTACTTTAAAAGGCTCAGCAACTTTGTTCATGCTTAAAGAATGGTTTTCTAACTTATTCCGAGTTAAATTAACTGTAAAAACTGTTGAGCCATCATCACTCCATATAACATCATGAGGATCTTCAGTTCTATCAAATTCAAGGGCTGTCTCAGTTTGGCTTGATTCACAAGTCAAAGTGCCATGTGCTTTGTTACCACCAGGAATCATTCCATCAAACCATCTCACATTTAGTTCCCGAGCTACTACGAAATTTGAAATAAAAATCGAGATAAAATAGCAAACTATTATTATAACAGCCTTTTTCATAATAATTTATTTTAATGCAGGTTTTAAAAGCCTCAACATTTTTTTATGAATAGATTTATTAACAGATATCAAAACATTGCCGGCTTTTGTTGCACTTTCGTTGCGCCATGTTGAAGCGATCCCACCTGATGCTTTTATTATTGGAATAAGAGGATGAATATCCCAAATTTTATTCATGCATTGAATTACAACATCAATTCTGCCTTCACAAAAATGGGCATAACTTAAAGCATCAGCACACGGAAACTGCATCAGTTTTAAAACTTTTGGTATTTTTTTTTGTCGATTAATTGACAACCATCCATGAAAAGCTCCTGATACTTTCATATCTTTTACTTTTGCATTTTTATTTACTTTTAATCTTGTCTTTTTTTTATTGTCAACAACGTAAGCTACTTTATCCGATATGTTGTAGTAATACTTTTTTAATTTTGGAAAGTTTGCAAGTCCTAAAATTGGACTTCCTTTATAGTTTAGTGAAATTAAATTACTCCAAGTTGGGTTTCCAATGACATAAGATCTTGTGCCATCAATTGGATCTATAATCCATGTAAAATCACTCTTTGTTTTTTTATAACCATATTCTTCGCCGATAATTTCATGACTTGGGAATTTTTTTTTGATCTTTGATCGGATAAATTTTTCAAATGCTTTATCTGAACTAGTGACTGGATCATATCCTTTGCCTTTAAGTTTATTAACAACCTTGAAAGGTTTATCTAATTTTTTATAATAAAAATTAGTAAGATCTCTAGCAAGACTGTTAAGAAAATTAGCGAAATATCTTAATTTTTTTGCATTCAGTTTTTCCATGCAGACGACATACTATTTATCTTGATTAATGTAAATTTATAAATAATTCTTAAGAAACCTTATGAAAATTGAATTAAGTAATAATAAAGTTTTTTATAAAAACGGAACTTCAAGTGAGGAAATTCATCCATTTTGGCTTCGAGAAAGAGCAAATGGGGAAAAGTATTTAGATAAGGGAACTCAACAAAGGCTTTTTGATCCAACTTCTTTAGATGTAGAGGTTCAAATTAAAGAAGCACAAATTAAAGATCAAATTTTAGAAATTAACTTTAATGATGGAGTAAATTCAAAACTTGATATTAATTTAATTGCTCAAGAATTTTCAAAAAAAGATATTGCTGTTCATTCTATTGAAAAGATAAAATGGGACTCTAGTCTCAAATCAATTAAAAATTTTGAATTCAAAGATGACTTATTTGAGTCTGAAGAAATGTATAATATTTTAGTTTCTTTTTATAAATATGGATTTGTAATAATTAAAAAAGTCCCAACTGAAGATAACTATTTAGTTAAATTTGCAAATTCAATTGGAAGTGTAAGAAGAACTAATTTTGGTGAACACTTTAATGTAAAATCAAAACCAAATCCTAATGATCTCGCATATACATCTTTGCCATTAGCGCCTCATACTGATAACCCTTACAGAAATCCAGTTCCATGTATTCAAATCTTACATTGCATTACAAATGAGGTTAAAGGTGGTTTTTCAACTTTAGTAGATGGCTTTACTGTTACCGAGGCTCTTAAAAAAGATAATCCTGAATTTTATGATATTTTAACTAAAGTAAAAGTTCGTTTTAAATTTATTGATAAAGATGTTGTTTTAGAAGATTGGTCAGAGCTTATAAAGCTAGATGAGGATAATCAATTTAAACAAGTTAGATTTAGTCCTAGACTTGATTATGTACCAATATTAGAAAAAAAAGATTTAGATCTTTATTATAAAGCAAGAAAAAAAATTTCAGATTTATATAACTCCGAAAAATATAGAATTGAATTCAAATTACAGCCTGGTGATTTATTAATGATGGATAACCATAGATTACTGCATGGAAGAACAGAATTTGATGTAAATGAAGGTAATAGGTTTTTACAAGGTTGTTATATTGAATTTGATAGTACCGAAGGAAAACTTCGTCATCTTAAAAGAAAATATAATTTATAAATTTTCAATTTCCTTTTCTGCTTTTGCAATAGATTTTTCATAATCTATGGACATTTGATCAGCAGAGATAATTTTAATATCTGTAATTCCGAAAAAATTTAGCATTAAAGTTAACCAAGGGGTTAAAAAATCCTCCTTGCTTCCAATTTTTGTTCCTCCTGAAGTAATTACTAAATAAGCTTTTTTATTTTTTAATAATCCAATTCTTTTTCCATCTGGCGTATACTTAAATGTTGTATCAACACGTGCTGCAAGATCAGACCATGCTTTTAAAGTTGCTGGTGGACCAAAATTATAAATTGGTGCTGAGATTATAATTATGTCGCTTTCTTTGAGCTCTAAAACCAATTTATCAGATAATTCAAACATTTTTTTATGATCTTCGGTTTGTTTTTCTAATGGTATCTTCATACCTGACTCGGTTAATTTAGAAATAAAAAGCATTTCATCATCTAAGTCTCTATAGATTATTTCGTCACCAGGTTTTTTAATTTTATTAAGAAGTTTTTTTGATAGTTGTCTTGAAGTAGAGCCTTCTTTTCTAGCACTAGAGTCGATCTGATAAATTTTCATAAACTATCCTAAATTTTGTAAAAAAGGCATATACCTTAATAAATAAAAACCTAAAGCTTGTAACTGATTTGTTAAAATAAGTAACCCTGTTAATAATAATAAGATACCACCTGTTTTTACAATTATATTCATTTTTGTTTTAATATTTTTTGAGACCACCAAAAACTTTTGTAATAAATAGCCCGATAATATGAAGGGTATTGCAAGACCCATTGAATAAGAAAATAATAATATAATACCTCTATTAATATTTTCCTCTGTTGATGCTAAAGCAAGTATAGAACCCAAAATAGGACCTATGCATGGTGTCCATCCAAAACCAAAAGCAAAACCAACCAACACTGGACCAAAAATTCCAATATTTTTTTCTGAATGTATTCTTTTTTCGTAATTTAGAAAGCTTATGTTTATTACACCCAATATTTGAAGTGAAAAAATTATTATTATTACTCCTGCAAAAATTCTTAGTTCGTTAGAATTACTTAGTAACAACTTTCCAAGATAAGTTGCTGCGGCACCGAAAATAATAAAAACAACAGAAAAACCTATAGTGAATAAAATTATTGGAATTAGGTTTATATTTTTTTTTTCAACTAACTCGTTCAGTGAGCTGCCAGAGATGTAGGATATATATCCAGGTATCAATGGTAATACACAAGGTGATAAAAAACTTAGAAGGCCAGCGCCAAATGCGATGAATAATTCAATCATTTATCCAGTATTTTTCATGGCTGCTGATATACCTGCAATTGAAGTCATCATTGCATCATTTAGATATTTTTTATGATTTTTGTTAATTTTTCTTTTTGAAAGTTTTTTCATAACTGTTGCTTGTAAGATATTAAGTACTTCTGAATAAATATCTCTAACAATTATATTTCCCCTAAATTTTTTCCTTTGTCCAATAATAACTTTAGGTGTGATATTTTTGTTCAATCTTTTTATTGTATTAAATTCATTTCTAAGTTTGTCTCCAACTTTTTTTAAACTTTGGTCTGCTAGGTTAGTTTCATAGACTTCTGAAATATCTGGATCTACTTTTGAGATAACCATGTCTAAAATATCCATTGTTGAATTGAAAAAAGGCCAATTTTTTTCCATATCGATAAGTGTTTTTAAATTTTTTTTAATCGATGAAAATTTTAAGGCTTCACCTGTTCCAAGCCAAGCAGGTAAAAATAATCTTATCTGTGTCCACGCAAACACCCACGGTATAGCTCTTAAGCTTTGTATGTTGTCGACATTTTTTCTTTTAGAGGGTCTTGATCCTATAGATAATTTTCCAAGAGCAACATGGGGTGTAACAGTTTTAAAATATTTTATAAAGTCTGAGCTATAATTTATATTTTTTCTGTATGATTTAGTTGAAATTTTTGTCATAGCTTCTATTAAGCTCCTCCATTTCTCTTTAGGTGTAGGAGGTGGTTTTAATGTAGCTTGCATCACGGTACCGATATAGCTACATAGATTATATTTTGCTAAAGGTTCATAACCATATTTTTGTTGTATCATTTCACCTTGATCTGTAATTCTTATTTTTCCATTTACAGATCCAGGAGGTTGAGATCTTAATGTAGATCTTATTGGTCCCCCACCTCTGCCAGCAGATCCACCTCGTCCATGAAAGAAAGTAACGTCAATTTTATATTTTTTGGTAAGTTTTAAAATTTCTTCTTGAAGCTTATATTGATGCCAACTTGCTGATAGCTTGCCAGCATCTTTACTAGAATCTGAATAGCCTATCATAATCTCTTGTTTGTAATTAATTAACTTTCTATACCATCTTAATGAAAACAATTTTTCCATTATTGGTTTAGCATTAATTAAATCATCTAAAGTCTCAAATAATGGAACAACTCTTAATTTATTTTTTATTTTTGCTTCTTTTTGAAGAAATGACACTGTTAAAATATCTGATGCAGATGAAGTCATTGAAATTACATAAGCACCTAAACATTCTGAAGGTTCTGAAGCTATAGCTTTAAAAGTTGACCATACCTCTTTATTTTCCCTGTTTTTAAATATGAAATTATTAATATTGTTTTTTTTACTTTTAAGGTTTTTAGATAAAAAATTGATTTTCTTATTTTCATCCCAATGACTATAATTTTGATTGAATTTTTTTTTAATATACTCTGCTATTAATTGTGAATGTCTTGAAGACTCTTGTCTAATATCTAATTTTGCTAAATTTATACCAAAGCATTTTGCTCTCCTCATTAAATCTAAAAGTTCTCCACTTGCAATGTTTTCACTTTGGTTTTGCTCTAGTGACTCCCTTACTACTCTTAAAGGTTTAAGTATTTCCTCTTTAGATGATAGTAAATTTTTATTATTTAATGGTTTTTTATTAACCAAATATTGCTCTATGGATCTATGTGTAACTCTCATCTTATCTCTTAAGGGTCTTAAATATACTCTGTAAGGTTCAAATGTTTTTCCTGTCTGTTTTTTAATTTTATTTGAACATTTATCCATTGATAGTCCTCGAATAAGTTTAGTTAGCTCCTTTTCATATAATTTAGCTGCTTCCCATCTTGATAATAGAATTACCTCTTTGGTAACAATAGATGTAACATTTGGATTTCCATCCCTATCACCTCCCATCCATGAGCCAAATTCAATTGGATTAAAATTTTTTGGAAGATTTTTTCCCATATGTTTCAAGAAAATTGCATTTAATCTTCTATAAACTTTTGGAATTGTTTCCCAAAGACTATCTTCAATTACTGCTAATCCCCATCTAGCTTCCTCGGATGGTGTTGGTTTAAATCTTTTTAAATCGTCAGTATTCCAAATTATTGTAAATTCATCATAGAGTTTTTTTTCTAAAATTTTGGTTTTTGAAGGAAATTTTTTAATTAATTCTCTTTGTTCCATTATTTCAATAATTTTATGGTATTTTTGAATTAAAGTTCGTCTTTTAACTTCTGTTGGATGTGCGGTTAGTACTATTCCTATATTAAGATTTTTTGCAATATTGTAGATTTTGTTTGGAGGTATTTTTTTATTTCTAAATAGGCCCTCAAAAATTTCCTCTATAAAAATATTGTCATATTTTTTCTTAGATTCTGAATTTTCAAATTCATCAAGTTTTCTTGATGCATCAATTGTTTCACTCAAATTTATAAAGTTCATGAAATGATTAAATGCTCTTGAGAGTTTAAATATATTTTTTGGACTTAATTTTTGAATTTCGTAAATTATTTTTTTAAATCTAAGCTTATCATTTTTATTCTTTTTATTAGCTTTAGAAAGTAATCTAATTTTTTCAACCAAATTAAAAAAGTTTTCTCCCTCTTGTTTTTTAATTACTCTTCCAAGTATATTTCCAAGATATCGAACATCGTCTCTAAGTGATTTTGTAGGGATTCTTTCGTAGTAGAGATCTCTTTTTAACATTTATTACTAACCTTTTAATCCAAGGTGAGTATATTTAACATTTAAATAATCTTTTATTGCCATTGAACCACCTTCTCTTCCATATCCAGCTTGCTTAATACCTCCAAAGGGTGCTTCAGCAATTGCAACTAAAGGAGTGTTAACAGCAACAGTTCCTGTCTCCATTAATTCAGAGGCTCTGTGCGCTTTTTCCATGGAGTTTGTACAAATATAGCTTGATAAGCCAAGCTCATGATTATTTGCCCTCTCAATTACTTCATCAAAAGATTTGAAAGATAACATTGGAACTAATGGTCCAAAAGGTTCTACCTTCATTATTGTAAAATCATCTTTAACATTATCAAACACTGTTGGTTCATAAAAATAACCTTTGTTAAAACCTTGAGGTCTCTTTCCCCCTAAAAGTACTTTTGCACCCTCTTTCTTTGTGGTCTCAACCAATTCCTCAATTTCATTTAATCTTTTTTTAGTAGTTAATGGACCTAGTTGGACATCAGGATCCATTCCATCTCCAATTTTTAATTTTTTTGTTTTTTCAATAAAAAGATTTACAAATTCATCTTTCTTACTTTCTTGTATATAAAATCTGTTTGGTGAGATACAAACTTGTCCATTGTTTCTAAATTTTGCAGCAATTGCCATATCGGTTGCCTTTTTAATATCGGCATCATCAAAGACTATAAAAGGTGAATGACCGCTTAGTTCCATTGTTACTCTTTGAACTTTATCAGCTGCTTGTTTGAGAATTAATTTTCCTACTCTTGAAGATCCAGTTATTGATATTTTTTTAACTATATCAGATGCAATCAGCTGTTGGGCAATACTTGGGGGATCCCCAGATAATAAATTAACAACTCCAGGAGGAACACCACATTCTCTACAAATTTCAACTTGTTCCATTACAACGCCTGGCGTTATTACATCTGGTTTAACAATTACTGAACATCCTGCAGCTAACGCTGTAGAAATTTTTCTAGCGGATAGAACTAAGGGAAAGTTCCATGGAACCAACGCTGCAACTACTCCGACTGGTTGATAATAAACGTGAACTCTAGTATCTTCAAATCTACTTTCGACTGTTTGACCATAAATTCTTTTTGTTTCTTCAGCATTCCACTCATATATATCCGCAGCCCCGTTAACTTCACCTTTTGCCTCTGCAAAAGGTTTTCCAACTTCAAGTGTCATCCATTTAGCAAGTATATCTTGCTTTTCTCTCATCTTATCTGCAATTCTTCTTAAAACATATGCACGTTGCCAAGGAGGTGTTTTTTTCCAAACCTCTAAACCTTTTTGCGCTGACAATAACGCTTTATTTACATCTTCTGGAGAAGCTTTAGATGCTTGACCAAGCACTTCTTCATTTGCTGGATTAATTACTTCGTACGTTTCACCAGTCGAGGACTTATGCCATTTACCATCTGTAAATTGTCCGTATTTTTCGTACATATTTTAATCTAGCATGACCTTTTAAAGTGTCTAGTGTGCAAATAAATCATATCTACAAGGCATTTGGGGGTATTATATTATCAAAAAAAAAGGAGCATAATATGAAAGCATATATAATGGGAAACTACACTGAAAAAGCTTTTCAAGGATTTTTAAAAGATCCTACAAGTGATCGTAAAGCAGTTGTAGAACAGTTGGTAAAAGCAATGAATGGAACTTATCATATGATGGATATAGTAAGAGGTTCATACGATTTTATAGTTGTTGTTGAAGTACCAAGTTTTGATGATTTCGCAGCAATTAAATTAGTTGTTGAAGCATCAGGAGCTGTAAAAAACTTATCTATATTAGAAGCAATAGATTTTACAAAAGCTACAACTAAAGCAAGTAAGATTGGCTACAAAGCCCCAGGACAGTAAAAGATAAATTAATTTTTTTTGTCGTTATCTACGACTAAGCAGATTTCTGATTTTGTCAGAAATCTGCGACCTGTTCCGTTATCTAAAGAGAACATTCCGCCGATGCCCTTTACAGCATCAATAGTTAAATCAGTATGTTTCCATTTTTCATACTGATCATCATTCATATAAAAGGGTACACCTCCAATTTCACCAAGTTTGACGTCGCTGCTTCCGACCATATATTCATTTTTAGGATAGCACATTGGAGCACTCCCATCGCAACAACCGCCTGATTGATGAAACAAAAGCTCATCACCATGTTGAGCTTTAATGTCTTGAAGTAATTTTAGAGCAGATTCTGTAGCTTTAACTTTCATAAAATTATGGCCCGTGATTCCTCACGGGCCATTATATATTAATTGTTGTTTAAAAGAAGCCTAATTTCTTCTCACTGTAAGACACGTGTAAGTTTTTCACCTGTCTATAATGATTAAGCATCATTTTATGAGTTTCTCTTCCGATACCTGATTGTTTATATCCACCGAAAGCAGCATGAGCTGGATAAGCGTGATAACAGTTTGTCCAAACTCTACCCGCTTGTATCTCTCTACCCATTCTATAAGCTATGTTTCCATTTCTAGTCCAAACACCAGCACCTAAACCATAAAGAGTATCATTAGCAATTTCTAATGCTTCTTTCTCATCTTTAAATTTAGTTACTGATACTACCGGTCCAAAAATTTCTTCTTGGAAGATACGCATTGAATTGTTACCTTCAAAGATAGTTGGCTCAATATAGTTTCCTTTTTCTAATCCACTATTGATTTTAGCTACATTTCCGCCACATAGAACTTTGGCACCTTCTTTCTTACCTAAATCAAGGTAAGATTTGATTTTTTCCATTTGTTCTAATGATGCTTGAGCACCAATCATAGTTTCCATTTTTAAAGGATTGTCTTGCTTAACAGCTTTAGTTCTAGCAATAGCCTTTTCCATGAACTTATCGTAGATAGATTCTTGGATTAGCACTCTGCTTGGGCAAGTACAAACTTCACCTTGGTTCAATGTAAACATTGCAAAACCTTCAAGACATTTATCTAAAAAGTCATCATCTTTTGCCATGACGTCTTCAAAGAAAATGTTCGGAGATTTTCCACCTAGCTCCAACGTGATCGGTATTAAGTTTTGCGACGCGTATTGCATAATTAATCGACCAGTTGTTGTTTCACCTGTAAAAGCAATCTTTTTGATTCTTTTAGATGATGCTAATGGTTTACCAGCTTCTAAACCAAAACCACTTACAACGTTAACTACACCTGGAGGTAATAAATCTCCAATTAGTTCCATAAGTAACATGATTGATGCTGGTGTTTGCTCAGCAGGTTTTAGCACTACACAGTTTCCTGCAGCTAAAGCTGGAGCAAGTTTCCAAGTTGCCATTAATAGTGGGAAGTTCCACGGTATAATTTGTCCAACTACACCTAGTGGCTCAGGAATGTGATAAGAGTATTCATTGTTACTGATTTCAGCAACTGAACCCTCCTCCGCTCTGATTACTCCAGCAAAGTATCTCCAATGATCTATTACTAGTGGTAAATCAGCCGCCATACATTCTCTGATTGGCTTACCATTATCTAAACATTCTGCTGTTGCTAGCACATTAAGATTTTTCTCAATGATGTCAGCAATTTTTAGGAGAATGTTTGATCTTTCCGTGATTGAAGTTTTACCCCAAGCTGGGAAAGCTGCGTGAGCTGCATCTAGTGCTGCATCTACGTCTTTTTCATTTGATCGTGCAACAGAACAGATTTTCTCATTTGAAATAGGAGAAGTATTATCAAAATACTTACCTGATTTAGGCTCTACAAATTTACCATTTATGTAGTTTCCATATTTTGCTTTAAATGGAAATTTAACCTTTAAATGAGAGGTATCTAGAACTGAAGACACTTTCATTGCTTCTGCACTCATTTTTCCTCCATTGTTTTTGTTTCGCACATTTTTTGATTTGGTCTTAAGACTTTTTTTCTTTAAAGATTTAGAAATTTTCTTTGTCGCTTTTTTTTTTGATTTAGATTTAACCGACTTTTTAGATTTCTTTCTTTTTTTAGTCTTCTTAACCATTTCTATAATTCAAATTAAAACGCTTTTTGAATATCTTGTAAATGAGTTAAAATAATTACAATCTTGAGTTGAAAAATTATAATATCAAAAAGTCTAAGTTTTATGCTAAAATAATCATTTTAAATATGGCAATTCATTTAACTTCACAAAAAATTTTAAAAGATTGGACAGATTATAACAATCACATGAATGTGGCTTACTATGTTTTAATTTTTGATCTTTGCGGTGCAGAAAAATTAATGACAACATTTAACATGGGTGAAGCATCAGCAAAGAGTAGGAAAAAAAGCACAATGGTTGTTGAATCTCATATCACTTATAATCAGGAAGTGAAAGAAGGTGACAAAGTTGATGTAAATCTACTCTATTTTGATCACGATAAAAAAAGATTACAATATAAGTTAGAGATGGTTCACAGTGAACAAAAATATTTGGCATCTACTATTGAGATTTTATCTTTATATGTTGATTTAGGCCAAAGAAAAGTATCTGAATTTGAGGGAGATAAGATTAAACTAATGGAAGATTTTATAAGCAAAAATAAAAATAATTTTAATGATGAAAATCTTATGTTTTCATCTAAACTTAAAAAATAAATTCAAATTTTTTCTTTTCTTGTTGCTATGTAAACTCCTATAGTTGCAATTAAAAAACCTAATATATCTATTACATTAAGTGTTTCATTTAGAAATATCCATGCAATAAGTGCTGAGGTTGGTGGTATTAGGAAAAAAACTGAAACAGTTTTGCTTGCTGAGTTATTTTTTATTAAATACATTAGGATAGTAAAAGCACCAAAAGATACTAATAAAATTTGATGCGACATTGCTAATATAAAAGTTGGGCTAAAAGAGATTTCAGGTTTTGCAAAAAAAATAATAACTAAAATATGAAACAAGCACCCCCCTATTGCTTGATACATATTGCTTGAAGAAAGCGGCAAATTATTACTTAATTTTTTTTGCCAAATTGTTGAAAATGTAATTGCAAAAAGACTTATAAAAGCTGCTAAAACACCATTTAAAGGTAAGTTTTTGCCAATATCAAAACCAAGGACAAGACTTGCCCCAGTAAATCCTAATATCATACCGATCCATTGAGGTTTTGTTATTTTTTCATTAAGCAATGGTCCTGCTAGGATATTTGTTAAAACTGGTTGTAAAGTTACAATTAGTGCTGTGATACCTGTGGGCATTCCAATTGAAATTGAGTAAAAAACTCCTCCCAAATAAAATCCATGAAAAAGAACTCCACTTAAAATTGATTGAATTATATTTTTATTTGAGGATTTAAAAGTGTTGTTTGCAAAAATAGAAAATAAGAAAAAGCCTATTGAAACAAAAAAAAATCTAAATGCTAAAGCAGCAAAAGGATCACTGTAATCTATAATAGGTTTTGTAGTTATAAATGCAGAAGACCAAAGTAATATAAATATTATTGGAAACAGCTTTATCATTAATTATACCTATATTAATTTCACGTGAAACCACAGAAAAACCTGCGATTGAAAATATTAATATTATTTTTTAAATCTACTACATGATGTATATGATTTAATATTTATTCTACCTATAATTGAAGTTTCAATGTATGCTGTTAGTGTAATGAAAACTGACTTTTTTAAAACTATAAAAATTCTTGATGGAGGTATGGGGCAAGAGTTGCTTGCAAGGGGTCTTGTTTCAAAAGGAACTCTTTGGTCTGCAAGTGCTCTAATAAATGAGGAAAATCACGGTTTAATTGTCGATACGCATCGATCATTTATTGATGCTGGAGCTGATGTGATTGTAACTAATAACTTTAGCGCAAGAAAGGTAAGGCTTGAACAAAACAAAGTGGAAAATACTTTTGAATATATTAACAAAAAAGCTGGTGAGTTAGCGGTAAAAGCTAGGGATATTTCAAAAAAAAATGTTTTGATTGCGGGTGGCTTACCTCCGCAAAATGGCACTTATGTTCCGGATGATAGAGATAAAAGTATCATTGAAAAAAATTTTAAAGAGCAATCTGAGTTAATAAATCCATACATAGATTTTTTTTATTTAGATGTTTTTTCTAGTAGCTGGGAAGTGGAAATTGCTCTGGATATAATTGAAAAATTCAATAAGCCAGTTTTAGTAGGATTACACTTTAAAAAAAATGGAAAACTTCCAACAGGTGAAAATATATCTGAAGTTATAAAAAAATACAAAAAACATAATTGGCTTGGGATAATTGCGGCATGTGTTTCATTAGAAATTATTGAAGAACATATCAATAAACTTAAATCTTTTGATTTACCATTTGGGTTAAAAGCCAACCTATGGAAAGAGCAAGAACCTTTGCCAGTACATAAATTTAATCACTCTAAACCTGATGAAATTGGAAAAAATCCAAATGAAATTATGGGCTCTAGAAAAGAGGTGACGGGTGAAATTTTTTATGATTTTTCAAAGAGACTTAAAGACAAGGGAGCAACAATTTTTGGTGGATGTTGCGAAACAAATTCCTCACATATAGCTGCATTATCAAAGCTTAAATAAGCTTCTTTTGATCACCTTTTTTTACAAAATAAATTCCAATAATTATCGCTAATAAAGAAATTAGTACTTTTGTGGTAATAACTTCTTTCAAAAAAATATAACTTAAAATAACACCAAAAATTGGTATTAAATAAGCTACTTGTGACTGAAATATTAATCCATTTTGTTTTAATATTCTAAATCTTAATAACCAAGCAACACCTGTTGATACTATGCCTAGATAAATAACTGATATTGTTGAGTCTAATCTAGGACTTAAATTCCAAGGCTGTTCTAAAAAACTTACTATAGGTAAAAGAATAATTGTTGCCCAAATAAGAATTGACCCTGTAACGTTTTCGTTCCTTTTTTTACTGATTTTTAATGTTAGAACTCCACCAATTACATAACAAGTTGAACCAAATAATATTAGTAATGCTGAAATAAAATTATTTTCATTAATAACAATATTGTCTGAAAATAAATAAACTATTCCAAAAAAACCAATAAGTACTCCAATTGTTTTTATTAAATTAAATTTCTCATTTTTAGTATAAAAATGACCTAGTATTGTTGAGCTTAATGGAGTTGTTGACATCAAAATTGCAGCAAGATTACTTTGAACAGATTTAACACCATAAGCAATTAGAAAAAAAGGTACAACTAGATTAATAAAACCTATCGAAGCAAACCATGGCCAATCTTTTGAAAATGCTTCAATTTTAATTTTTTTATAATAGCAAAGTAAAAGTACAGGTATTGATCCAAGCAAGACTCTTAGAAATGCAATTGTAACAGGGCCGAAAGAATATGTTGATATTTTAATGTTAAAAAAAGCTGAGGCCCAAATTAACGCTAAAATAACTAGTAAAGTATAATCTGTTAATGTTGGAGTTTTCATTCTGAAATTTCCATAATTTTTCCACTAGTTATTCTCACTAAATTTTCTAAATCGATTTTGAAAATTGCATTTGGATGTCCGGCTGCTGCATAAATATCCTTAAATCTACTTAGTTGATTATCAATCATAATTTCAATTTTATTATTTAGACCAATTGGAGAAACTCCTCCAATAGTGAAACCAGTGAGAGTTTTTACAGACTCAGCATTTGCCATGCAAACATCTTTTTTACCAGTAATCTTTTTTAGTTTGTTCAAAGAGCACCGTTTATCCCCAGAAATAAGGCATAATACGAATGTATCGTCTGTTTTGATTAAGAGACTTTTAACTATAGCTCCTACTTTGCATGACAAGGCCTTTGATGCATCTAAGGCAGTTCTAGCTGATTGATCCAAAATTTGGACTTTGTAAGATTTATTAAATTTTTCCAATTCTTGCTTAACTCTTTTTACAGTTTCTTTATCTAATAAGTTTTCCATACAACTAAAAATTGATTGCTTTATTTATATAACTAATATTCAATATATGCACTAATTGCATAGGTGATATTAATTATATAAGCGTTATTATTACATAATTTTTTGGTATTACCACGGCTAACAAGAGAGGTTTATGAGCGCAAACGATGTATTAAAAACAATTAAAGATAAAGATATAGAATACGTAGACTTAAGATTTACAGACCCTAGAGGAAAACTTCAACATGTTACTATGGATGGTAAAATGGTTGATGAGGGAATGCTCAATGAAGGAATTTTTTTTGATGGTTCGTCAATTGCTGGATGGAAAGCAATCAACGAGTCAGATATGATTTTAAAACCAGATTTATCTAGAACAGTTGTCGATCCTTTTACATCTCATAATACTTTAAATATATTTTGTGATGTTTTGGATGCGATTAAAAAAGATCCATATGAAAGAGATCCAAGAGGTACAGCTAAAAAAGCAGAAGCATATTTAAAAAGTTCTGGAATTGGAGATAAAGCATATTTTGGACCTGAGGCTGAGTTTTTTGTATTTGATGATGTAAGATTTAAAAATGATATGAATGAGACCGGATTTAAAATCGATAGTACTGAAGGTCCTTATAACACTGGAAAAAAATATGAAAATGGTAACATGGGACATAGACCCGGAATTAAGGGAGGTTATTTTCCAGTTCCACCAGTAGATAGCGCTCAAGATATGAGAAGTGAATATTTAAAGGCAATGAAAGACATGGGTATAAAAGTAGAAAAGCATCACCACGAAGTTGCTCCTAGTCAACATGAACTTGGAATGTACTTTGGAACTCTTGTTGATCAGGCAGATAATTTACAACTTTATAAGTATGCTGTTCACATGGTATCACATTCATTTGGTAAGACTGCAACCTTTATGCCAAAGCCTGTAAAAGGTGACAATGGATCAGGTATGCACGTTCACCAATCGATTTGGAAAGGTGATACTGCATTATTTTCTGGAGATAAATATGCAGGTTTATCTGAAACAGCTTTGCATTATATAGGTGGTATTTTAAAACACGCAAAAGCTATTAATGCATTTTCTAATGCAACAACAAACAGTTATAAAAGACTAATTCCAGGATTTGAGGCACCTGTTCTTCTTGCATACTCAGCAAGAAACAGATCTGCATCTTGCAGAATTCCAATTACGCTAAGTAAAAAAGCAGCGAGATGTGAGATAAGATTTGGTGATGCTGCTGGTAACCCATATTTAACTTTTGCAGCTATGTTAATGGCTGGGCTTGATGGAATAAAAAATAAAATTGATCCGGGTAAATCTTTTGATAAAGACTTATACGCTCTATCAGAAGATGAAGTTAAAAAAATTCCAACTGTTTGTGGATCTTTACGTGAGGCAATGGAAAGTTTAGATAAAGATAGAGATTTCTTAAAACAAGGAAACGTATTCACTGATGATCAAATTGATGCTTATATTGCATTAAAATTTGAGGAGATACATAACTTCGAACACACACCACACCCAATTGAGTTCGATATGTATTACAGTTGTTAAAAATTATTGTCTAGTAGAGGCAATTCTATTTTTGCCCGGGCCTTTTTTAACAACGTAATCTTGAGTTCCATTTGCACCAGTATCAACAGATTTAATAAGAGATCTTAATAAACTCTTTCTCTTTTCTTTTCTGTCTTCTGATTTTTGCAAATTTCTAAATTCAAAAACGTTCATTGGATAAAATTATCTTATATATGCAATTTTTGCAACCCTGATATGCTCAAAATGGGTATTAAATTTTGAAAGACTCCCCACACCCACAACGCTCAGTTTCATTAGGGTTTTTAAAAACAAAAGACGAGGAAAATTCCTCTTCTTTATAATCCATCTCTGTTCCTAAAAGGTACATAACTGCTCCGGGATCGACAAAAACTTTTACTCCTTTTTCCTCAATGAGCTCATCCTCAGGTTTCGATTCTTTGGCATATTCCATTACATATTCCATCCCAGCGCATCCACCACTTTTTACTCCAATTCTAACACCCAATGATTTTTCATCTTTCGATAAAACTTCTTTAATTCTTGTTGCTGCTTTATCGCTTAATGTAATTATTTGTTTCATAAATTTAATTCTAATTTTGCAGCCTCAGACATCATTGTTTTATCCCACGGAGGATCCCAAACTAGCTGTAAATCTACTTCCTTTACCTCTGGTAGCTCCATAATACTATCTTTAACTTCTTTTGGCAAACTTTCAGCTACTGGGCAGTTTGGTGTTGTTAAAGTCATTTTTACTTTGACCATATTTTCGCTCTCTACTTTTATATCATAAATCAGTCCCAGCTCATAAATATTAACTGGTATTTCTGGATCATATATTTTTTTTATTTCAGTAATTATTTTTTCTTTTAAATTCATATTATTCAAATTTATCTGTATTTGTCTCTTCGTTGGCGTTTTTCATCGCTGCAGTTAATGTATGCCAAGCCATTGTTGCACATTTAACTCTCATAGGATATTTTTTTACACCCGACAAAGACATTAACTTAGTTTTTTCGTTTTCACCTAAAATCTTTGATTTAAGTTCTGGGTTCTGCTTAATCATTTCTAAAAAATCATCTACTAATTCTTTGACCTCTATCTCTTTCTTTTCTTTCATTAAATCTGTCATTATTGAAGCTGATGCCATTGATATTGCACACCCACTACCCTCAAAAGCAATATCAGATATTTTGTTATTTTCATCAACTTTCAAATATATATGAACCTTGTCACCACATAAAGGATTGTGCCCCTTAGCATCTTTATTAAAGTTATCCGACTTTTTTAAATTTCTTGGATTCTTTCCGTGATCTAAAATAATCTCTTGATATAAATCTTTTAAATCCATTATCCCTCAAATATTTTTTTACATTTATTTAACGACTCATTTAATTTATCTAAGTCATCTTTCGTATTATAAACACCTAAAGAAGCTCTTGCTGTAGCAGATAAACCTAATTTGTCGTGTAAAATTTGACAGCAATGATGACCTGCTCTTATTGCTACTCCGTCCTCATCAAGTATTGTTGCAATATCGTGTGCATGCACCCCATCTAGAGTAAAAGATAAAACTGATCCTTTATCTTTTGGACTACCTATTAATTTTACAGAATTATTTTTTCTTAAAATTTCCTCTCCATATTTTGTTAGTTCATTCTCGTGTTTTTC
Source organism: uncultured Pelagibacteraceae bacterium (assembly GCA_902633965.1). Classification (GTDB taxonomy): domain Bacteria; phylum Pseudomonadota; class Alphaproteobacteria; order Pelagibacterales; family Pelagibacteraceae; genus Pelagibacter. The sequence continues at coordinate 42,369 of CACPID010000006.1, read as the reverse complement.
TATGTTTTCAATACCAATTTTATTTAAAAATTTTATCGACTCTCCAAAAGCTATTACTTGAGCTGTAGCCATAGTACCTGCCTCATATTTATTTGGCAGATCTCCAAAAGTAATGCCTTCCTTTTTTACTTCTCTAATCATTCCACCACCGCCTTGATACGGAGGTAACACTTCAAGCCATTTTTTTTTTGCATAAAGAATTCCAAGTCCAGTTGGTCCATACATTTTATGACAAGATATAGCGTAGAAATCACATCCTATATCTTGCATGTCTAATTTTAAATGTGGTGCACCCTGGCAACCATCTACAAGCACTGGAATATTTTTTGAGTGTGCCAACCTTGTTATTTCTTTAATAGGTAATATTGCACCTGTGACATTTGACAAATGCGTAATTGCTATAATTTTTGTTTTTGGAGTTATATTTTTCTCTATGCTCTCAAGAGTAACTTCTCCATCAGAATTGAATTCTGCAAACTTTATTTTTACTCCTTTAGACTTTCTCAAATAATGCCAGGGAACATAATTTGAATGATGCTCAAGCTCAGTTAATAAAATTTCGTCGCCTTCTTCAAGAAACTTCTGCCCAAAAGTGTTAGCAACTAAATTAATAGCCTCTGTGGCTCCCTTGGTAAAAACAATTTCATTAGGATCTTTTGCATTAATATATTTTTGAACTAAAACTCTTGTATTTTCATATAAATTAGTTGCTGCTACTGCTAAATAATGGACGCTTCGACCAACATTTGAAAATTCTTTTGTATAAAAATCATAAATTCTATCAACTACCACTTGTGGTTTTTGAGATGAATTTGCACTATCTAAATAAACAAGATCATTATTTTGAACCTTATTATTAAAAATTGGAAATTGTTTTTTGATATTATTTATATTCATTCTTTAAATCCCATAATTTCTTTTATAAATTCCTTAATTTCGTTATCAGTTATTTTTTCAATCACATCTAGCAAGAATCCTTTAATCAAAAGTTTTTTTGCCTCATCATATGTAAGGCCTCTTGATCTTAAGTAAAAAATTGAGTTTTCATTTAAATTTCCAGAGGCAGAACCATGAGAACATTTAACATCATCAGCATAAATTTCTAATTCTGGCTTAGCGTTAAATTCTGTTTCATCATTAAGTAAAATCGCTTTACTTAATTGATAGCCGTCTGTTTTTTGAGCAATTTTGTCTACATAAATTTTTCCTTGATATACTGATTTTGACTTATCACTCATTACACTTTTTATTAATTGATAACTTTTTGTGTTTTCACTAAGATGATTAATCTGAGATCTTATTTCATGATGATTTTCTCCAATTAAAGAAAATACACCATTTACAAATGCAGATGAAAATTTTTCTTTTAAATTACAATTAATTTCATTTTTAATAAATTTTGATCCTCTAGATAAAATAAATGTCTCAGAAATACTGTTAGTATCTTGTTCAATGTTATTGTAAGAATATTGAACATTATTGTTTTCACCACTATCTACTTTGAAATTTTTTAAAATAGCATCTTTTTTTAGATCAAAATTATAAAAAATATTTATAAAATTCTTTTGAGATTTGTCATTAAATACATCGATTAATTTCAAAGAACTATTAGCTTCTAATAAGAAGTTTAATTGTAAATTAATATTAGTAGATTTAACTTCATTATTTATAAAATGGTAAATAATCAAAGGTCTTTTTAATTTATAATTACTTTTAACAGTAATTAAACAATTATTTTCATTAAACATATTGTTTAATGTTAATAAGGAATTATTTTCTGATCTAATATTTATTTTTTTGCCATTTGAAATATTGATTTTATTTTTATCTTCGAAATTAAAATCTATATTTTCAATTTTTCCATTAACAAAAATAATTTTGTTATGTTCAAATTTATTTATAAAACTTAAATTATCTGTTTTATTTGAAAAATTATTATAAAAATTTAATTCACCAATATTTTTGCTTATTATTTGATTTAAATCTGAAAATTTCCAGCTTTCCTTTTTTTTACTTGGAAAACCATCTTTTAAAAAATTGTTAAGATATTTTTGTTTAATATCAAGCTCCTCTTTTGGCAGAGCTTCCTTAAAAGTTTTATCAAAGTCTAATTTAATTCTGTTTTCCATTTAGTTAAAATTTTCGTAACCTTTCTTTTCTAATTCCAAAGCTAATTCTGGACCACCAGATTTTATTATTTTTCCATTCATTAGAACATGTACAAAGTCTGGTTTTATGTAATCGAGTAATCTTTGATAATGAGTAATAATCAAAAAGGCATTATTTTTTTTTCTTAATGAGTTAACTCCATCTGCAACTGTTTTTAACGCATCAATATCAAGTCCTGAATCAGTTTCGTCTAAAATTGATAATTTTGGGTTCAAAATTGACATTTGTAAAATTTCATTTTTCTTTTTTTCACCTCCAGAAAATCCTACATTTAATTGTCTATTAAGTTTTTCTTCATCGAATTTTAGCTCTTTTGATTTTTGCTTAACTAAATTCAAAAATTCAATTGCATCTAGTTCTTTTTCTCCTCTTGCTTTTCTGATTGCATTTAGAGAAGTTTTTAAAAAAATATTTGTATTTACTCCAGGTATCTCTAGTGGATACTGAAATGCTAAGAATATACCTTTGTGGGCTCTTTCCTCTGTCTCTAAATCAAATAAATTTCTTTCTTCAAATAGTATTTCGCCAGATACATCGTAACCTTTTTTTCCTGATAATATATTTGATAGAGTGCTCTTACCTGACCCATTAGGTCCCATTATTGCATGAACTTCGCCAGGCTTTATTTCTAAATTAAATCCATTTAAAATAGATTTATTATCAATATTGGCTTTTAAATTGTTTATTTTTAACATTACCCTAAATTCCTTTTATCCTACGCTACCTTCTAAGCTTATACCTACTAACTTCTGCGCTTCGACTGCAAACTCCATAGGCAATTGCTGTAGAACTTCTTTACAAAATCCATTTACTATTAATCCCACTGCCTCCTCTGGATTTAAACCTCTTTGTTGGCAATAATGAAGTTGCTCCTCACTAATTTTAGAAGTTGTTGCTTCGTGAGCTATTGTTGAGTCTGAATTTTTATTCTTAATATATGGAACAGTATGGGCTCCACATTTATTTCCCATTAATAAGGAATCACATTGTGTATAGTTACTTGAGTTTATAGCTTTTTGAGAAATGTCTACTAATCCTCTATAGGTCATATCAGATTTACCAGCACTTATACCTTTTGATATGATTTTGCTTTTGGTATTTTTTCCAATATGGATCATTTTAGTTCCAGTATCAGCCTTTTGATGATTATTTGTAATTGCTATTGAATAAAACTCACCTATTGAATTATCTCCACGGAGTATACAGCTAGGATATTTCCAAGTTATTGCAGAACCTGTTTCTACTTGAGTCCATGAAATTTTGGAATTTTTTCCTTTGCAAAGACCTCTTTTTGTTACAAAGTTATAAATCCCTCCTTTTCCATCTTTATCACCTGGATACCAGTTTTGAACTGTTGAATATTTAATTTCAGCATCATCTAAAGCTATTAACTCAACATTAGCTGCATGCAATTGATTTTCATCTCTCATTGGGGCTGTACACCCTTCTAGATAGCTTACATAACTACCTTTATCCGCAATAATCAAAGTTCTTTCAAATTGTCCTGTATCCGATGCATTAATTCTAAAATATGTAGAAAGTTCCATCGGACATCTAACTCCAGGCGGAATATATACAAATGAGCCATCAGTAAAAACAGCTGAATTTAGTGTAGCAAAATAATGATCAGTTAATGGTATAACTGTACCAAGATATTTTTTAACTAATTCAGGATGTTTTTGAACGGCTTCTGATATCGAACAAAAAATTATTCCTTTTTCTGTGAGAGTCTCTTTGAACGTTGTTGCTACGGAAACAGAGTCAAATACTGCATCTACAGCAATACCATTTAATCTTTTTTGTTCCTGTAATGGAATTCCAAGTTTCTTATAAGTTTCAAGTAATTTTGGGTCTAATTCCTCTAAACTTTTTGGTTTTTCTTTAAAACTTTTTGGTGCAGAATAATAGTAAAGATCTTGGTAATCAATCTTAGGATATTTAGGCTTTTGCCAATCGGGTTCTTTTAAAACTTTCAATCTTTCAAATGCTTTCAATCTCCAATCAAGAAGCCACTTGGGTTCTTTTTTGATATTTGAAATAAATTTAATGACATCCTCGTTTAATCCTTTTGGAGCTTTATAATTTTCAATATCAGTTGAAAAACCATATTTATAATCTTTTAATTTTTCTAATTCTTTTTCTCTCATTATATTCTATTTTGATGTTTGTTGATTAAATCACTAAGTTTCTTTTTTTCAAAAAATGAATTTATATATATTTCTAGTTCATCCCATAAATTATGTGTGATACACTTAACTGATTTACCAGTACAACTTTTTTTAATGTCCTTTTTGCAAGCAATGGTTTTTACTTTTTCATCTAAAGCTAAAAATATTTCAGCAATTTTAATATCTTCAGGGTTTTTATTTAATACGTAACCACCATTAATTCCACGAACACTTCTAACTACATTATTTTTTTTTAATTTTAAAAAAATTTGCTCTAAATAAAGAATTGAAATGTTTTGTCTTAATGAAATGTCTCTTAGGCTCACTGGATTTTGATAAGAAAATTTCGCAAGATCTGCCAGTGCCATTACAGCATATCTAGATTTAGTATTTAGCTTCATAAGTGTTATTTTATGCGACTTATATATATACCCGACTAAAATAGTCAAGTTTAACAAAAAATTAAAAAGACTCGCAAATCGTCCCATGATTGTTATATAAAGTTTTTCTGTGAGAATAATTATCATTAACACTTATGGAAAATAAAATTGACGAAATTTTTATACCGGGTCCAGCTGGAAGATTAGAGGCTAAATATTTTAAAAGTAAAAAAAATACTTCGCCTATTGCACTTGTGCTTCAACCACATCCTCAGTATGGCGGAACAATGAATAATAAAGTGGTTGTAGAAACTTTTAATATTTTTAAAGAAAATAATTTTTCAGTATGTAGATTTAATTTTAGAGGTGTTGGAAGAAGTGATGGGGAATTTGATAATGGTCAAGGAGAACTAGCAGATGCAGCAGCTGCATTAGATTGGCTCGAAAGAGAAAATTTGGATAATTCTCAATGCTGGGTATCAGGTTTTTCATTTGGCTCTTTAATTGCAATGCAACTCCTTATGAGAAGACCAGAAATAAACAGATTTATTGCAATATCACCACAACCAAATGTTTATGATTTTTCATTCTTATCACCTTGTCCAACGTCAGGATTGATGGCGTATGGTAAAAAAGATGAGCTAGTTCCGATTGAGTTTATCGAAGAATTAAATAAAAGGTTAAGTGCTCAGAAAGGTATAAAAGTTGAATTTCAATCTGTGCCAGATGCTAATCATTTTTTCTCCAAGTCTGAGAAAAACTTAATTAGTACTTTAGAAAAGTACATAAAAAAAGAAACCACTGTATTCTAAAAATTCGAAACTGAAACTCCACCTGAACTTGGCTCCTTACATCCAGTCGTTTCAGGAAATGAGATTGGTAAATTAAGAAGTGATCTAATCCCTAAGAAAGCGAAAGCTTGTGACTCGACAAAGTCACCATTTAAATCTAAACTATCAATCATATTTATTTTTTTATTAATTTTTTTTTCTATTTTTTTAATTAAAAATTTATTCTTTCTTCCACCACCAGATACATAAATATTATTATTTGAAATGTTTTTTGAAATTATTTCAGCAGTAAATTCTGCTAATGTAGCTGCTCCATCATTTAATGATAATCCTCTAACAAATGAATAATCAAAATCTAAAATATCAAATGATTTTTTATTGCTAATCTTACTATTTAAAAAAAAATCTAAAGCATTTTCCAAAATTATGTGGTCAATTTTTCCTGACTCTGCAATTTTCCCATCTAAATCAAACAATTTATTAGTATTTTTTTTAATCCATTTATCAATTAAACAATTTCCCGGACCAACATCTTTAGCAAAAATCTTTCCATCATTATTAATAAATGTCTCATTTGATATTCCTCCAATGTTTAAGAACGTAGCAGATTTTTTTTTTGTTAGTTTAAATAAAAGTTTATGGAATATGGGTGTCAGAGGTGCGCCCTGACCACCGTTTATCAAATCATTTTTTCTAAAATCATAAATTACCTTTTTCTTTGTAATTTGTGATAAAAGTCTGCCATCTCCTATCTGCAGTGATATTCTTTTATCTCCATCATGAAACATTGTTTGACCATGGAAGCCAATTAAGTCAATTTTTATTTTTTTCTCTGAAAGAATTTTATTTGATATTTTAGCATGAAATAAAGTTATTTTTTTTTCTAACTTTTCTAACTCACTTTTAAATTTAGTAATGTCCTCTTTAGTTAATATTTTATCCCTACAAGAATACAAATTTTCACGTGTATCTTCATCATAGTCAAAAAATTCATCATAAATTGGTTCATATTGATCTTTTCCATTGGATGAAATTATGGATGCGTCTACTCCATCCATTGAGGTTCCACTCATTAAACCAAGTCCAAAATAAGTTTCTTTCATTGGTATTTTAAATTAATTTTAATAAAGTATATTGATTCTACACATTTTTAAAAATATGGAAAATTCATTCTTAAAAGAATTCAAAGAGCGAGAATATTATAATCAGTGCACAAACGAAATTGAGCTTGAAAATATTATGGGAAGCTCAAAAATTAAAGCTTATATTGGTTTTGACTGCACAGCTCAAAGCTTGCATGTTGGAAGTCTTTTACAAATAATGTGTTTGCGTTTATTACAAAAATTTGGCCATCAGCCCATAGTTTTACTTGGTGGAGGTACAACTAGAATTGGTGATCCTTCTGGAAAAGAAGAGACTAGGAAGATCTTATCTGAAAAAGAAATAGAAAAAAATATAAAAAATATACAAAATGTTTTCAAAATTTTTCTAAAGACTAAAAATCCAAAAACTAAACCTATTTTTGTAAATAATTTTAAGTGGTTAGGTAAATTAAATTATATTAAATTTTTAAGAGATATTGGTAAACATTTTACGATAAATAAAATGTTAAGTTTTGATAGTGTTAAATTAAGATTGGATAGAGAACAGTCATTAAGCTACATGGAATTTAATTATATGATTTTACAGGCTTACGATTTTTTAGAGTTAAGCAAAACAAAAAAATGTATCTTACAGATTGGTGGTTCAGATCAATGGGGTAATATTATAAATGGTGTTGATCTTATAAAAAGACATTCTAGCAAATCTGTTTATGGTTTAACAACTCCACTAATAACCTTAGCATCAGGTACAAAAATGGGAAAAACAGAAAAGGGTGCAATTTGGTTAGATAAAAAACTACTTTCTCCTTTTGATTATTGGCAATTTTGGAGAAATACTGATGACCAAGATGTAATTAAATTTCTAAAAATGTTTACCGACCTTGATTTAAAGGAAATAAATAAAATATCTAATAATGATATAAATTCTCTTAAAATTATACTTGCTAATGAAGCAACTAAAATGCTTCATGGAAAAGATGCTGCTTTGAGAGCACAAAAAACTGCAAAAAATATTTTTGAAAAAGGTTCTATTGGTGATGATCTTAAATCTGTTGAGATAAAAATAAAATTAATTGAGGACGGAATAAATATAATCGATTTAGTTAATTTTACAGATTTATTTGTATCTAAAAGTGAAATTAGAAGAGCAATTCAAAATAAAGGTTTAAAGTTAAATAATGTAACAATTAATGATGAAAAATTAATTGTTTCAAAGGATCAATTAGATAATAAAAATTACTTTAAATTATCTCACGGTAAAAAAAAGCATATACTCTTAAAATTTACTAATTAGTATTTTTAATTTTTTCTAAAGTTCTTGTTATAAATCTTGGGGTTAATGTTTTAATCGGATTTACTGTAGTTTTTAAATTTTTTGGAGGCCCTTTAATTTTAAAACTTACCCCAAAAACTCCCTCTCCTGTTTTCTTACCCACTAAAATATTTCCTAATATAGGGATTGAGGAAACAAATTTATTTATTGTTGTTGCCGGTACAAGTGTTCCTTTTAAACTAACTAATTTATTTTTTTGAACATATCCCTCCATTAGAATAGATATTGCAGGACCAATGGAATAGATCTCATCTATTGTCATTTTATCATCTTTGTTAGTAAAAATCATTTCAAACTCATTAAATCTTACACCCTCTCCAGTTAATATATCTGCTATTCCTTGAAGAGATGCCAATGTAAGAAGTTTTGTTAACGCTGGTAACTCTTTTAATTTAAAATCATAAATATTTAATTGAGAACTTGATGTATTATTAATTTTTGAGGATGAAAAATTAATTTTTCCCTCCTCAAAACCTTTAATAAAGTTAAACTTTTTTACAAAAGGCTTTGCAAAGTCAGAATAAAAGGTAGTCACTTGCTCATTATTTTTGGTTAGAATTGAAAGTGATACTTTTTGATTTTTTTTAAATTTTGAATTTAAACTAAGTGAGTTTATTTTACTTCCTATAAGAATAATTTCTCCTGAAAGATCGTTTATAACATGATCTTTATCAATATCATTTTGATCAAATTTAATATTAAAAAGCCTTCTTTGGTTATCAAAGAATTCTACATTTTTTTTTTTATCTCCAGTTAAAGTATCATTTATGATTGAATTAAGAGAAAAATTATTTCCCTCTACTAAATAAGTTTTTTTATTCTTTGTAATAATTAAATCATTTTTAATTTTATCTTTATCTTCATATTTAAGTTTAATACTTTTGAAATCAGAAATTTTATTTTTGTTATTGATTTTTAAATTATTCACATTGAATTTATTTTTCTCTGAGGTTATTGATAGATTTTCAATTATAATATTTTGTTTATTTTTATTCAGCTTGATATTTAACTGACATTTAACATCTTCGTTTTTATAAAAGTTAAGTAAACTAAATTTTAAAGGATTTTGATTTAGCGAAAGATTTAAATCAACCTTTGATCTATTTTTAAAATTTTCTATTTTATATTCAATATTTTCTTTTTTTTCAGAAATAAATAGTTCACCTCTACCAGATATTTTAATACCATCTCCATACTCTAAAGAAATTTTATTATTTTTTATATCAATTTTGTTTGTTAAATTCGGCAAAATTTCTTTAAATATTTTATTATTTGTAAGATATTCGGCGCTTTCTATATCGATATTTGATTTAAGATTAAATTTTTTAAATTTTAATTTTTTATCTACTTCAAACGAAAAATTACTGTCAGAAGATAAAATTAGATTTTTAAAGTTTATATTTTTAATATAGTTAGAGTATAATTCTTGATCAATCTTAGATTTTGAATTTTTTATATTGCCACTAATTTTATAAATATTATTTATTTTTATTAATTGTAAATCATTTGAGGAAATTGCTAGATTTTTATAATCTAAATTTACATCAGTAAGACTAGTATTTTTTTCTTTATATTTAAACTTAAAATTAATTTTTTTAATTTCATCATTATTGAAAAGTTTCAAAGAATAATCTTTTACTTCTCCAGTAATTAAATAATTATTTTCTATTTCTCCTTTTTGATTTATTTTAAATCTGGCATTGATATTTAACTTTCCGCCTTTTGAAACTTTATCAATTATTAACAATTGTGGACTATCTTTAAATGCTCTTGCAAATTTAATAATATTTTTCACTTCATTATAATCTGTTGAAAAATTTAAATTTGTAATTCCGAAATCTTTTTTAAAAAAAGATTTAATGTCATATGTTGTAGAAACTTTTTTTAGATTTAGTTTTTTATTAGATATTTCAATTACTGGATTTTTTGTAACTATTAAAACTTTTAATTCAAATAGCTCGATTGTAAGTTTAATTTTTTTTAGTTTTACATCTATTTCTGGATGAATATTTCTAATTTTATCAGAAATAAGTTTATTAAAACTATTGGTTTCTATACCAAAAATACTTAAATATGTTAATGAAACAAAAAAAATTAAAATTAACGATACAAAAAATATTTTTAATATTTTTATCATTTTAACTAAATAACGAGCTTTCTAAAAAACTATCAATTTCTCCATTAAGAACTTTTTCAGGGTCAGAGCTTTCAAAATTTGTTCTGTTATCTTTAACTAATCTATAAGGTTGCAAAACATATGAGCGTATTTGATGACCCCAACCAATTTCGGTTTTAGCACTCTCATTACTTTCTACTTCTTTTTGTTTTTTTTTTAATTCGTAATCATAAAGCCGTGCTTTTAACATTTTCATGCATGTTTCTTTATTTTTATGTTGTGAGCGTTCGTTTTGACACTGAACCACAATTTTTGTCGGTAAATGTGTTACTCTTACTGCACTGTCAGTTGTGTTTACGTGTTGTCCCCCTGCACCGCTTGATCTATATGTATCAACTCTCAAATCTTTATCTTTAATGTCAATTTCTATAGTATCATCGACTATTGGATACACCCAGACACTTGCAAAACTAGTGTGTCTTCTAGCACCAGAGTCAAAAGGAGATACTCTCACAAGTCGGTGAATTCCAGACTCCGACTTTAACCATCCATATAAATATTCTCCTTCAATTTTAAAAACAGTAGATTTTAATCCAGCTTCATCTCCTTTATGTTCACTGATCAGACCTGTTTTAAATCCCTTGTTTTGAGCCCACTTAAAATACATTCTTTTTAACATTTCTGCCCAATCTTGACTTTCAGTTCCCCCTGCTCCAGCGTGTATTTCCATATAACAATCTAAAATATCACTTTCGTTTGAAAGAAAACATTTTATCTCATTTTTTTTGGTAATAACTTTCAAATTTTCAATATTTTGAATTATATCTTTTAACATAGATAGATTATTTTCTTCGTTAGCTAATTTAAATAGATCAGCTAAATCTTTTACTTCAGTAATTGATTTTTTGTGTGTATTTACAAGTTCTTCTAAAAATTTTTTCTTTTTAAATATTTTTTGAGCTTCAGACTTATTATTCCAAAAATCTGGCTCAAGTATTTTTTGATTTATTTTATCTAAATTAGATATAACTTTATGCTTTTCAAAGATACTCCTGTATTCTTTGGCACGTCTTTTCTATTTCAGCTTTGTTATTTGAAAATTCATTTTGCATTAATAGAACCTTAATACATTATTATTTTTTAATCTATTATTTATTTTTGATTTTATTAAATCTTCATTATTAATATCCTTTTTTTTGAAGACTTCGATAATTGTTTTTTTTGTTCCAAAAGATGCTTTCTCTCCTGTCTCAGAATCGACAACCATCATTACAACATCATCTGCAACTTTAAATGGTCTGGCATCTTTCTTTTTAGTTGAATTCTTTATAAAATTTTTAAAGATCGGCATTGCAGTTTTTGCTCCTGTCTCTCTTTTTCCAAGAGATTTTGGATTATCATGACCAACATATACACCAACAAGCAATTTAGATGTAAAACCTATAAACCATGTATCAGTATTTTTATTTGTTGTGCCAGTTTTTCCTGCTAAATCCAAATTTAGGTCTCTCAACCCTTTACCAGTTCCTCTTTGAACAACCCCTTCTAATATAGATGTCATTTGATATGCAGTTTCTGGTGAAAAAATTTGCTCAAAGTTGTCAATAATATTTGGATATTGATTTCCCAAATGAGAGATTTCATCACACTTATTACAAACTCTATTATCAGTATTCAATATTGTATTTCCTTCACTGTCTTGAATCCTATCAATTAATATTGGAGCAACTAATTTTCCTCCATTAACAAATGACGAGTAAGCAGAGCTTAATTTTAATAAAGTTGTCTCAGCAGAACCTAATGAGATAGATAAAAGTTCGTTTGGATTATCATAAATTTTAAGTTTCTTTGAAAAATCCACAATTTTATTTAAACCTAAGTCTTGAGAAATTCTAACTGTCATTAAATTTCTAGATTTTTCTATTCCTGTTCTCAAAGTTGATAAACCATAAAACTTTTTTCCATAGTTTTGGGGCTTCCATAATTTCAGATCTGTTCCTTGTTCTAAAACTAATGGTGCATCAAGCACTAAGGATGAGGGTGTATAATCATTTTCTAAAGCAAGAGCATAAATGAAAGGTTTAAAAGCAGAACCTGGTTGTCTTAATGCTTGAGATGCTCTATTAAACTCGCTTTGTTTGAAACTAAATCCACCAGTCATTGCTAATACTCTTCCAGTGAAAGGGTCCATTACGACTATTGAGCCATTTACCTCTGGTATTTGTTTTAAACTATAAATTCCCTTTTTTATTTTTTTTACAAAAATAATGTCACCTTTTTTGAAAATTTCAGAAGTTTCTTTTTTTATCCAATTAATATCTTTGTATTCTATTATACCAGTTTCATTTTTATCTGTTTCAATTTCTATTGAAAATTTATTAATATTTTTTACTATTGCTAAATCCCAATTAAAAACTTTTTCAAGTTTTAATTTTTTTAAATCTTTGCTCCATACCTCACTATAAACTTTATTATCTAAGGGACCTCTCCAGCCTTTTCTTTTATCATATGCAATAAGTCCATTTCTTAAAGCCTCTGTAGCAATAGTCTGAAGATTTAAATCAAGTGGGGTTTTGATATTCAATCCCTCTTTATAAACCTTATCATATCCAAATTTATCAAGTATACCCTTACGTACATCTTCAACATAATAAAGTGAGTTTTCTAACAATATTTTTTTTCTTTTTTTTAGTTTTATTTCCTCTCTAATAAATGAATTATATTGTGCGGAATTTATAAAATTATTATCAAGAAGATTTTTTATTACCAAATCTCTCCTAAATTTTGCTAACTTTTTATTTTTATAAGGATTATATCTACTGGGTGCTTTTGGAAGTGCTGCAAGTAAGGCGGACTCAACATATGTTAAATCAGTAATTGGCTTATCAAAATATTCCAAACTTGCTGCTGCTACACCGTAAGTTCCTCCGCCTAAATAAATTTGATTTAAATAAAGTTCTAAAATCCTCTCTTTTGACAGAGCTCTTTCAATACGAAATGCTAAAATGGCTTCTTTGATCTTCCTATTCAAACTCACTTCATTAGTTAAAAGAAAATTTTTTGCCACTTGTTGCGTTATTGTTGAAGCGCCCTCTAATCTTTTTGAACTTAAGACGTTGGAGATATTATTTATTATAGCCCTCAAAACTCCTTTAGCATCTACGCCTGGATGATTAAAAAAATTCTTGTCCTCAGCAGAAAGAAACGAGTTTATAATTTTTTCTGGGATTGCATTGTAAGGAACAAAAATTCTCTTTTCTGTTGAAAAATCACTTACTAGCTCTCCATCTCCTGAGTAAACTTTGCTAGATACTGGGGCCTTATAATTTTTTAGAAATTTATAATCAGGTAGATTATTAGAAAATGCCCATAAAATTGATATTGATAAAATGGCTAATACTATAATTCCACTAATTGCTAAAACTAATACCTTTTTAAGTAAAATGCTCATTTTAGTTTATTTATTTATCAAATTTGTTAATGTTAAGGCACAGAATTTATAAATAGAATAAGTTAAAAACAATGATCAAAATAATCAAAAAATTATGGAAAAGAATTTATACATTGATGCTTCGCATCCAAATGAAACTAGAGTTGTACTTAAATCAAACGGTAATATTGAAGATTACGAATACGAAAGCTTAAACAACACTTTAGTAAAAAATAATATATACTTAGGAAAAGTAAGTAGAGTTGAGCCATCTTTACAAGCAGCATTTATAGATTTTGGTAAAGACAGACATGGTTTTTTATCCTTTAACGATATTCAATCTGATTATTATCAAATTCCAAAAAGCGACCTAGAGAAAATCAAAGAGGAAGAAGAAAAAGCAAGAGAGGAATTAATAAAAGAGAGTGAAAAAGAGGAAGAAAAAGGAATTGATCAAAATGTAGTTGAGTTAAATGACCCTGTCGAAAAAAATTCTAATGAAAATACTGCAAACGAAAAAATTCCACAAAAAAAATATCCAACCAAAAGATATAAAATACAAGAGGTAATAAAACCTAATCAAGTTATTTTGGTGCAAGTTTTAAAAGATGAAAGAGGACTTAAAGGAGCAGCTTTAAGTACTTTTATATCAATTGCAGGAAAATATATTGTATTGATGCCAAACACTCCCAAAGGTGGAGGGATATCAAGAAAAATATTTAATCCAGCTGATAGAAAAAAAATAAGAAATATACTTAATCAAATAACAATACCAAAAGAGATGGGAATTATTGTTAGAACAGCGGGCGCTAATAAAACAAAAAATGAAATAGAAGGCGACCTAGAAAATCTTATTAAAGTATGGGAGTCAATTAAAGAAAATGCAATGAACTCCATTGCGCCTGCTTTAATACATAAAGAAAGCGAAATCATAAAAAGGACACTAAGAGATATTTATGATGAAAGTACTCAAAGTATAATTATTGAAGGTAACGATGGTTATCAAAAAGCAAAAAATTTTATGAAACTTATTATGCCATCACATGTAAAAAAAATAAAAAAATATAGAGACAAAGTTCCCTTATTCATTAAAGAAAAAATAGAGAATAAACTTAATGAAATATTTGAAACTCAAGTTAAACTTAGTTCAGGTGGTTATCTTGAAATTAACCCAACAGAGGCTCTAGTTTCCATTGATATAAATTCTGGAAAATCAATTAAACAAAAAAATGTAGAGAGTACTGCTCTTGATACAAATCTAGAAGCAGCAGAGGAAATAGCAAGACAAATTAAAATTAGAGATTTATCAGGATTAATAATAATCGATTTTATTGATATGATAAATTTTGGCAATAGAAGACTGGTTGAAAGAAGACTGAAAGAAAAATGTAGGAACGATAGAGCAAGAATTCAAATTGGCAGAATAAGCTCTTTTGGTTTACTAGAAATGTCTAGACAGAGATTAAGAGAAAGTTCAATTAAATGGAAAATCTCTCTAACTAATGAGACGTTTGCTTTAAAAATTATTAAATTAATAGAAATTCAAATTATAGAAGCAAAAGCGAAAATAATAGATCTTAAATTATGTGAACAGGTTTGTAATTATATTGAAGATTATTTAAGCGAAAACCTTAATTATGTTGAAAAAAAATATAAAGTAAAAATTAATTTAATACCTGAAAATCAATTAATCATACCGGATTATATTATTCAATTTAAAAACAAGAGTAAAAAAATAATAAATTCTTTAGAAAATTTATCTAAACTAGAATTTCAAAATAAAATTAATGAGGAAAGTAAAAAAATAGCTAAAAATGACAGGCCAAAAGGTAAATTTAAAAGAAAAAAATTTTATAAAAAAAAATTTTATAAAACAAAGACTAAATCAAACCTTTCTTAGGGCTTGAAGCTTTTCCATAAATAGTTTTTTTTATTCTTCCAGATAAAAATGATTTTCTACCTGCTTGAACAGCAAACTTCATTGCTTCAGCCATTTGAATTGGATTTCTTGCCATTGCTATAGCTGTATTTATCAGAACGCCATCACAACCTAATTCCATTGCAATAGATGCGTCGGATGCTTGCCCTAATCCCGCATCGATTATTAAAGGTAATTTTGTTCTTGATCTAATAATTTTAATATTAACTTTATTTAATATTCCAAGCCCTGACCCAATTGGTGCAGCAAGCGGCATAATTGCAACAGCTCCTGCATTCTCTAATCTTTTTGCCATTAGTGGATCGTCGGAGCAATAAACCATGACTTTAAAACCTTCTTTAGTCAAAACCTCAGTTGATTTTATGGTTTCTATCATATCTGGAAATAAAGTTTTTTTATCCCCTAACACTTCTAATTTAACTAATTTCCATCCCCCAATCTCTCTAGCTAGTCTTAAGGTTCTCAGAGCTTCTGATGATGTAAAACAACCAGCAGTATTTGGTAAATAAGTTATTTTTTTTGGATCTATATAGTCCATCAATAAAGGTTTTTTTTTATCAAATATATTTACTCTTCTTACTGCAACAGTTACTATTTGCGCACCCGATGCCTTAATAGCTTCAGAACATTCTTTAAAATTTTTGTACTTTCCTGTACCAACAATCAATCTAGATTTAAAATTTTTATTTGAAATATTTAAGTAATCATCCATTTCTAACCGCCTCCAATAAAATGAACTATTTCTATTTTATCTCCATTTTTAATTTTTATTTTATTAATCATTTTCTTATTTATAATCTTTTCATTCACCTCTACTGCGACCTTCTTTAATGAGATTTTATTAGTACTTAAAAGGCATTTTAAACTAATTTTACTGTTTATTGACCTTTTTCTTCCATTAATCTTTATTTTTACTTTGTTTATTTTTTTCATATTATATAAATATTTTATGACGATTAAAATTTTAATTATTAATGGTCCAAATCTTAATCTATTAGGTGAAAGAGAACAATCACAATATGGAACTAAAAATTTTGAAGAATTAAAAAATGAGTGTAAAAAAAAAGCAGATGAACTAGGTGTAAAAATTGATATAGTTCAATCAAATATTGAGGGAGAAATTGTAAGTTTTATTCAAGATGCTAGAAATAAATATAACGGCATTATTATAAATGCCGCAGGTTTCACCCATACATCAGTTGCTATTAGGGATGCTTTAGAAATATTTAAAAAACCAAGTATAGAGTTGCATATATCAAATATTTATAAAAGAGAAGAATTTAGACAAAAATCCTTAATAAGTGGTGTTGTAAATGGTGGTATTTTTGGTTTAGGTACTGAGGGATATATTTTGGCCATAATTGCAATACATAAAATTTTAGCACATGAAAATTGATAAAAAATTAATTAAAGAGTTAACAGGTTATCTTAACGAATTTAATTTAACCGAGTTAGAGTACGCTGATAATGATACAAAAATTAAAGTTTCAAAAGCTCACAATATAAATGTACCATTTAATGATAATCAGAATATTCAAGTAAAAAATGATACTAATACTAATAAAAAAATATCTGGCAACCATGTAAAATCTCCAATTATTGGAACAGCATATTTAGCGCCTGAGCCAGGAGGTAAAAAGTTTACAGAAGTTGGAAAAAAAATTAAAAAGGGTGATACTGTAATGATAGTTGAAGCTATGAAAACTATGAACCACGTTCCGTCACCTTTTGACGGTGTCGTTAAAGAGATTTGTGTTGAAGATGGTTCGCCAGTTGAATTTGATCAAATTATTGCAATAGTTTCTTAATGTTTAAAAAAATTTTGATAGCCAATAGAGGTGAGATTGCTGTCAGAATTATTAGAGCTTGTAAAGAATGGGGAATTTCAACCGTGGCTGTCCATTCAGACGTTGATAGAGAGAGCATGCATGTGAGATTAGCTGATGAAAGTATATGCATAGGTTCTCACCAGCCAGTAAATAGCTATTTAAATATTCCAGCTATAATGTCTGCTATAGAATTGACAAATTCCGAAGCTGTTCACCCGGGTTATGGTTTCTTATCTGAAAATTCAAATTTTGCAAAGATATTAGAGGAAAATAAAATTAAATTTATAGGACCATCATCAAAATTGATAAAAATGATGGGTGATAAAATACAAGCCAAAAAAATTGCCAAAGAGTATGGATTACCTGTAATTGAAGGGTCGGATGGAGGCGTTTCGGATATTAATGATGCGAAAGAAATTTGTAAAAAAATTGGTTTTCCAGTTTTAATTAAAGCTGCGGGTGGTGGTGGTGGAAAAGGCATGAAAATTGTTTTTGAGGAAAAAGATTTTGAAAATTTATTTCTTACTGCAAAATCAGAGGCAAAAAAATATTTTGGAAATGATGAAGTTTATATTGAAAAATTTTTTCAAAATCCAAGACATATAGAAGTTCAAGTTTTATCAGGCAAAAATGGGACTGTTCACCTTCATGAAAGAGATTGTTCTGTACAAAGAAGACATCAAAAATTAATTGAGGAAACTCCCAGTCCAGTTTTAAATGATGATTTAAGGAAAAATCTTTTTTCAAAAACGGTTAATATGGTTGAAAAAATTGGTTATGAGGGAGCTGGTACAGTTGAATTTATTTTTGAAAATGGAAAATTCTATTTTCTAGAAATGAATACAAGAGTACAAGTTGAACATCCGGTCACTGAAATGGTTACTGGTATAGATATTATAAAAGAGCAGATTTGGATTGCTTTTTCTGGTGAAACCGCACTTAAACAAAAAGATATTAATCCAAGAGGTCATGCAATTGAATGTAGAATAAATGCTGAGGATGCAAGTAAAAATTTTCAACCCTCTCCTGGTGTTATCGGAATGTGTCATCAACCTTCTGGATTTAGAACTAGAGTTGATGGTGCAATTTACCAAGGGTATAAAGTTACACCATTTTATGACAGTATGATTTGTAAATTGATTTGTCATGGCAGAAACAGAACTGAAGCTATTCAAAGGATTTTACGATCCCTAGATGAATTTGTAATAGAGGGAATAACAACTACTATCGATTTACACAAAAAATTACTTACACATAAAAAATTTATAGAATCTGACTTTAATGTTTCTTGGCTAGATAAAGATAAAATAATTTAATAACATTTAGTTATCCAAATATCGTAAACTGGATGATCAAAAGGTCTTAGAGTTGGGCTAGATGAGAATGTCCAACCATTAAATATAAAAACTTCGTCATTATCATCACTTTTTAGATCTTTAACTTGTAAATAAGCAGTTATTTCAGGATTATCATCAAATTCAGAATTTTTACATTTTAAAGCTTTGATCGAGATGTTTTTAAATAATTTTTCCTCTAAAATTTTTACCCTCAGTTCATAGCTTTTAGAACTAACTTTATCTAAAACTTTAATCTCTAAATAGTTACCCTCCAAAACCGAGTTTTGCGAGTTTGAGGTAATTGAGTAAAGCAGGAAAATAATAATAAATAAAAAAAAGCTAATTTTTCCAACTAGTGTATTTTTTTTTAATTTGATCATTTTTTTATTTGGATGATATGCCTCCTCAGTGCCAGTTAGATTAGGTGAATGAGGTTTTTGCCATTTATATTTTTTTGTATCATGTTTGTATTCAATTTTATTTTTCATAAAATGGATCCAAGAAAACCAATCGTTTGGAATCTTAGACGCATCTATTTCATCTTTATAAATAATCCATCTTTTTGTTTTTTTTTTGTTTTCATAATATTTATTACCAAACTCATCTTTTCCTACGAATTTTCCAAAAAAAAATGTATATAATTTTGTACCTAGAGTTTCTTGATTCCACCAAACAAAAATTTTTTTTATAAATGTCAACATAAATATTTAACTTATTTTCAATTTAAAATTGTAAAAAAATAAATTAGACTAAATTTTTAATTTGTATATACATTATTTAAACTAAGACTCAAAAAAAATAAATTTTTTATGGCAAAATATTTAGTTGAAACTTATTACAATTGTAGCTTTAAGGTAAGTCATTACTTAGATAAGGTAGATGAAAAAGAGTTATCCAATCTTGAAAACAGAGATGACGGGAAGTTCGAAGTACTTGATATCAAATTAGATACAAGAAAAACTAAAAGTTTAGAGAAGAACCAAAAAAATTTAGAGAATAGTACAATAGAAACAAAAACTGAGAATATTAAAAAACAAATTATAAAAGAAAATAATTCGCCCTTAATCAACAAATTAACTGACAGCGTGGGCAGAAGATTTAGTATGCCAGATCGAAGAAAAGGTTATATTCAAAAAGTTACTATTGGAGATCATAAAGTATATTTACATACAGGAGAATACGAGGATGGAAAAATTGGAGAAATTTTCATTGATACCAGCAAAGAAGGTGAATTAGTAAAAGCTTTAATGAATAATTTTGCAATAGCAATATCTCTTGGTTTGCAATACGGCGTCCCTCTTGATGAATTTGTGAATGCATACGTAGATACAAAGTTTGAGCCGTCAGGAAAAGTATATGGAAACGATAGAATTTTAAGTGCCTCATCAATTTTGGATTATATTTTCAGAGAGCTTGCAATATCTTATCTAAGTAGAGAGGATCTTGCACACACACCGTCAATAGGAACTAGTATGGAAAAATCAAAAGACAATGAGATTGTTGATAATGAAGATCAAAACCAGTTTTTAAAACTTGTCAAAGATATAACCAGCAAAGGTTTTGTGAGAAATAACTATAAAAAAAAACTTGTAGATTTGTCAGATATTAGAATTAATCTCAAAGGAAAAAAATAGCTATTTTTTTTTAATTTGCAATCCAAGTTCTTTCAATTGACTTTCATTAATTTCAGACGGAGCATCCATCATTAGATCTTGAGCATTTTGATTCATAGGAAATAAAGTTACTTCTCTTATATTTTTTTCATTTGCCAACAACATTACAATTCTATCTAACCCAGGTGCAATACCTCCATGTGGGGGTGCACCATAATTTAATGCGTTAATCATACCTTTAAATTTTTTTTGTACTTCAGATTTTGAATATCCAACTACTGAAAATAACTTATACATCAGATCTGGTTTATGATTTCTTATAGCTCCAGATGAAAGTTCTATTCCATTACAAACAATATCATATTGATAGGCTTTTATTTCTAATGGTTTTGAAAAGTTTATCTCAGATAAATCTCCTTGTGGCATTGAAAAAGGATTATGGCTAAATTGAATTTTTTTTGAATTTTCGTCAATTTCGAACATTGGATAGTCAATAATCCAACAAAAAGCAAAGCTATCCTCATTAATTAAATTTAAATCTTGTGCAATTTTTTCTCTTGCTGATGAAATTAATTTTAATACCTCTTTCTCTTTATTGCATAAAAAGAAAATACTATCTCCAATATTTGCGTTCATGATTTTCATAATCTCTTTAAGAGAATCTCCTGAAAAAAACTTTCCAACTGGTCCTTTGGCTGAAAGCTCTTTATCATTTTCAATAGTAAAGTAAGCCATACCTGATGCACCTTGATCTTTTGCCCACTTATCAATTCCATCAAAAAAACTTCTAGGTTTATCTTTTGTATTTGTAGTTTTTATTGCTCGTACGATTGATCCAGATTTTACTAACTTTTTAAAAATTTCAAATTTTACATCCTCTCTTGTAAATATTGAAGTAAGATCGCATATTTCTAATGGATTTCTTAAATCTGGTTTGTCAGTCCCATATTTTAGCAATGCATCTTTAAATGTTATTCTTGGAAATTTTTCATATAATATTTTTTTTGAGGAAAATTTTTTAAATAGAAGTAACATTAGTTTCTCAACTACAAGAAAAACATCTTCCTGTTCCACAAAAGACATTTCAATATCAAGCTGATAAAATTCTCCTGGACTTCTATCTGCTCTTGCGTCTTCATCTCTAAAGCATGGTGCAATCTGAAAGTATTTATCAAAGCCTGATATCATAATTAATTGTTTAAACTGTTGTGGTGCCTGAGGTAACGCATAAAATTTTCCTGGATTTAATCTACTTGGAACTAAAAAATCTCTTGCTCCCTCTGGACTTGAAGATGTAAGTATAGGAGTCTGAAATTCTAAAAATCCAAGTTTTGTCATTTCATCTCTAATAAAAGATATAATTTTGGACCTAAGAGTAATATTTTCGTGAATTTTTTTTCTCCTTAAGTCTAAAAACCTATATTTTAATCGTATATCCTCTGCATATTCTTGATCTGAAAAAACAGGCATTGGAAGCTCTTCACAAACTCCCAAAACTTCATAAGATTTGATTTTTACTTCTATCTCTCCTGTTTTAATATCTTTGTTGATTGTATCAGAACTTCTTTCAACAACTTCACCAACAATTTTTATGACTGTTTCAAGCTGAACTTTTTCCAGATTTTTAAAAAATTTATTTTCTTTATCAATTATACATTGTGTAATTCCATAGTTATCTCTTAGATCTAAAAATAATAGATTTCCATGATCTCTCTTTTTATTAATCCAACCAGATAAAACTACTTCTGATCCTTTATTTTTTTTTGTCAATTCTCCACAAGTATTAGATCTGTATTTATTCAATTTAAAACTCCTAGCGCTTCCTTAATAGTTTTAAGATTTATAGATTTTTTCTTTTTTAAACTCATTTCATCAATCTTATATATAAATTCAAATATTTTGCCATAAGACCTTGTAATTCTTTTTGTTGTATAATCGATTAACTTTTTATCAATTAATACTTGCCTATCTGACAGATATTTCGAAATTAATACCTTAATAAGTTTATCATCGGGCTTTTCAATCTTAGCAACCAAGCAGTTTTTTGATCTTGATTTCAAATCTTTTAAATCAAATTCAATTTCATTAATAGGCAGCAAAGAATTTATTAATAAATACTTATTAGTTTGATCTACAAAGTTAATAAGAGAAAATAAAGACTTTTCATCAATTTTATTCTCAAAATTATCCAATATTATTATTTCATAAAATCTGAACTTATTTGTGTCATTAAATTTGAAATTTTTAGCATTTAAAATTATTGATTTACTTTTTTTTGAAAAAATTTCTGATAAGTGTGATTTTCCAGAATATTTTTCTCCACAAAGATTTACAATGTTTTTTTCCCATTTTGGCCAAGACTCTAATAAGTTGAATGCAAAGAAATTACATTCTGAAACAAAAAAATCCTCTTTCGAATGGCTCTTGTTGAATATAAAATCCAAAAGTAATTGTTTATTTTCTCTCATTAATTCAGCTGCCAAATTTGATTGGTTGTATCAATCAAAATATTGTTTTTATTACATAATTCTAGAAACCTGCTTGGCGATCCATTAAATATGATTTTATAATTAATTTTTTTATTATTAAAATCTTTAATAAAAAAATTTGAGACAAATTCTGTGTTGTTTAGAAACTCTTTAAATAACCTATTTTTCTGATAATCATTTGCATCAACACTTATGCTTAGAGGTAATTTAACTGATCTATTTATTAAATTAATTTTTTTCCAATTATCTTCGTAATTATTTTTTATTGAAATGATTAAACTTATTAGTTCATCCTCATTATCTAAATTTATATTATTGTAAATATTATTTTGTATTTTTTCTTGATTATTAATAGTTATTTTCGATAAAACCCTTATTTCATTTTTATCGTGAAATATCAAACAAATGATAAAATCTTCTACCTCATATTTTTTAATGATGCTTGAGTAATTGTAATTTTCTAAACTTTCAATATTCTTATTCAAAATATTTATTATATCGATATCCTCGCTAGGTAATATGTAATTTAACAAATAATGTTCCCCTGCTCCCTTAAACCAATTAAGAAAAAATGGATTTTGATTAAAAAGATTTACAGTGAAATTATTCGAATCAATTAGTATTGGCATTATAAAAATGCTTTTTTTCCTCGGTAAAGAAGGAAAAATATTTTTTTTTTCAAAAAATAGTAATGTATTTTGTTTATTAAAATTTACGTCAAATTTAGCTGAATAATTATTTTTAATAAATCTCTCATTTTTGATTTTAAAAGAGTCAATTAAATTTTTAATTTCTTTGTTTTTAATTGTAGCAAGTTTTATCTCCTCACTTGAGATAACGGTCATTTTAATGAGTCTTTTAAAAGCTTCAATAAATGCTTTATCTATAACTTTTTCTTTTTTAAAGTTTAGTTCAAATGGTTCTGTTATTTCAATATCATTTACACTAAATATTGAAGATTTTAAATCTGTACTAGAAAAATTAAAAAATAGAACTGTAGTAAAAAAAATTATATAAACTTTTTTCAAACTCATAAAAAAAATATTTAAATGCATAATTTATCTTAATGAATAATAAAAAATTTACATATGAAAAAAGTGGCGTAAATATAACAGCAGCTGATAAATTCGTAGAATTTCTATCAAATAAAGCAAAACAACGAAGAAATAAATCAAAATTTAAAAATATTGGGGGTTTTGGCTCGATATCAGAAATACCAAAAAAATTTAAAAATCCAAAAATAGTTGCTTCCACGGACGGGGTTGGTACAAAAATTGAAATTGCAAATGAACTAGATAAGTTCGATACAATAGGAATTGATTTGGTTGCAATGTGTGTCAATGATCTTATTGTTCAAGGTGCAAAACCCTTAATATTTTTAGATTATATATCAACCAATAAGATCGAATTAAAAAAACTTAAATCTATAGTTAAAGGTATTATTGCTGGATGTAAAATTTCAGATTGCGAACTCGTAGGAGGTGAAACTGCAGAGATGCCAGGAACATATGGGAAAAAAAAATTTGATTTAGCTGGATTTTCTGTTGGTGTTGTAGATGATAAAAGTTTTCTTAGTAAAGATAAAATAAAAAAAGACAATTTAATACTTGCAGTTCCATCAAGTGGTATTCATTCTAATGGATATTCATTACTGAGATATATTCTTAAAAGAAAAAAAATTAATTTTAAAAAAAATAATTTTTTAAAAAAGGAATTAATAAAACCAACAAAAATTTACACAAAAGAGATTCTTTTGCTCAATGAAAAAAATTTAATAAATGGATGTGCAAATATTACTGGTGGTGGAATAATTGATAATATTAAAAGGGTAATTCCAAATGGATTGTGTGCGAGTATCGATCTCTCTAAGATAAAAGTTCCAAAGATTTTTAAATGGATAAAAAAACAAAATGTAGAGGAAATGGAAATGTTAAAAACTTTTAATTGTGGTGTTGGGTTTTGTTTAATTATTGAAAAAAAAAATTTGAATAAAATTCAAAAATTTTTTTCAAAAGAGTATAAGCCTTATCAAATCGGGAAAGTAATCAAAGGAAAAGTTAAAACTCTTTTTTATGATAAAGTCGTCTGGCAATAAAACAAAAGTTGCAGTATTTATTTCTGGAAGAGGAACAAATTTAAAAAGTTTATATTATTTTTCAAAAAAAAAAAATTCGAAGTTTCAGATTTGTATTGTAATTTCTAATAAAAAGTATGCAAAAGGCTTATTTTTTGCAAAAAAAAATAAGATTAAATCTAAAATTTTTACTTTTAAAAATCGTTTAAAAGATGAATTAAAGGTTTTGAAAACTCTAAAAAGAAAAAATATTAAAATTATTTGTCTTGCAGGTTTTATGAAAATTTTATCCAAGGAATTTATAAAAAAATTTAGAGGAAAAATAATCAATATTCATCCTTCATTATTACCAAAATATAAAGGACTTAATACACATATTAGAGCCATTCAAAATAATGATGAATATTCAGGGTGCACTGTACATTATGTTACCCCAAAATTAGACTCAGGAAAAATCATATTGCAGAAAAAAATAAAAATTTTTAAAAATGATAGTGCTAAAAGCTTACAAAAAAGAATACTAAATCAAGAACATAAAATTTATCCCAAAGCTTTAAAAATGATTTTAAATTAGTTTTTGAAAAAGAAATTAATTTCAATTTTTGCGTTATCTATACTATCTGAACCATGTACTGAATTTTTATCTATAGATAAACCATATTCTTTTCTAATTGTACCATCTTCTGCATTCTTTGGATCGGTAGCACCCATTAGCCTTCGATTATCTAATACTGCTCCGATTTTTTCTAGGATCATTACAACGATTGGTCCTGAAGATAGATATTCACATAAATCATTATAAAATGGTTTTGTTTCGTGCTCTTTATAAAATTTTTCAGCATCTATTTTTTCAAGTTTGATTTTTTTTTCTTTGACAATTTTAAAACCTTCATTTTTAAACATTGTTTTAATTTTACCTTCTAGATTTCTCTCTACAGCATCTGGTTTAATAATTGATAGAGTTTGTTCCAAATTACTCATAATTATCTTCGACTAATTTATTTAGCAATCTTACTCCATAGCCTGTAGCTCCACTTGAGTTTAATGCTCCGCCATATTTTGAAAAAGCCATACCAGCTATATCAAGATGGGCCCAAGGTGTTTTATTTAAAATAAATCTTTGTAGAAATTGTGCTGCTGTTGTAGAGCCTGCTCCACCTACATAATTTATGTTTTGCATATCTGCGTTTTTTGAGTCCATCAATTTATCAAAGTTCTTATGTAGAGGCATTCTCCATAATTTTTCATCAGTCTTCTCACCAGCATCAATTAATTGTTTGGAAAGTTTATCATTATTAGAAAAAAGTCCTCCATATTCTGATCCCAAAGAAACTATTATTGCACCAGTCAAAGTTGCTAGGTCAATTATAAATTTAGGTTTAAATTTTTTTTCTGTAAAAGTAAGTGCATCTGCTAAAACTAATCTACCTTCAGCATCTGTATTTAATACTTCGATTGTTTTTCCACTATAGGATTTTACGATATCTCCAGGTCTTTGAGCATTTCCACTTACCATATTTTCAACTAAACCTACTACACCTACGGCATTTACAGTTGCTTTTCTTAGAGCTAAAGTTTTCATTAACCCAACTACAGCAGCAGAACCCGCCATGTCATATGTCATGTCTTCCATAAACCTTGCTGGCTTTAGCGAGTAGCCACCAGTATCAAAACATACGCCCTTACCAACAAATGCTAATGGCTTACTTTTTGACCTATTACCATTCCATTCCATTGTAACTAGGTATGACCCTCTTACACTTCCTTGACCAACTCCTAAAAGAGCTCCCATACCTAATTTTTTAAGTTCTTTTTGATTATATACCTTAACCTTCAAACCAATTTTTTTTAATTTAAGCAAACGTTTTGCATATTCATCTGGATGAAGAATATTGCCTGGTTCTGATACAAGGTCTTTTGTATATTTTGTGCCCTCTAAAATTGAGGAAAATCTATCGAATTTTTTATTATTTTTTTTTGAATTTAAAATATTTACTTCTATATTTTTTTCTTCATGTTTAGTTTTATATTTATTAAAATTATATGATTTGAGTTGCATACCATGCAGAAACTCCTCAATAAATGTTTTATTATTACCTTGGGTAGCATTAGTGTTATTATTTAAGAAAGTAACATCAAAAATTAGATTTGCTTTAAGATAATTATAAAAATTTGCACCCTTTTTTTCGTTATCGGTTGCTGTGAGTTTATTTTTAATTTTTATTAAAATTACCTTTTGATCGGGGTTAAGATTAAACGAGATAAACTCTTTTTTCTTCGATTTGTTTGAAATTATCAATTTGTTTATCTGATTGGAGCTTTTGCTAATACTTAATTTGTGAAGACCATTAATTTTGAATTCCTCATCAGAAAACAAAACGTAATTTTTTATACTTCTATCGTTGGAAGTTGATTTATATGTTATTTTTATTGACATTTTTATTAAATATGTACTTTAGGTTGTATTTAAAATATAAACTAATGTTGAATTTATATAGATATTATCAGGTAAATTTCAATGAAAAAAATTATTTATAATCAGCTTTTAAAAGATATCACCAAGTTTTTTTTATTATCAAGTCTAAGTTTGTCACTGATTATATGGGTGATTCAAGCTGTAAATTTTTTAGATTATATCTCTGAAGATGGGCATGGCATTTTGACCTATTTTAACATTACATTGTTAAATTTTCCAAAAATTTTTAGTAGAATTTTACCGTTCTGCGTTTTTATAAGCATTTTTTATACACTGAATAGATATGAAAACAAAAATGAATTATTAATTTTTTGGAACATAGGTATAAATAAAATTAAATTCGTAAATGTACTTATTATCTTCTCTTTTTTATTTTTATTATTACAAATATTTTTAAATACATTAATTGTTCCAAAAACTTTAAACTCAGCAAGAGAATATATAAGAAACTCAAATGTTGACTTTTTCCCAAATTTAATTAAGGAAAAAAAATTTATTGATGTTGTTGAAAACTTAACAATTTTCGTTGAGTCTAAAGATAAAAATGGAAACTTAAAAAATATTTACCTAAAAGATTTGGTTAAAAAAAATCAGTCTCAAATTATTTACGCTGAAAGTGGCAAAATAGTATCTGAAAATGGTATGAATTTTTTAGTTTTAAATAATGGAAGTTTTATTGATATTAATAATGACAACCTTACAAGATTTGCATTTAAAAGAACTGATATCAATTTAGATAAATATTCCTCTAAGAGTACAAAAACACCTAAATTTCAAGAGCTATCTACAATCAATCTT
This sequence comes from uncultured Pelagibacteraceae bacterium, assembly GCA_902633965.1. Lineage (GTDB taxonomy): Bacteria > Pseudomonadota > Alphaproteobacteria > Pelagibacterales > Pelagibacteraceae > Pelagibacter. The sequence goes on along the minus strand of CACPID010000006.1, from coordinate 14,324 downwards.
ATATCATGTTTATATAAACTTAATTATAACATTATTCTTTCTAAAATACCTACTTACTTTCAATGTGAAAGTAAAGCTGAGAATGACATAGATGAAGAGTTGTTTAAAAGAATTATAAAACCTTTTTTTATTCCAAGTATTGTTTTGATAGCATGCTTAATTATTTTGTCTAGTAAAGACTCTTACAAATATAGTAGATTACAAAATATTTTATTTGTTATTGGTTTTTTTGTAATTGTAACATCTGAAATTACTGCAAGATACATAGGTAATAGTAAAATTGAATTTTTTATAATTCTACCTTTAGTTACTTTTTTAATAAGTTATTTATTTTTTATATTTAAATTGAGAGCAGGTAGATGATTAAAGTATATCAAAAATACTTAATTTTATCTTTTTTAAAAACATTATCAGTAGTATTTTCAATTTTTTTTTCTCTTGTTATTATTCTTAATGTTTTTGAAGAAGTATCCTACCTGAAAGATACTGATACAAATTTATTATTTCCTCTTTTTTTGACATTGCTTAATTCGCCCTCAATTGTGTATGAAACTTTTCCATTTATTTTTTTTATATCAACGCAGTTTTTATTTATTAGATTGCTTGATAAAGAAGAGCTAGATATTTTCAAAAAAGTAAGTTTAAGTAATTTTAAAATAATTTCTATTTTATCAAGTTTTGCATTTATAGTATCTATATTTATTTTAATAATATTTTATAATCTTTCATCGAACCTTAAATTTGTTTATTTAGATCTCAAAAATAAATACTCTAAAGACAATAAATATCTAGCTGTAGTAACTGAAAATGGTTTATGGATTAAAGACGAAATAAATAATTATATTAATATTATAAATGCTGAAAGAATTTCTGAGGGAATTTTATATGATGTTACCATAAATCAATTTACAAAGGACTACGAGAATATTAATAATATTTTAGTTGATGAAATTAATATCAAGTCAAAAAAATGGATTTTAAAAAATGCAAATTATTCTAGCGGGAGCTCTAGTACAAAAAAAAGTGAAAATACAGTTTTTGAGAGCAATTTTGATTCAGAACAAATAAATCAGCTTTTTTCGGATTTAACCTCACTAAACTTTATAGAGCTTAATAAGCTTAAAAATGAGTATGAAAGTGTAGGATATTCAATAACCAATTTGAACATTCATTTTCATAAACTTGCTTCATATCCAATTAATTTAACAATAATGACCATATTCGGATGTATTATAATGCTAAATATAAAAAGGAATAGTTCGAAAATTTTCCATCTCATATTAGGAACACTTTGCTCGGTTGTAATTTATTACGTAAATTATTTCTCAAGTCTGCTTGGAGAAAATGAACAACTGCCCGAATTTTTATCCATATGGTTACCTTTATTAATAATATCTTTATTTTGTAGCATTGGATTAGTTAGAATTAACGAGAAATAAATGATAAAAAAATTTTTAATATATTTCATAATAATCTTCATTGCTTTAATTAACAAATCCTTGGCGGAAGATTTTTTTTTCGAAGGTGAAGAAATACAAATTATTAATAATGGAGAGACTCTCAAATCTAATAAAGGAGTTGAAATCTCTTCAACAAGCGGTGTAATCATAACTGCTCAAGATTTTGAGTATAATAAAAAAAACTCTGAGCTTATAGTGAGTAAAAATGTTATTGTAGAAGATACAACCAATAATGCCATAATAAAAGCAAATAAGATAAGATATTTAAAGAACTTAGAGGAAATTCAAACATTTGAGGATACAGAAATTGAGATAGAAAAAAATATTTTTATTAAAACAAAAAATTTAATTTATTTGAGAAATTCTAATGAGATAAAATCTAATTATGAAACTACGTTGACGGATAAGTATCAAAATAATTTTAATGCAGAAAATTTTTTATTTAATATTAATAATAAAATTCTTAGAGGAAAAAATGTAACTTTTAAAGATAAAGATGGTAATGTTTCATTTTTTAAAAGTTTTTTAAGTGATGTAAGTAATAACGAATTTTATGGAAAAGATATAAAAATAAATTTTTCAAATAAATCTTTTGGAAGCTCACTAAATGAACCTAGATTATATGGAAATACTTTAGAATCGAAAAATAACAGCACAATTGTATCAAAAGGAATTTTTACAACTTGTAAAAAAAGAGATGGGTGTCCACCATGGACACTCAAAGCTGATAAAATAATTCATGATGAAAGAAAAAAAACTATTAATTATTTAAACGCTTGGCTAGAAGTTTATGATAAACCAGTTTTATATTTTCCAAGATTTTTTCATCCTGACCCTACTGTTAAAAGACAATCGGGTTTTTTGACTCCGCAATTAAATGATTCAGGAAATACTGGTACATCTATTCAGATACCTTACTATAAAGTCATTGCGGATAATGAAGATATGACAATTCAACCTAGACTTTTCACAAATAACGACATTATTTTGCAAAATGAGTATAGAAAAATAGGAAAAAATTATGATCATATAAGCGATTTTAGTTTTTATACTTCGGCATTTGGTGACGATAATCAAACATCAAAATCACATTTTTTCTCTAATACAAAATTTCAATTTAAGGATGGTTTTTTTGAAGAACACAACCTTGAAATAAATTTTGAACAAGTAGCCAATGATACTTATTTGAAAAAATATAAAATAAATTCCCCTTTAATAAAAAGTAATACTTTAATGCATTCATTTGTAGAATTTAGTGGATATAATGATGATAGTTCTATTGTTTTAATTACTGAAGTTTATGAAGATTTAACAAAAAGGACTTCAGATAGATATGAAATTGTTATGCCTAATATAAATTATTCAAAAGATCTTAAAAAAAATTTTGATTTAAAGGGGTCTTTGAATTTTCAGTCAGATTTTTTTCAAAAACAATTTGAGACAAACAAATATGAACAAGTATTAAATAATTCAATACTTTATTCTTCTCCAAAAAGATTTGATAATAATGGTTTGGTTAAAAATTTTCAGCTTAGTCTTTTAAATCCAAATAAAAGTACTAAAACTGGTATAAATAATGAAAGTAAATCGAAAAACCAACTACTTTCACAGTTTATGTATAATTTAAGTTACCCTCTTTCAAAACAAACGGAATATTATAATAGTTTTATTACACCAAATTTATCTTACAGATTTAGTCCTAATAAGACCAAAAATATGTCAGACAGTGATAGAAGGTTGGATATTTCAAATATAAACTCATTTAATAGAATTTCTGAAAATGATGCTGTCGAGGCTGGTCATTCAATAACAGCAGGTTTTGGTTATAAGAGAAATGATAAGTTCGGTGATGAAAAAATATCATTAGAGGTTGCTCAAGTGATTAGAGATACTGTAAATGAAGATTTGCCTATCAAAAGTTCTTTAAATAAAAAGTATTCTGATCTAATTGGAAATTTTAATTTTAAAATTTCAGATATTTTGAAACTAGATTACGATTTTATGTTAGATGACGGACTTTCAACTTCAAATTACAATTCTTTAAAAACAACTTTTTCAGTTAACAACTTTATAACAACATTTGAATATTTGGAGGAAAGCGATATTATTGGCTCAAGCCATTACGTTGGTAACGAAACAACTTTCAAATTAAATAACTCTAACAGTTTAGCTTTCAAAACTAGATCAAATAGAGAAATTGATATGACTGAATTTTACAATCTAATGTATCAATATGAAAATGATTGTTTAAGAGCGGCTCTAGAATATAATAAAACTTTCTATGCTGATAGCGATATTAAACCTGAGGAAGAGTTGCTATTTTCTTTAACCATAATGCCTTTTTCAAAAATAAGCTCAACAAATCTAAAGTAATTTAATATGAAAAAAGTAAAAATTTTAACATTTTTAATTTTAATATTTGGTTTTTTAACAATTAATAATCTTTATGCAAAAAAACTTGAAATATTATATAAAGTTGAAAACTATCCAATTACAAATAAAGATATTGCAAAAGAGATTAATTATCTAATAATGTTAAACAACGAACTAAAAACAATTAACGAAAAAGAACTTATTCAATATGCAACAAAATCTATTATTAAAGAAAAAGTAAAGAAAAATGAGATTCTTAAGAATTTCCAATTAGGTGGGAATGAAAAATTAGTTCTAAAACAAATAGAACTTTTGAGAAACAATTTAAAATTAAATCAATCCGAATTTGAGAATTTATTAAGTTCTTTAGATATATCCAAGAATTATCTAAATGAAAAAATTGAAATCGAATTAATGTGGAATAAACTGATATATACAATTTATAAAGATAAATTAGTTATAGATGAAATTAAAATAAAAAAAAAATTGAAAGAAGATTTAGAAAATCCCTCAAATTTTCTTGATGAATACTTGTTACATGAAATTCTATTTACAACATCCAAAATTTCAGATTTAGAGACTAATAGACTAAAAATTGAAAAAAGCATCGAAGATATTGGGTTTGAAAATACTGCAAATGTTCTCAGCGAAGCACCTTCCTCAAAGCTCGGAGGTAAAATTGGCTGGATTAAAGAAAATCAACTTACAAAAGAAGTTTTTAATAATGTAAAAAATTTAAAAATTGGAGATTATACAAATCCTATAAATGTGCCAGGTGGCCAACTTTTTTTATTTTTAAAAGATAAAAAAAAATCCAAATTAAATCTAAGCTTTGATGAGGAATACAAAAAAATTATATTGACTGAACAAAATCGTCAATTAGATCAGTATTCATCAATATATTATAAAAAAACTGAGCTTAATACAAAGATCTATGACAACTAAACCAATTTTAATAGTAGCTGGTGAACCATATAGTGTTTTTCTTGAGATTTACTTAAAATCACTCAAAGAAAAAAAGATAAAAAAATTAAAAAATCCAATTATTTTAATTTGCTCAAAGAAACTATTGGTTAAACAAATGAACAAATTAAAATACAAATATAAAATTATAGATGTAACTAAGTCTAATTTAAATATCAAAGAGCTTACCAATAAAAAAATAAATTTAATCAATGTTAATTTTAGATTAAAAAAAACATTTGATAAAATTTCAAACAAATCCAAACCATATATCGAGAATTGTATAAATATTGCTCTCTCTATAATTAAGAAAAATAATATTAAAATATTGATAAATGGTCCTATATCGAAGAAACATTTTTTACAAAAAAAATTTCTTGGTATGACTGAATATTTTGCCCAAAAAACTAATTCTAAGGGTAAAGAAGTGATGTTGATTTACAATAAGGATCTAGCTGTATGTCCATTAACAACTCATTTGCCTTTAAAAAAAATTTTCAAAAAAATAACTAAAAATAAAATTATTAAGCATGTTAGTACAATTCACAACTTCTATAAATACTATTTTAAAAAAAAAGTGAAAATTGGTATAACAGGTTTGAACCCACATTGTGAAACCACTGATAAATTTTCAGAAGATGAAAAGATTATAAAGCCAGCAGTTAAAAAATTAAAAAGCAAAGGTATAAAAATAAAAGGTCCCTATGCTGCTGACACGATCTTTTTGAAAAACAATTTAAATAGATTTGATGTAATATTTGGCATGTATCACGATCAAGTTCTTACACCAATAAAGACTCTATATGGTTTTAATGCCATAAATATTACTTTAGGACTACCTTTTTTAAGAATCACTCCAGATCATGGAACAAATAACTTAATGATTGGAAAAAATCTATCTAGTCCAATTAGTTTAATAGAGGCAATTAATTTTGCAAAAAAAATTAGTTAAAAAAAGAGCAAAAAAAAGTCTCGGTCAAAACTTTTTAGTTGATGAAAATATATTAAAAAAAATAGTTGAAATAAATATTATTAATAGTGAAACTGAAATAATTGAAATTGGACCAGGTACAGGAAATCTTACTGATTATTTAATAAAAAAAAATCCAAAAAAGATTTTTGCCATAGAAAAAGATAAAGAGCTATCAAAAAATTTATTGGATAAATATTTTGGTAAAGCTGAAATCATAAATGAAGATATTCTTAACTTTTTTAATTATAAGATATTTAATAAAAATACAATTATAATTGGTAATTTGCCTTATAACATATCCTCACAAATTTTAGTAAAATTTATACTAGATAATAATTTTAGTTTTAAAGCTTTAATTTTTATGTTTCAAAAAGAAATGGCAAACCGGATATTAGCAAAAGTTAATTCAAAGGATTACGGTCGTTTATCAATATTGTCAAATTGGAGATTTCAGATACAAAAACTGTTTGATATTAAAGCAAGTTCTTTTTCTCCAAGACCAAAAGTTGAAAGTTCATTGTTATTGTTTAGAGATAAAATACAACGATTTCACTTCAGGGACTCTAAAAATTTAGAAAAAATTACACGAATATTATTCAATCAAAGAAGAAAAAAAATAAGAAAATCTATAAATTATATTTTTAAAAATAATATTAAGATTTTGAATGAACTCAATATTAATCTAGACTTGCGTCCTCAAAATCTTGATATTCAAACATACTGCGATTTGGTTTCAAAATATGAAGAAAAAAATTAGTTAATTAATTTATTTATATGGTCTGAAATTTTTTTTTTATTGTAATAAAATTTCTTATTATTCTTATCTAAAGATAAATCAATTAGTTGACTGATTTCATTATAACATTTATTTAAATCATCATTAATAACAACATAATCATAATCTTCCCAATGCTTTACATCTTTGTAAAAATCTTTCATTCTCTCTGATGCTATAAGCTTATCTTTCATATCTCTATTACTTAGTCTTTCAAAAAGAACTTGCTTACTAGGTGGTAATACAAAAAAAGTAATTATTTTATATTTAATATTTTGAGATTTTATTTGTCTTGTCCCTTGCCAATCAATATCAAATATTACGTTTTTGCCTAAACTCAAGAGGTCAATAACTGGTTTTTTTGAAGTGCCATAAAGATTATTAAAAACCTTAGCATATTCTAAAAATTGATTATTTTTGATTAAGTTTTCAAAATCAGCATTATTAACAAAGAAATAATCTTTACCATTAGTTTCATTACTTCTTGGTTTTCTAGTTGTATGTGAGACTGAAATATTAAAGTTTTTTTTTTCTGATAGTAACTTTACTAATGTAGTTTTTCCAGCACCAGATGGCGAAGACAATATAACTATTATCCCATCATTTTGTGATGACATCCGTATTTAAATATTAGTTACTTTTGCTCTCAATAAATTTAATTGCATCTCCAACTGTAAGAATCTTCTCAGCTTCACTATCAGAAATTTCAGAACCAAATTCCTCTTCAAAAGCCATTACTAATTCAACAGTATCTAAACTATCAGCACCTAAATCATCTATAAAGCTAGCTTCCTCAGTAACTTTAGCCTCCTCAATCCCTAAGTGGTCAGCAACTATTTTCTTTACTTTGCTTGAAACATCATCAGACATATAAATCCTTTTTTTGTTATATTTTTTGTTATTAGATTATTACTCAACTTTGTCAAGCCATATACATGCCTCCATTAACATGAATAGTTTCGCCAGTAATATAAGATGCTTCATCAGATGCTAAAAAAGCAACAGAATTAGATACATCTTCGCCGTTTCCTAATCTGTTGATGGGAATTCTGGACATAAGATTTTTTTTTACCTCTTCGTTTATTTGATCAGTCATATTTGTTTGAATAAATCCTGGTGATACACAATTTATTGTAATGTTTTTTCTAGCATACTCTATTGCAAGACTCTTTGACATAGCAACCATACCTGCTTTAGACGCTGTATAGTTAGCTTGTCCTATGTTTCCAGTATGTCCAACAATAGATGTAATATTTATTATTCTTCCAAATTTGTTTTTTAGCATTTTTTTTAGAGCATGTTTGCAAATATAAAATGTTGATGATAAATTAATATCTATAACTTTTTGCCACTCATTATTTTTCATTCTTAAAGATAAATTATCCAATGTGATACCTGCATTATTTATCAAAATATCTAAGCCATTAAGTTTCGAATGAGCCTGTTCAATAAAACTTTCAATTTCAGAATGTTTTGAAATATCAAATTTAAGAGTTTCAACTAATGGATAATTTTTTTTCAAATTTTCTAATTTTTCTTCATTTGTTCCTGTTGCTAAAACCTCACCTTTCAAAGTAATAAATTTTTTAACTAATTCATTTCCAATACCACCAGTTGCACCAGTTATTATAATTTTTTTTTTACTAAAATTTATCATCTTTCTTTATATTCTTTATATCCTCCTCATTATTAATTGCATCAATTATTACTGTTTTGTCAATTCTTTTTATAAGACCGGACAACACTTTTCCTGGGCCTATTTCTATAAAATGATTTACTCCATTTTTAATCATATAAAAAATGCTCTCTCTCCATCTTACTCTGCTTTCAATTTGTTTAATAAGTAGATTTTTTATTTCATTAGTATTTTGCATTTCATTCGCAGTCACATTTGAAATGAAAATATTTTTATTATTATTCAATTCTAATTTATTTATTTCTGACTCCATTATAATTGTTGCTTTATTCATTAATTCACAATGAAATGGACCACTTACTGGTAAAGTAATGTTTTTTATACGCAAATTTTTTAGATCATTAATAAATTTATTTAAATCATCAATTCTACCACTAATTACTAACTGTCCATTAGAATTATCATTTGCGATGAAACACTTATATTTTTTTTCATTAATTAAATTTTCAATATCTAAAAGGTCCGAGCCAAGAACTGCAACCATTCCTCCTTCTCCTTTAGGAATTGCTGATTGCATTGCATTTCCTCTAAGCTTAAGGAGCCTAATCGTATCTTCAAATTTAATAACTCCCGCTGATGCCAAGGCTGTATATTCACCCACAGAATGACCTGCAAAATATTTTGCTTTATTTAAATCACAACCAAACTCATTTTTAGTTAAATTAAAAATAGAATATCCAACTAAAAAAATTGCAGGCTGTGTATTTTCAGTAAGATTCAAGCTTTCTTTTGGTCCCTCTAGAATAATTTTGGATATTGGAAAATCTAGTATTTCATCTGCATATTTAAAATATTTTTTAACTAAATCAAATTTTGAGTGAAGTTCACTAGCCATACCCACAACTTGAGATCCTTGACCTGGAAAAATTACAGAAAACATATATATTTATATCTTTATTATTATTGTTTTAAGTATTGTAATTGAAGAATTATAATAGTATATCCTCATTTTTTATTAAACTTAAAATTATGAACTTATACGAACATACTATAGTAGCAAGACAGGATGTAAGCCCTTCCCAAATTAAACAATTAACAGAAAAGTACACCAAAATAGTTGAAAAAAATGATGGTAAAGTAGTTCAAACTCAAAATTGGGGATTAATTAATTTATCTTATATAATAAAGAAGAATAAAAAAGGTAATTACATACATTTTAAATTTGAAGGTCCAGCAAAGATAGTTAATGATTTAGAAAAAAATGAAAGTATGGATAAAAATCTTTTAAGATATTTAACTGTTAAAGTAAAAAAATTTGACTTAGAAACAAACTATTTTTCAAAAAAAGAAGTTGAAGACAAGAAAAACTCAACAAAATCGGAAGGAAATTAATAGTGCAGAAAAAAAAATCAGGAAATAAAAAAAAATCTCAAAGTAATTTCGCTAAATTAAGTATTTTTCAACCAAATAAATATAAATTTAAAAAAGCATGTCCACTTTCTGCCAAAGGTGCACCTGTGGTAGATTATAAAAATATTAGGCTATTAAAAAAGTATGTTTCCGAAAATGGAAAAATATTACCATCAAGGATAACAAATATTAGCCAGAAAAAACAAAGAGAGTTATCATTGTCGATTAAGAGAGCAAGAAACCTAGCGTTGATATAATGAAAGTAATACTATTAGAGAATTTAAGAAAAATTGGATCGATTGGAGAAGTAATTGATGTAAAACGTGGATTTGCTAGAAATTTTCTTATAGCAAATAAAAAAGCACTATATGCGTCTAAAGAAAATATTAAAGAGGTAGAAAAAATTAAAAACGAATTGAGTAAAAAAGATTTAGAAAAGAAAAAAGTTGCAAAAGACATATTTGATAAAATTAAGTTAAAAGAATATGTAATTAAAAAACTAAGCACAGAAAATAAAGAGCTTTATGGTTCTGTTAAACCAACTGAAATTTCTAAAATTATAAAGGATAAGAATGGCATAGAAATTGCACCTTCCATGATACAACTAATGGAAGATATTAAATCCTTAGGTGAATTTAAAGTAAATATAAATTTACACTCAGAGGTTCAGGCAGAAATTAAAGTTAAAGTAATACCTGCTGAAGTTATTCAATAATTATACATCATTATCCCCATCCATTTTTTTTTATTCAATATTTATTTCAATTGTATAAGATGAATACTCATGGAAAATAATTTAAGTGTTATTTCAAATACTTTTAAAGAATTACCAAATAATATTGAAGCCGAACAATCAGTTTTAGGTTCAATATTGTTAAGTAATGAAATCTTTGATGATGTGAACACAATTGTTTCAAGCAGCAATTTCTATGATCCTATGCACCAAAAAATCTTTGCAGCTATAGAACAGCTAATTTTTAAAGGTATGCTAGCAAATCCAATTACTTTAAAAAACTATTTTGAAAAAGAAAAAGATGAAATTAATGTTCCAGATTATTTAGTTAAAGTTACAAAATTTTCTACATCACTAAGACAAGCAATTGAATATTCAAAAATTATTTATGACATGTTTGTAAGGAGGGAATTAATAAAAATTTCTGAGAGTACTATTGAAAGTGCAAAATTAAATGATTTAAACATCAATGGGCAAAATATAATTGAAAATTCAGAAAAATTTTTATTCGATTTGGCTGAAAGAGGATCTTTTAATTCTTCATTAATTAAATTTGATGAAGCTATGAAAATGACAATTGAAATGGCTTCTAACGCTTATAAAAATGAGGAGGGTATTGTTGGTGTTCCTACTGGTTTAAGAGATTTAGATGATAGACTGGGTGGTCTTCACAAATCAGATCTAGTAATAATTGCAGGTAGGCCCTCAATGGGTAAAACCGCACTTGCCACAAATATAGCTTTTAATGCTGCGCAAAAGCTTCAAGAGAGTGGAAAAAAATCATCTGTTGCTTTTTTTTCACTTGAGATGTCTTCAGAGCAGCTTTCAACGAGAATACTTGCCGAGCAATCTAGAATTAAATCCAACGATATAAGAAGAGGGAGAATTTCCGAGGAACAATTTGATAAATTTATAGAAACCTCTAAAAATATATCAGAATTACCTTTATTCATTGATGAAACACCTGCAATAAGTATTGCCGCTTTAAGTAATAGAGCTAGGAGGATTAAGAGAATACACAACTTAGATCTTATCGTAATTGATTATATTCAGTTAATGAGAGCAGTTAATACAAAGGATGGCCGTGTTCAAGAAATCTCAGAGATTACTCAAGGTTTAAAAGCACTTGCAAAAGAATTATCCGTTCCTGTATTAGCTTTATCACAACTTTCAAGAGCTGTTGAACAAAGAGACGATAAAAAGCCTCAACTATCAGACCTTAGAGAGTCTGGCTCAATAGAGCAAGATGCAGATGTAGTTATGTTTGTTTATAGAGAGGCATATTACTTGGAGAGAAAACAACCAAGACCTGCGACTGTTGAACATGCTGAATGGCAAGCAAAAATGAACGAAGTTTCCAATCTAGCTGAAATTATAATAGGTAAGCAAAGACATGGACCAACTGGAAATATTATGTTGGAATTTGAGGCAATGTTTACCAAATTTAAAGATACTCAAATTAGTTAATTTAAAATATAAATAACTAATAAATGTTCGCCGATTTTTACAATAATATTATTCTGAAAAAACCCAAATTTGTATTTTTAAGCCTAATCTTATTACTAGCTTTTTTTGGATATTCCTCAAAGGATTTTAGGTTGGATGCTTCATCAGATACATTGTTAATTGAAGGTGATCCAGATTTAGAATATTTAAGAGAGATTAATGATAGATATGGAGCAAAAGAGTTTCTAGTCCTAACATATGCTCCAAAAGAACCAATCACTTCTCAAACTACTATCAACAATCTTTTAAGCCTAAAATATAAAATTCAAAGCTTAGATTGGGTGCATAATGTTGTGACTATTCTTGATATACCTTTGCTAAACAACTCTGAGGCTCCCCTTCAAGAAAGGCTTAAAAACTTTGTAACATTAAAAGATGAAAAGGTAGATAAAGATAGAGGATTTAATGAAATAATAAATAGCCCAGTTTTTAGAAACTTTGTAATTAGTGAGGATGGCACAACCACAGGAATAATTGTTTACTTAAAAAAAGATAATCAACTCCAAAATTTAATGACCTCGAGTAAAAAAGAAATTGAAGAATATAAAGATTATTTAAAAAAAAAGAATCATGAAAATATAATTGAAATTAGGGATGTCATAAAAACTTACAGCAAAGATGCTAAAATATTTTTAGGTGGTATACCTATGATAGCAGATGACATGATGTCATTTATAAAAAGTGATATTATAGTATTTGGACTAGGAGTTTTTTTATTTATCATTGCAACTTTATGGTTTGTATTTAGAAAATTAATTTGGGTTTTAGTGCCAATAAGCAGCTGTGTATTCTCCGTAATTATTATGACAGGGTTGTTAGGTTTATTGGGTTGGAAAGTAACAGTGATATCCTCGAATTTTATAGCGTTAATGTTAATTCTTACAATGGCGATGAATATACACATGAGTACTCGTTTTATTCAATTAAGAAAAAATAATTTAAATTTAAGCAACTTTGAGATTTTATCTAAAACAACTCATAAAATGTTTTGGCCAATTCTTTATACTGTTTTAACAACAGTGTGTGCTTTTTTATCTTTAATATTCAGTGAAATTAAACCAATTATTGATTTTGGATGGATGATGACTTTAGGGTTAATGACTTCATTCTTAATAACTTTCACGTTGCTTCCTACTTTGTTAAGTTTTGCACCCGTAAATAATATTAACTTGGAAGAAGTAAATAACTATAAAATTACAAATTTATTTTCAAAAATATCTATAAATAATAAGAATTTAATTTTTTTAACTACAATATTAGTAATAATTTTAAGTATCTTTGGTATCAAACGGTTAGAGGTTGAAAACAGTTTCATTAACTACTTCGACAAAAAAACAGAAATTTATAGAGGAATGAAGTTGATTGATGAAAAATTAGGTGGAACAACTCCACTTGAAATAATTATAAAATTTGGTGAAATTTCAGATGAAAATGCTGCAAATTCTGAAAAAGATGAGTTTGACGATTGGGAAAATGATGGGGATGCAAACGATGAAAAATATTGGTTTACAAAAGATAAAATTGATAAAATAGATAAAGTACACAAGTATTTGGATGGTTTGCCGGCGATTGGTAAAGTTTTATCTTTTTCCTCAATTATAGATGTTGCAACAAGTTTAAACAATAATAAAGAGCTTGGAACTCTAGAAATGGGTGTGCTCTACTCAAAAATACCTGAGACAATTAAAAAGGAAATAATAGATCCTTACATATCAATTAAAGATAATGAAGCTAGAATAAGTCTTCGAATTAAAGATTCTCTCAAAGATTTAAGGCGTAATGATTTAATAAAACAAATTAATTATGATTTAGAAAATAAATTAAACTTAAAGAAAGATGAATTTAAACTAGCTGGTGTATTAATTTTATTTAATAACTTATTGCAAAGTTTATTTAAATCACAAATTTTAACTCTTGGCTTTGTAATGATTGGTATATTTGTAATGTTTTTAATTTTATTTAAAAATGTTAAATTATCAATAATAGGAGTTGTTCCTAATTTTCTTGCTGCTTTTTTTATTTTAGGAATAATTGGTATAATGGGAATTCCTTTGGACATGATGACAATTACCATCGCAGCGATCACAATTGGAATAGCGGTGGATAATAGTATTCACTATATATACAGATTCAGAGAGGAATTTTCAGATATTAAAGATTATAACAAGACTATAGAACGTTGCCACTCTACTGTTGGTGTTGCAATAATTAATACCTCAATAACTATAGTATTTGGTTTTTCAATACTGGTGTTATCTAATTTCATCCCTACTATTTATTTTGGTGTTTTTACTGGAATTGCAATGCTGTTAGCCATGATTTCTGTTTTAACACTCCTGCCATCATTGATAATTATTTCAAAACCCTTTGAATATTTAAAAAATTAAATGGAGTTTGTTAAGGAAATTAAAGATTTTTTTTTCTTTTTTGATCTGGCTTATATTGTAATTACTCTTCTATCACTTTTTAAATGTACCAAAAATGGTTTCGTCTTG
>CACPID010000005.1 GCA_902633965.1 uncultured Pelagibacteraceae bacterium | reverse complement strand
TATATTATTTGTGTGTGTCTGTTTTCAGCGGTTGATATAGTTTATAATTCAAAAAAATGGCCTGTGGATGCTAAGAAATCATTTACCTTTTCATATGTTGAAAAAGGTAGTAATTACTTAATAAAAGAGTTTCCTAATGAAAAAAATTATGAAGATGCCAAAGACAAAGTTCAAGAACTTTAGGCCTAAGATTAATGAAGAGTGTGGAGTTTTTGGAATAAGTAATAATAAAGATGCCTCTACCCTAACAGCTTTGGGTTTACATGCTTTACAACATAGAGGTCAAGAAGGTTGTGGTATTGTATCTTATGATGGTAAAAAATATCACTCTGAAAAAAGATTTGGATTAGTAGGTGATAATTTTAATAAAGAAAAAGTTTTAAGAAATTTACCAGGAAATTATGCAATTGGTCATAATCGATATAGCACTACCGGCGGAACAACATTAAGGAATATTCAACCTTTTTTTGCAGATACTAATACGGGTGGTATAGGAGTTTCACATAATGGAAATTTAACAAATGCTATTACCTTAAGAAAAAAATTGGTTGATGAGGGGGCAATTTTTTACACCACATCAGATACTGAAACTATTGTACAATTAATTGCAAAATCAAAACGTTCAAAAACGATAGATAAAGTTGTGGATGCATTATTCCAAATTCAAGGTGGTTATGCTTTAGTTATGCTTACTCAAAATACATTAATTGGAGTTAGAGACCCTTTTGGAATAAGGCCTTTGGTAATTGGTAAAATAAATGACTCTTATGTTTTTGCCTCCGAAACCTGCGCCTTAGACATAATTGGTGCCAAATTTATAAGGGATGTTGATAATGGTGAGATTGTTTATATTGAGAATGGGAAATTAAATAGTATCAAACCTTTCCCTCCAAAAAAAATTAGACCTTGTGTTTTTGAGTACATTTATTTTTCTAGACCAGATAGTATTCTTAATGGTGAATGTGCATACGAATATAGAAAAAGGTTAGGCGCTGAGCTAGCCAAAGAAACCAAAATTGATGCAGACTTAGTTGTACCAGTCCCAGACTCTGGAAATGCTGCAGCAATAGGATTTTCAAAACACACAGGTAAAAATTTTGATTTAGGTTTAATAAGAAATCATTATGTTGGTAGAACTTTTATAGAACCAGCTCAAAAAATTAGAAGTTTGGGCGTTAAATTAAAATTGAATGCAAATAAATCCTCTATAAAAAATAAAAAAATTGTTCTTATTGATGACTCGTTAGTAAGAGGAACAACTTCTCATAAAATTGTTAAAATGCTTTACGATGCAGGTGCAAAAGAAGTTCATCTGGGTATTGCTTGCCCACAAATAAGATTTCCTGATTTTTATGGAGTTGATATGCCTACTAAAAAAGAATTGCTTGCTGCAAACAAGAGTGATGATGAAATATGTAAATATATTAATGCGAAGACTTTAAATTTTCTATCAATAGATGGTCTTTATAGGGCAGTTGGTTTTGAAAACAGAAATATTTCATATCCTCAATTAACAGATCATTATTTTACAGGTGAATATCCAGTTAAGCCAATAGATGAACTTGGGGACAATAAAGTAACCCAATTATCATTATTAAGCACTGCATCAAATAATTAAATGAAAAAAGTTAGTTTTACAGAAATGAAAAAAGGTACAAAAGAAGATTATCTTTTGCTGGATAAGAATGAAAAAGACTTTGCTAAAAAAACTGCTGATAGAATTTTAAAATTTTTGTCTTCTTTAACCGAAACATTGGAAGGCTATCAAGTTAGTAGACTAGAACATTCATTGCAAAGTGCAACTAGAGCATTACATGCTGGTGAAAGCGAGGAAATGATAGTTGCTGCGCTATTACATGATATAGGTGATGAACTGGCACCAATGAACCACTCTGAATACGCAGCCTCAATTTTAAAACCTTATGTCTCTGAGAAAACACATTGGATAGTGGAAAAACATGGCGAATTCCAAGCTTATTATTATGCTCATCATTTAGGTGGAAATAGAAATAAAAGAGATAAGTATAAAGGTCATAAATATTTTGATGCATGTGTAAACTTTTGCGAAAAGTATGATCAGTGTTCATTTGATCCTAATTATGAATCTTATCCTCTTGAAAAGTTCGAACCGATGGTAAGAAACATTTTTGCAAGAAAACCTTACTCTTCTTAACTTTTTGAATAATGGTTAATTTATCTAATCAGCAGAAAGGTTCGCTGTTAGCTTTTGTTGGAGTTATGTTTATTACTCCAGACTCATTATTTATTAGACTTTCAAGTATAGATACATGGGAGCTTTTGTTTTATAGAGGTGCTATACCTTCTGTGGTTATTCTTATTGCACTTATTCTTTTTTATAAGTCAAATTTAATAAAAGTTACTTTAGCAATGGGGCTCGCTGGATTATTCTATGCTCTCACTTTCTCTATCACTAATATTACTTTCATAGTGTCTATACAAAATACAAATGTTGCCAATACTCTTGTAATGATCGCAACTGCACCGATGTTGTCTGCTATATTAGCTGCAATCTTTCTAAAAGAAAATCCTGATAAGAACACTTGGATTGCAATCTTAATTACTTTTTTAGCTGTGGTTTATATTTTTTTCGACTCTTTCAAGCTAGGAAACTTTTTTGGAGATATTTTTGGTTTAATAACTGCATTAGGATTAGCTGTTGGTGCAAATATCATTAGATCTGTAAGAGATAAAGATTTAGTTCCTGCTGCGGTCATTGGGAAGTTTCTAGTTGCTATATTTGCTTTGTTTTTTGTTGATAATTTAATACTTCAAGGAAGAGATAATATTATTGTTCCTTTAATGTGTATTATGTGTGTAGGTATACCGTTTGTTTTAGTAACAATTGCGCCTAGATTTATAACTGCAGCAGAAGTAAATCTTTTTTTTCTTTTAGAGACAATCATAGGACCAATATGGGTTTGGCTTGTAATTAAAGAACAACCTAGTATAGAGACAATCTATGGTGGCATATTAATAATAATAACCATTGCTGTGCACTCTTTTTATAAACTAAAAAAAGTTTAAACTTGTCACAATTAGGTCTTTATTTGAGAATAGATGACGCCTTAATAGAAAAGATTAATGAATAAAATTTTAAAAAATTCCTGGGCTCTTTTTACAGGCATGGGTTTGATCATGCTAGCGCATGGATATCAAGGATCATTACTTGGGGTAAGAGCAGTTGCTGAAGAGTTCAGTCTTACTGCAACTGGATTTATGTTATCAGGATACTATATTGGTTACTTTATAGGTGCAAAAACTATACCAACTTTTATTTTACGAGTAGGACATATAAGAGTTTTTGCTGCTTTTGCTTCAATTGCATCTATTGCTATACTTATACACTCGATAATAATTAATCCATTTAGCTGGTTTATATTAAGAATTATCACAGGTGTAAGCATGGTCTCTTTATATACCATAGCCGAAAGTTGGCTTAATGATAGATCGAGTAACAAAAATAGAGGCAGCGTTTTGTCAATCTATATGGTTGTATTGTATGGATCAATGGCAGTAGGAATGTTTTTTTTAAATTTTAGTTCTCCCTTAAACTTCCAACCATTTATTTTGGTCTCTTTGTTTATGTCTTTATCATTAATACCAATATTATTAACAAAAAGAAAAGCTCCAAATTTTAAAAAAATTACTGGAATGAGTTTAAAAGAATTGTACAAGATATCTCCACTAGGGATGGTTGGTTCATTAATTTACGGAACTACACAATCAGCTTTATTTTCTCTTCTTGCTGTATATGCAGCTTCAATGAATTTCACAATTTTTGAAATATCTATAGTAACATTTTTATTAGCAATTTCTGGTGCTGTTGCGCAATGGCCAATTGGAAAGCTATCAGATAATTTTGATAGACGATTAGTAATCATTTACACTACTTTTGGTGCATCTTTTTTTGCATTTTGTTCAATTATTGCTGGAGGTCAAATGTATATGCCTGGAGATCTTGCAACAACTAAGTATTGGTTTTATCTCTGTGTTGTTCTATTTTCTTTTTGCAGTCTTCCTATGTTTGCAATTATATTTGCACATACTAATGATTTTATTCCTAAAGAAAAATTTGTTGCTGCTGGTGCAGGATTACAATTTGCCTTTGGAGTAGGTGCGATTAGTGGTCCCTTTTTATGTTCACTTTTAATGGATTTGGTCGGAGCAAATGGTTACTTTATATTTTTGATATTTTTTCACGCATTAATAGGTTTTTTTGCCATACACAGGATGAGAGTAAGAGATGTAAAAGAAAATCCAGATTCACAATTTACAGCTATGCCACAATCAATCACGCCGCTTGGAATGGAATTAAATCCAATAACTGAGCATATAGAAGAGCCATATTCTGAAAAAGTTCAGAAAATGCTAATAAGAAAAGGTGTTTCTTTTAAAAAAGAAGAAAAAAAAGTTGAGAAAGATATTTAAAATTTTCATTATCTTTAATTAAAATCTACCAAAAGTTGTATCGATTATTTTAAACAATTTCTTACTTGTGCCAACGATAAAATTTTGCTGAAATAAGTTTTTATAAATTATGCCTAGAAAAAAATCAGTTCGAAAAAAAAATGCAAGTGGTATTGCTAAAATTGCATCATTTACAGCTACTTCAATTTCAAATGCTTATAGCACTTATAAGAAGAAACAAGATCAAAGAAAAGTTGAGGAAATTAAATTAAAAAAACTCGCAGAAAATAATAAGGTTATTCAAGAAAGAAAAGAATTACGTTCAAAAGAGGATCAACTCAAGAAAGATCAAGATAAATTATATTTGAGAGAGGAGTCCATTAAAAATAAAGAAAAAGAATTAAAGCTTAAAGAGGAAAAAATTAAGATTGATAATGACAAACTGATTAAAAAAGAGGAAGAGTTATCATCAATATCAAAAGATTTAAGAACAAAAGAAAAAGAACTTAAATTTAGAGAAGAAGAGCAAAATAGAAAAGATATAGATCTTAAAGTTAGAGAAGAGGAACAAAGGAATAAAGATCTTAAAGAACAAAGACGAAGAAGAAGAGAGCAAAAACTTAGAGAGATGAAAGAACTAGAGGCCCAACGTATCGAAAATCAAAAACTAAGAGAGTGGGAAGAAAAATTTGATTTAGAGCAAAAACAAAAAGAGGAAGAGGAAAGATTAAGAGATGAAAAACTTCTTAGAAGAGATCGTGAACGAGCTTCGAGATTTCAAAATAAAGACAATAACGAATTGGATGATAAAATATCTAAAAGACTAGAGAATTTTGAAATTAAACAAACTAGAAAAAACTAAAAATTTCTTTAAGTGTCGCCAATCAACTCCAAAAAACTATGGAAGATGATTCAAGAAGCTGGTGATTATCTCAAAGGTCAGTTGCCTGACCATCCTAATCATCCTAAAGGTAGAAATCCTTATGCTCATGTAGCATTATGTATTAAAAATAAGTTTAGTAATAGCTACAAAGATATAGAAGATGAAAAGTTTGACGAAGTTGTAAGTTTTATTAATTTTTTAAAAGAAAATCCGAGTTGATTATTGTTTAGGAAAGTAATCTTTTAAATCTCCCTCTCTGTAAACATCGGCAGTACAGCAATGAAGACCACCGCCAAATGCATAAGCATCACGAAGCTCGACTGGTAAAACTTCCATTCCAAGTTTGTCTAATTGTTCAGCTTGATATACCTCGCTTTTCTCTACACAAACTGTTTTAGGATCCAAAACTAAAACATTCATTGATAACCAAACCGATGAATAGCATAATGGAGGAGGACTGTTATGTGCAGGTTGTGCAGAGTCAATAATTTTCCAACCATTGTTCTCAAATAACTTTCTTTGTTCTTTCGGCAACCTTCTTTGAGGATTATTAATTATTAGACCTTCCTTGATTGGTGTAAACGTTGCATCAATATGTATTGGATATGGATCACCAGGGAAATTTACAGCATGTACCCTATGATCTTTGAAATGTCTTCTTAGCCAATCTATACCTTTTAAATTTGTTGTAAAACCGTGCTGGACTACTAAGTCTTTACCAAATCTTAAAATATCTGCAGCATCAAACAAGGGCTCCTCTTCTGTAGTCACAAAAAACTTATCTTCTGTCCACTTGAGTCTTTTTTGAACACCAATTTTTTCTGATAAATAATCTTTTCTGTAATCTGCATCTGTTAATCTCGGTTTCGGCGCAATTTCATGTCGCATATTTGGATCTTGCTCAAAATAATTTTGCAGAAGTGGTCTATAATTAAGATATTCAAACCATCTACATCTATAACTCATTGTTGCTTCTAACATTTCATTGCCAACTGTTAAAATTATATCTCTTGCTGGCATACATCCAAACATACTATCAGCTTCCCAATCCGGTGTAGAAATTTTTTGATTATGTTTTATTGGTGTTGGTCTATCAACTTTGATGCCCCTTTTCTCAAGCAAAGAAACAAAATTATTTAGTAATTCATTTGCCTTATCGATTGTATCTTGTGTTCTTTGTCCATGTTGACCTTTCATATCGGAATCCTCTGGCACTTTTGCATCAAGTGCTGGTTCAGGAGCAGGAATACAGCAGCCGTCTGCTCTTCCAACAATAACATGTTTTAATGGGTCCCATTCATTCCAACTATTAACGATTGTTTTTGAGGAATTCATAAATCAGTTTAAAGCTATAAATCTTCTGTTATGTTTTATTATCAAGCTATAATAGATGATAGCCAAGAATATTAAAAAACCACCAATAACAGTAGTATTTGATGGAACTTCGTTAATACCAAGTATAGGTAGCCAAACCCAAAATATACCGCCTATTACCTCGGTCAAAGACAATAAAGTTAGTTCAGCTGCTGGAATTGCTTTTGATCCTATTGAATATAAAATCAAACCTAAACATACTAATGTACCATGAACTGCAAATAGAGATTGATTTCTGCTATTTGAAATTAAAGCACTATCAGTGTTGATCAAAATAAATAATGAAACAATTGCACAAAAAAAGCCTGCAAATGCAACAGTTGTAAATTTTGGAGTTTCTTTTCTCCATCTTAAAGTGACTGAAAAAATAGAAAAACCTAATGCTGATATAAGACCAAAAGTAAGCCCAAATAAAGAACCAGTCTCAAAATTTCCAAGAGCCATAATGACTATGCCAACCGCTGCAGTAAATATCGCTACCCAAACATTTGTGGATATAGTCTCTTTCAAAAATAAAAAACCCAATAATGCTGTCATAAAAGGCATGGCGGCAAGACAAAGTAAAGTAATTGCTGCACTTGTATGAGTAATAGACCATATAAAAGAAATCATAGCTGTGCCAAGTCCTGCTCCTCCAATTAAACCTGATATACCGATTTTTTTATAATTATTTAAAAAATCAAGTCCTTCTTCAAAAAATAAATAAATATTTAAAAGAATAAATATAGTTATTCCCCTTGCAAATAAATATTGCCAAGGTACAAGCTCAGGCTGATCCATGTAACGAACAACTAAGGGACCAAAAGACCAAAGTATTCCTGCAATTAGAACAACTGGAATAGCAACATTTTCATTTTTAAGTTTAAACATTGAGTGTTTTTATTAATAAATTTGACTTACTACAATAAAAAATTAAATTGTTATTGATATTTGAATAAAATTAAATTTTACCTCAACTTAAAGTTGTTAACTACTTAATTAATGGATTTAAAAGTTTTTAAATTAGCAGCAAATACAAAAAATCATAAATTATTAAAAGATTATGATTATGTTTTAAGGCAAAAAAATACTTTTTGTGGAGATGAAATTACAATATCAATTAAAGCTAAAAGTAAAAAAGTTTATAAAATTGGTTATAGCTGTAAATCATGTATTTATACTCAAGCCTCAGCAAGTCTGCTTTCAGAATTTTTTAAAAATAAATCATTTAAGGAAATAGATGATATAATTCTAGAACTGAACAAGTTTTGTAAAAAACAAACATCAAAACTCCCAAAAAAACTATCAGTTCTAAATAAGATAATTAATGAAAAAAATCTTGCCAGAAAAGATTGTTTATTGCTACCATTTATTACTGTCAAAAAAATGATAAAAAATCTATAGTATTATTATGAATAAAGAAAATACTCTAAAATCCTCTATAGCCGCATTGTTCTCTTTTTTAACTATAGGTGCATTAACTTTACTAACTTATAAGACAGAATATGGTATTTTTTTAATTGCATCATTTGGATCTACAATGGTATTGCTTTATGGATATCCTGAAAGTCCTTTCGCCCAACCAAAAAATATTTTCTTTGGTCATCTTTTAACAGCTTTGGTTGGAGTGCTTTGTTTATTGTTTATTCCATTACCAGATTATATTTTAATACCACTGGCAGCTGGTCTTGGGGTTGGGTTAATGATACTTTTTAATGTTACTCACCCACCTGCAGGGGGCAATCCAATCATTGTGATTATTGGAGGTGTGTCTTTTGATTATTTATTGAGCCCGATAATAACTGGTTCAATAGTTATTCTAGTTTTTGGTGTAATTTTAAATAGATTTATTTTAAAGAAAAATTACCCAAAATAGCCACTATTTAATTGCTACTAAATGTCAAATTCTATAGATTGTCTGAAAAAAATATCTTTAGTTACAATTTAATAGGAGATTAAATGAAAATACTATGTGTTCTGTATGATGATCCAAAAAATGGAATGCCTAAAGCATATCCATTATCAGATTTACCAAAATTAGAAAAATATCCTGATGGGATGACTTTACCAAGTCCAAAAGGAAGAGATTTTACACCAGGTGAACTACTTGGATGTGTATCAGGAGAATTAGGTTTAAGAAAATTTTTAGAAAGCAATGGTCATGAATTTATTGTTACTAACAGCAAAGACGGAGATGGATGTGAAGCCGACAAACACATCGTAGATGCAGATATAGTTATATCTCAACCATTTTTTCCTTATTACCTAACAAAGGAGAGGATTGCAAAAGCCAAAAACTTAAAAATGGCAATAACTGCAGGAATTGGCTCAGATCATGTTGATTTACAAGCAGCTATGGATAATAAGATTGATGTTGTTGAAGTAACATTCTGTAATTCAAGATCAGTTGCAGAACATATTGTTATGATGATTGTATCTATGGTTAGAGATTATCATAATCAACACAGAATTGTTAACGAAGGTGGATGGAATATCGCTGATGCAGTTCAAAGAAGTTATGATGTTGAAGGAATGCACATTGGTACAGTTGCAGCTGGAAGAATTGGACTTGATGCATTAAGAAAAATGAAACCATTTGATGTTCACTTGCATTATTTTGACAGACATAAATTACCAGATAGTGTTGAAAAAGAATTAAATCTTACTTTTCATGATTCTGTAGAATCTATGGTAAAGGTATGTGATGTTGTCACAATTAATTGTCCTTTGCACCCAGAGACAGAAAATCTATTTGATAAAAAAATGATAAGTAAAATGAAAAAAGGTGCATACATAGTTAATACTGCTAGAGGAAAAATATGTAATAGAGATGATATAGCAGAAGCATTAAAATCAGGTCAATTAAGTGGATATGCAGGAGATGTGTGGTTCCCTCAGCCCGCACCAAACGACCATGTGTGGAGAACAATGCCTAATCACGGTATGACCCCACATACATCTGGCACTTCTTTGTCTGCTCAAGCAAGATATGCAGATGGTGTAAGAGAAATACTTGAATGTTTCTTTGATAAAAAACCTATAAGAGATCAATATTTAATAGTTAAAGACGGTCAGCTCGCTGGTATGGGTGCTCACTCTTACAGCAAAGGATCTGCAACAAGTGGATCTGAGGAAGCTGCAAAATATAAAAAAAAATAAATTCTTAATTTTTAGTAACAAACTCAAGTTTATATCACCTTGATATAAACTTGAGTATTAACTATATCTATTTAATGGCAGTTGATAATAAAATTGAATGGAATTTCAATAATACATATTTGAGTCTTCCAAAGATAATGTTATCTGAACAAAAACCAGATACTGTTGAGAAACCAGAAGTTGTTATAATTAATCACGCTTTATCAAAAGAACTTAGTTTAAATTTATTAGATTTAGATGATGAGTATCTAGCTTCAGTTTTCTCTGGAAATTCATTACCTGATGGATCTAAGACTATTTCAATGGCATATGCTGGTCATCAATTTGGACATTTTACTATTTTAGGCGATGGTAGAGCAATAACAATCGGTGAACATGTAACTCAAAAAAATCAAGGATTTGAAATTCAATTTAAAGGTTCAGGTAAAACTAAATTTTCTAGAGATGGTGATGGTAAAGCTGCATTAGGTCCTATGTTGAGAGAGTATATTATTAGTGAGGCAATGCATTATTTGAATATACCTACAACAAGAAGTTTAGCTGTAATTAAAACTGGTGAAAAAGTAATTAGGGAGACAGAATTAAAAGGAGCAATTCTTACTAGAGTAGCTACTAGTCATCTTCGTGTAGGCACATTTCAATACTTTGCATATAAAAAAGACGATTCAAATTTAAAAACTCTTATTAATTTTACAATTAACAAACATTACCCATCATTAAAAAATAAAGAAAATTTATATTTAAATTTGATTGATAAATTGATGGAAAAACAGATTGATTTAATTGTGAATTGGATGAGAGTTGGATTTATTCATGGAGTAATGAATACAGATAATATGGCTTTATCAGGTGAAACTATAGATTATGGTCCATGTGCTTTTATGGATCAGTATGATCCAAAGAGTGTATTCAGCTCAATAGACCATTTTGGTCGTTATGCATATTACAACCAACCTACAATAGCAAAATGGAACCTTGCGAGATTTGCCGAGTGTTTAATTCCTTTGCTTGATTCAAATAAGGATAAAGCAATAAAATTAGCTACAGATAAGATAAATGAATTTGATAGTAATTATGAAAAAAAATGGCTTGGAATGATGAGAGATAAGCTTGGGATGATAGGCAATCAAAAAGAGGATGAGGTATTAATCTTAGACTTATTACAATGGATGCATATAAATAAAGCTGATTATACTAATACATTTTGTAATTTAACTTATGAAAATATGATTAACGATAAAATCTTTCATAAAGATGACTTTTTAAAATGGAAAGAAAGATGGAAAATTCGTCTATCAGTAAATAATAATGACAAAACTTCAGAAAAGACTATGAAAAAATCAAACCCTGTAGTGATACCACGAAATCATCTGGTTGAAGATGCTTTGAAAACTGCAGAGACAGGTGATTTGGAAAAAACAAATAGATTACTGAAAGTCTTAAGTGAACCTTACAAAATACAATCCTCAATTCAAGATTTACAGACATCTCCTAAGCCTAGCAAAATTCCGTATAAAACTTTTTGTGGCACATAATCTTGAATTTACATGTACGAGAAATTAAAGAAATTTTATAAACCATTTTTGATTACTTATATTTTGTTTTCGGTGGCAATCGGATTTTATCCTTCTTTTGAATTTTACTCGTTAAAAGGACAATCTATTGTTATTTTTGTGTCTTTTTTTAATGGGTTGCTTGGAATTTATTTAAAAAAAAATTAAAGTACATAAGGTTCGGGCCTTGCATTCTTATCTAAAACTCTCTCGACTGCAAATTCACTTATATCAATAGTTTGATATGAGCCTGTTGTAATAAGTTCAGTCAATGCTCTGCCAATTCCAGGCGCTTGCATTAATCCTCTACCAGTAAAACCTGAGGCCAAATATACATTCTCATATTTAGGATGTTTTCCTACAACGGCGTTATTATCTAATTTATTGCAATCATAATAACCTGCCCAGCCTCCTGTAAGCTTCAATTCCTCAAATGCAGGTATTCTTTTTGCTAAAGCAGGCCAAACCAATTCTTCAAAATCATTCCAGGCTGGCTCAAGATCTTCAGCATCAAAAACAGATATTGGGGAGCCTGCTAAATATTCTTTTCCTTCTGGTCTCCAATAAACTCCTGTAGTTAAATCACCAGTTAAAGGCATATCAGCGTAATGTTTTGGGCACTTAACCCTAAAAACAGTATGTTTTTGTGGAACAACGGGAATATCGTCTAAAAGTTTTTTTGTCCAACACCCAGCGGCAGATACAATTGTATGAGCCTTAACTTCAGAAATATTATTTATCTCACCTTTAATGAACTCTGCGCCAAGTTCCATAGCTTTACTTTTTAATGCTCCATGAAACATAAAAGGATCAATCCATCCCTCAGTTTTATTATCTGTATATGTTGCAGTTTCGATACCCTCATTGTTAATATAAGGAAAAACCTTTGACAATTCTGAGCCTTTAATATTTTTAGTACCAGCATCACAAGCTTTATGATTTTCAAGTGCTCTATACTGTTCTTCTGCATGCTCAGGTCCAAACATCAATAGATATCCATTGGCTACCATACTAGCAGTTGGATTAGGATTTTTTTCGGTTTTTAAAACATTGGGTAAATCAAAAATAAATTCTTTTGCAAATTTTCCAAGAAGGATATTTTCTTTTTGAAAAAATTGTCTTCTAAATCCTCCAAGCGAAAGTGGGAAAGATGCTTGTTTATAGGTTGGGTCTCTCTCAATTACTTTAACTTTTCTTCCTTCTTTTGATAAAAAATAAGCAGTAGCAGTTCCAATGATACCCCCGCCAATAATTACTACATCATCCATATTAATTTAAATATAATAAAGTTGCATTTAGTATTAACGCATAACAACTCCATAACAAATATGGAATCATTAAATAATAACTTATAATACTTATTTGTTTAAATTTTACAGTAAGAATTACAATAAATAAAATCAGCACAATCAAATTTAATAATGCTAAAGAAATATTATGGAAAACAAAAAAAACTATACTCCAAGTTGTATTAAATAGTAAGTGAATAAAGTAAATTAAAATTATATTTAAATTTTTATAATTTTTGTGCCATGCTAGCCATATAGCAATGGTCATAAACAAATAAAGTGTTGTCCAAACAGGTGCAAAAATCCAGTCAGGTGGGGTTAAAAACGATTTGTTCAAGCTTGAATACCAGGGCTCTTTTGAATTGATAGTTGAAATACCACCAATAAATGATGCGGAATAAGTCGCAATTGCGAAAAGCATGAACGATATAAATTTATTTTTTAACATATAAGTATTATACATCAGTATAGGATGAATAAAAAAACTATTTGGATAACGGGTGGCAGTACGGGAATTGGAAAAGCTCTAGCTATTAAATTTGCAAGCATGGGATGGAATGTCGCTATTTCTGCAAGAAGAGAGGGTCTTCTTAAAGAAATATCAGAAAATAATAAAAATATTTTTTCTTACCCTCTAGATGTAACAGACAAATCGAAATGTTTAGAAGTTTTCAATGAAATTCAAAAAAAATTTGAAAATATAGAAATATGTTTTTTTTCAACAGGGACATGGAATCCTAAAAAAGAAAAGGATATTGACGTAGAGCAAATTGAAGAGGTATTTAAAGTAAATTTTTTTGGAACATTAAACTGTATCAAAGCTGTTGAAAAATATTTTAAAGAGAAAAAAGGTGGTATAATAACAATTGTATCCTCTATCGCAGGATACAGAGGATTACCAAACTCGACTGGTTATGGTCCATCTAAATCAGCTTTAAATAACCTTGCAGAAAGTTTATTTTTTGATTTTAAAAGATCTAATGTTCGTGTCAGTTTAGTATCACCAGGTTTTATAAAAACGCCAATGACAGATAAAAATGATTTTAAAATGCCTTTTTTGAAAACTACCGATTATGCAGCTGAGAAAATATATGACGGGCTAGTAAACAAAAATAATTTTGAAATTCATTTTCCAAAATCCCTCACAATAATTCTGAAAATATTAAGTTTTTTACCTAGTAAAATTTATTTTAGTCTTGTAGGAAAAATGACAAAGCATCAAAAAAAAAATTAATCTTTTACAAAAACAACTGTCAGCTCTGCAACTTTAAATCCAAATTTTGTCATTGTTGCTCTATTAATGGCTACACGTTCATCTTGTTTAAATATCCAGTCGTCAAAAGTAATTTTTATTTCTTTTCCTTTAACAGGGACTAAAAGAACATATTCAAATTTAAAAGCTGGTCCATAAGAATAGCCTTTGGCTTTTCCTACTACATCTCCAGCTGTTCCCTCATAATTATTTTCATCAATTTTGTTAATTTGCCATTGTCTTTTTTGAATCTCGCCATCATCCCAATTAAATATTTCATCAAGAATTAGTTGTTTTCCATCCCACTTTCCATTTAATTCTGCTGAAAATTGTCTGATTACTTTACCAGATCTGTTTTGTAATACTCCCCAGGCTTTTACATTTCCGGAAAGATAGTTTTCAATAATAAGTCTTGGTTCTTTATTTTTAAAATCTTCTGGTTTCATATTGTTGGTACTGCAGCTTGTATTAAATGAAAATATAATAATCAACAAAAAAGGAAGTATTATTTTTTTTATATTTTTCATAATTTTATTTATTTTGAAGTGAAAATTGTATTAGGTCAATATTTTTTGATTTAAAACCGGCCTCACAATAAGACAAATAGAAATTCCACATTCTTTTAAATGTAAGATCAAACCCTTGTTTTGAAATTTCGTTCCATTTTTTTTGAAATTCATCCCTCCATACCATCAAAGTATCTGAATAATGTTTGCCGTATGAATAACACTGATTAAAATTTAGATTGTTTTCATTTGCGAGTTCAATGATATTTTTTTTACAAGGCAAAAAACCACCAGGAAAAATATACTTCTGAATAAAATCTTGCTTAGATTTGTACCTATTATATAAATTATCATCAATAGTGATTGCTTGTATTGCTGCTGTTCCTCCAGATTTTAGGTTTTCTTTAATTGTTTTAAAATAACCTTTTAAATATTTTTGCCCAACTGCTTCTATCATTTCAATAGATGCAATTGAATTATAGTTTGATTTTACATCTCTATAGTCCATCATTTTAATATTTACTTTTTCATTAAGACCTTTTTTAAAAATTCTTTCTTTTGCATAATCAAATTGTTTTTTTGATATAGTTATACAATCAATTTTAACGTCATAATTTTTTCCTACATACTCTGCATATCCACCCCATCCACATCCGATTTCAAGCATTTTATCTCCAGCTTTTGGTTTAATTAAATTAGAAAGTTTTTTATATTTATTTATCTGTGCATCCTCTAAATTATTTTTTCCGTTTTCAAAAATAGCACTTGAGTATGTTAAGGTTTTGTCAAGCCATGTAGAAAAAAACTCATTTCCTAAATCATAGTGTTTTGAAATATTTTCTTTACTTCTTTCCTTGGTATTTTTAATAAAAAAATTTTTAATATAGTTCAATATTGGTAAGTCAAATACACCTGAGAATTTATGTACAGTTTTAATATTCTTAGCTAAAATTTCTATTAAATTTGTTAAATTGTTTGTTTCAATTTCATCTCTCATATAGGACTCGGCAAGTCCAATACTTCCTTTATTAATAATTTCTAAAAAAAAACCTGGTTTTTTAATTATTAGGTCAGCTTCCAAGTCGGAGCTCTTATCACCGATGATAAACTGTTGTCCGTCAAAGTTTTTAAGATTAATTTTTCCATGCTTAATTTTGGATAAAAGACTAAATACAATTTTATCTGCTATTTTATTCATAATTATTTTTCAAAAGATATGTTATTTTTGATATTAACTTTCTTTTTTACTAATTTAATTCCTTTAAGCCATAATCTTAATGCCTCAAAATGTATCGCCGATATTATTTTAAATGTCATTAGTGGGTGTTTAAGATAAGAAAATATAAGGTTTTTTGAGTTTAAATTTGATCTTACACCATCTTGAGATGCAAATAACAATTTCCCGCTTTTATCTCTTTGATCAATTATTATTGATAGACTTTTATCTGGGTTTAGCACTTTAAAATAATACTCAGATTCTAAATCCATAAAAGGCGATACAAAAAATTTTTTTTCACAATTATTTTTTAATAATTCTGATTTTTCATCTACTTTAAATACATAGGTATGTTGTTCTCCAAATGTATTTTTTACCTCATACAAAATAGATATTAATTTTGATTTAGAGTTATAAACAAAAAAAATACTTAAAGGATTAAATACATAACCTAATATTCTTGGATAACATAATATCTTTATTTTTATTTCTTCATTGTTTATTCCAACTGATTTTAAATTTAATTTTACCCAGTCAGTAAGTGAGGATCCATCTCTTGGACCATGATCTTTATCATAAAAACTCATAAGGTTAAATTTATTATAAGAGAAAAAATTTATATTTTTACTAATAAATTTAATTTCATTTAAATCTAATAAAATTGAAAAAACTTTATACTTAAAAAAATGTTCTTTTGGTTTAAATCTTTTGTGAACTACTTTTCCAGTATAAATACAAGACTCTTTAATCATCTAAATATTTTATCATTTCTAAAGATGATTTTATCCCATCTTCATGAAAACCATATCCAAAATAACTACCAGAAAATAAAAGATTGCTCTTATTTTGTATTTCTGTCAAATTTATTTGGTTCTCAAGAGCATCCATATCGTAATAAGGATGTGTAAAATCTATTTTTTTTAAAATTTTTTCATCATCTAATTTCACAATTGGATTAAGTGTTAAAAAAATATTTTTTTTTATTTTCAAATTTTGAAGAAGATTTAACCAATACGTTATACAACTATTATTTAAGTTTTTGCTGTCAATTGAAGAGTTCCAAGCAGACCATGCTTTAAAGTTTTTTGGCATAACTCTACTATCTGTATGAATAACTGCTGTATTTTTTTTATATTTAAATTTTGAAAGTATTTGTTTTTCTTTATCAGTTGGGTTTTCTATTAATTTAATTGCATCATTGGCGTGTGTTGCCAAAATAACTTTATCGTAATCAAAAAACTCATTTTCTTCTCCATAAAAAACTCTAATTCCTTGATTATTTCTTTTAACCTTTTTTATCTCATAGTTTTTATAGTGTTCACCACTAATATTTTTTAAAACTTTATTCACATATGATCTACTTCTATCTTTTACTGTATACCATTGTGGTCTATTTTTAATTTTAAATAATCCATGATTTTGAAAAAATTTTAAAAAAAAAGCAAATGGCATTTGTTTTGCTTCATACGGAGGCATTGACCATATAGCAGATACCATTGGAATTATATGGTAGTTGATAAAGTAATTTGAAAGTTTCTCTTTTTCTAAGTATTGTCCCAATGTTAGTTTATTATCTTTTAAATTTAAATTTGAGCTTCTCTTATAAAATTTAATTATTTCTAAAAACATCTTTAAAAACTTTAAATTAAATAAATTTTTTCTACTTGAAAACATTCCGTTAAGACCTTTTCCACAATACTCAACTTCATTTGAAGGTGTTGTTACGGAGAAACTCATGTCACTTTTTTCTATTTCAACCTTATTTTGTTTAAAAAATTCTATTAAATTTGGATAAGTGTAATGATTAAAAACAATAAAACCGATATCAACTGGTATAAACTGTTTATCATTATTATCTATATTTAGATCAATAGTGTATGCATGACCTCCAAAATGATCTCCTTTTTCAAAAAGATCTACTTTGTGTTTTTTTGATAAATAATATGCAGCACTTAACCCGGAGATTCCTGATCCAACTATAGCAATTTTCATTTTAATAATTATTTGTTTAGAATAGTTTGATTTTCATTCTTAATTGAAGTGTAAAATTGAAGCAAAACAGCAATTATAACAATTGTACCTCCTATCAAAACCATAAAAGATGAATTTTCGTTGATAAATAGCCATGCCCAAAATGGTCCTAAAACTGCTTCGGTTAACATTATAATTCCAACCATCGCTGAAGGAGTTGATCTGGCACCAATGGTAATTAAAATAAATCCAAAACCTAATTGAAAAAATCCTGCTAAAAATCCTAAAAAAATATCGTGAGCGGATATGTTTATTTTTCCAGCTATAATATATCCTATTATCATAGCAGTAATTCCTGCATAAAGCTGTAGCGGAACCATATCTACATTTGGATACTTTCTAATTATTAAAATCAGAATTGCAAAAGATACCGGCATAATAAATGCGGCTAGGTTTCCTGACATTTGCCCAGGCTCTAAATCAGATCCAACCATTAATATAATGCCAGAAATTGCTAGAAATATTGAGACAAGAGTTATTTTAGATATTTTTTCTTTTAAAAAAAAATATCCAAAGATTGCTAAAAAAATTGTTTGAGTTTGAATTATGAAATTAGTATTTGCAACTGTGGTGTTGTACATAGCAAAAACATATCCACAAAAACCTGATGACAAAATTATACCTCCAAATATTCCAGGAATTCCAGAGTTATAAAAAGCCCTAAAAATTTTCTTTTTATAAGAAATTAAAAGAAAAATAAATACAACCATAATGAAAAATAAAGATCTCCAAAATAGTATTTGCCACAAGGTTGCTCCCTCAAAAGACTTAACAATTAAACCACCAAAGCTTAAACTACATGCTCCAAAAAATACTAGTAATGGTCCAGGTATTTTAAATATTAAATTCATTTTATTTGGTTTATTAAATTATCAGTTTCTAATCTATATATTTCATAAATTTTTTCTGCTTCTGAAAGATTGACTAACTTAAATTTTATTTTTGTATTTGGTACAAGTTGGACAAGTTTATCATAATCCGCGCTGATAACTACTCCAATTTTTGGGTATCCTCCTATGGTCCCGTGATCTGAAAGCATAATTATTGGGTCACCGTCTGGAGGTATTTGTATCGTACCTTTAACTATACCTTCTGATCTAATATTTTTTTCCTTTATATTTTCAATAATTGGTCCTTTAATTCTCATTCCCATTCTATCTGTAAGTTTTGTGACAATGAATTCTTTATTTAGAAAATTTTCCACTGCTTTTTTTGAAAAAAAATCAAAATTTGTCGCTTTAATTATTCTAATATATTCTATTTTTGTATTAACATATTTAATTTTTTTTTGTGTTTTAAAATTGGATGTTTTATTAATCAATATTTTTTGATTTACAAATAATTTTTCTCCTTTGAATGGTCCAATTTTTGCTCTTGAAAATGTTGAATAACTATTCAAAATTTTTTCTAATACAAAGCCACCTGATACTGATAAATAACCATATACAGATTTATTTGTTGAAATAATATCTAACTCATCTTCGTTTTCTAAAACGTAATTTTTGTAACATTCGCCATTAATTAATTTTTTATTTTTTTTTGTAATACTAAAATTAACATCTCCTGTAACAGCAATTACTGTTGATTTACCGTAATATTTTAATAGCGGTCCTTGATAAGCAAATTCAATTGCGGCCTCATATTTGTTATTTACTAAAGTATTGGATAGTAAATAATTTCTATTATCCATTGCTCCACTAAACGGTAATCCAATGTGATAAAAATTTTCTCTTCCAAGGTCTTGGAAAGTTGAATTAATTCCTGGTCTTAAAACCTCAAAAAAATTACTTTTCATCTAATTTTAAAAATTCATTTTTTGATATTGGAAAAAAATGAACATTATCTCCTGGATTAATTAGAACTGGATTTGCTTTATTATTTGAATTAAAAATTTTGTAAGGTGTTTTTCCGATAATATTCCACCCACCTGGACTTTCAAAAGTATATATATTTGAGAACTGTTCAGTTATTCCAACAGAGCCCTCTGGTACTTTTACTCTAGGTGTTTTTAATCTGTCTGTTCTTAATTCTTTAGAAATATCACCTAAAAATGGCATACCAGCTACAAAACCTGTCATATAACAAAAATAACTTTTATTAAGATATTTTTCTAATATTTCCTCAGCGCTTAATTTAAGTTTTTTAATTAATCTTTCTTTGTCAAGAAAAAATTCTTCGTCACAACAAATTGGTATTTCAATTTTTTTATTTTTTTTTTCATCAATATTAGATGTTTTTATATCTTCAATTTTTTTTTTTAATTCAATAAAATTTGTTTTTTTTAAATCAAAAGAAACTATTAATTTGTTGTAAGAAGGAGTTAAATTTATAATTTCCTCTAAATTTGCCTTCTTTAGGCTGTTAAAGAAAGAAATTACTTTTTTGTTAGTTTCTTTATTTATTTGTTCGCCAAAATCATAATAAATTGATGCGTCGCCAAGATTTAATATATTTTTGATCATCCCATGTTATACTTTATCAATGAAAGGTATGGAAATTAATATTAATTGTGATTTAGGTGAAAAATCAGAATTACATTCTATAGAAAATGATCCTGAATTACTTAAAATTGTCAATTCAGCAAGTATAGCTTGTGGTTATCATGCTGGAGATGAAGAAACAATGCACTCTACAATAAAAATTTCAAAACAAAATGGTGTAAGCATAGGAGCTCATCCATCTTTTAAAGATCTTGAAAATTTTGGGAGAAGAAGAATAAACTTATCTGAAAAAGATATAATCAATTTAATAATAGATCAGTATAATATACTTCAAAACATAGCTAGTCAGCATGATGAAAGAGTTTCTCATATAAAACCACATGGGGCGCTAAATAATATGGCATGTGAAGATATTGAGCTTGCAGAAATACTTGCTAAAACAATAAAAAGCATCAGTAAAGATTTGATCTATTTAGTACCTACTGGTTCAAAAATGGAAATTGCTGCAAAAAAGTTTGATATGAAAATAGCTTGTGAAATATTTGCAGATAGAAATTATGAGGATGATGGAAATTTAGTTTCTAGATCAAAAAAAGAAGCTTTGATAACTAACCCTGAAATAGCTAAAAAACATGTTTTAGAAATGGTAAAAAATCAGGCGATAAATTGTCTCTCCGGTAAAAAAATACCTTGCGAAATAGACTCGGTCTGTATACATGGTGACAATCAAAATTCTTTAAAAACTGCTAAAATAATCAGGCAAAATTTAATGAATAATGATTTAATGTTAAAACCATTAAACAAACTAGGAAAATTTAATTAATGAAAAAACTTTTTATAATTATTACGATATTTTTTTTAAGTACTAATCTATATGCTGCTGGTGGGAGTTCTGGTGGAGATGGACAAGAAAGCAAACAATCCAATTACAAATCCGCAGTAAACTATGTTAAAGCTGGAAAAAAACTTGAAAAAAAAGGCAAGATTGAAAAAGCAAAAGTGAAATATGAAAAAGCTTTTAAAAGATTGCTAAAAGCAAATGATAAAGATCCCTCTAATCCTGATGTTTTAAATTATCTTGGTTTTACTTCTAGAAAACTTGGGGATTTTAAAAGTGCAGAGAATTACTACCTCTCAGGTTTAAAAATAAATCCTAATCATAATGGAATAAATGAGTATTTAGGTGAATTATATTTATCCACTAATAGACCAGAGAAAGCAAAAGAAAGATTGGCGGTACTCCAAAATTGTAATTGTGAGGAGTATGAAGAGTTAAAAGCTATCATAGATGGAACAAAACAATCTAAGTATTAAATTTTTCTTTTCTCAATATTGAAATATAAAAAAATTTAATTAATATAGATTTATTGATTGAAGAACTAATTATACTCACACAGATTATATTCATAGATATAATACTAGCAGCTGATAATGCAATTATTATTGGATTAATTGCTGCTAACTTTGTTCCTAACAATAGGAGAAAAATTATACTATGGGGTGTTGCAGGCGCCTTAGTTTTTAAAGTCATATTTGCATTATTTGCAACCTACTTATTTAAATTTTATTTTATAAAAATAATCGGTGGTTTACTATTAATTTGGATTGTAAACGATTTAAGAAAAGATCTTTTTGAGATTAAAAAGGTTAAATCCCCCACAAAAAAATCTAAAGAACCTTCATATATTCAAAGTATTTATAAAGTCTTATTTGCCGATATAACAATTAGTTTTGATAATGTAATTGGTGTCGTAGGTGCCTCCAAAGGTCATTTTGGATTTATGATTTTTGGATTAGTCCTATCGGTAATTTTAACTGGTGCTATGGCAACTTATTTAGCTAATTATATTCAAAAGCATTTATGGATTGCGTATGTAGGACTAGGTTTTATTTTAATTGTAGCTCTGCAGTTAGTAATTGGAGGATTAGTAGATTTAGAAGTTTTATCAATTAACGAAAATTTCAAAAAATATTTTTAGTAAGAATATTTTTTTGTCGGATATTTCCTAGATTTTACCTCTTGTTTAAATTTAAGTACCGCTGAATTTATTATTTTTTTTATATCAACGTATTTTTTAACAAATTTAATTTTAGCATCAGTTAAACCAATAATATCATCTGTAACTAAAACTTGACCATCACAATAAACAGAAGCTCCAATTCCAATCGTGGGTATTTTAATAAGATTAGAAATTTTTTTTGAAATATCACTATAAGTGCACTCTAAAACTATTCCAAAAGCACCATTTTTTTCTAGAGCTTTTGCATCTCTTATTAATTTATTTTTTTCTTTTTGTGATTTACCTACTGATTTAAATTTTCCTTTTACAGTCTGTGGTGTTAAACCTATATGGCCCAGAACTGGTATTTTGTTTTTGACTAAATGACTCACTATATGTTGCACCCTTTCTCCACCTTCCACTTTTACTGCATCACACTTAGTTTCTTTAATAGCAACTTTTGAATTCTTTAAAGCCTCAGATTTATTTCGATATGTATTATAAGGTAAATCAATTACGAGAAGGCTTTTTTTAACACCCATTCTTACACTTTTAGTGTGTTCAATCATCATTTTGAGATTAACTTTTCTTGTTGTTTTGTAATTATAAAGAACTGAACCCAAAGAATCACCAACCAAAACTATATCAGCATGATTATCAACTATCTCAGCAATATTTTTTGAGTATGCTGTTAAACATACAATTTTAGATTTATTTTTTTTATCAACTATTTTTTTAATTTTCTTATTCATTATTCTAATTCAATCGTACTAGGTGGTTTTGATGTAATGTCGTAAACTACTCTATTTATCCCTTTAATATTATTTATTATCTTATTTGAAACAATTTGCATAAATTCTTTTTTAAAATAAAAAGTATCTGCTGTCATTCCATCCTCTGATGTAATTGCTCTTAGTAAGCACATATATTCATATGTTCTGTTGTCACCCATTACTCCTACAGTTTTAACTGGAAGTAAAGCTGCATAAGCTTGCCATATTTTATTATATAAACTGTGACCCTTTAATTCTTTAATAAATATATCATCAGCCTCCTTTAAAATATTCACCTTTTCTTTAGTTATTTCCCCTGGCATTCTTATGGCCAACCCTGGGCCTGGAAACGGGTGTCTCAAAACAATTTCTTTCGACAATTTAAGCTCTAAACCTAGTTTTCTCACCTCATCTTTAAATAATAATCTCAATGGTTCAACCAATTTTAACTTCATTTTTTTTGGTAAGCCTCCTACATTATGATGTGACTTAATTTTTGATGTTTGGCTTCCTGTAACTGACTTACTCTCAATTAAATCAGGGTACAGAGTACCTTGTGCTAAATATTTTACATTTTTTATTTTTTTAGCATGCTTTTCAAAAATTTTAATGAATAGGTTGCCAATTATTTTTCTTTTTTTTTCAGGGTCGGATATTTTTTTTAATCTATTAAAAAAAAGAGTTTTGGCATCAACATAAACAAGATTTATTTTAAATTTTTTTTTGAAAGTATTTAAAACTTGATGCTCTTCTTTTTTTCTTAATAAGCCAGTATTTACGAAAATACATATTAGTTGCTTTCCTATTGCCTTATGGATCAGTTTTGCAACTACACTACTGTCTACACCACCTGATAAAGCACATATAACTTTAGATTTTCCTACATTGTCTTTAATTTCTTGAATTAACATTTTTTTTTGATTTTTTGAGGACCAATTTTTTTTTATCATACAAATTGAAAAGATAAAGTTTCTCAAAATTGTTTTTCCATTTTCTGTGTGCGTTACCTCAGGGTGAAATTGTATCCCATAAAGTTTTTTTTTTGGATTTTCTATAATGGAGAATTTTGAGGTCTCAGTTTTTGCAACAACTTTAAATCCCCTTGGTAATTTTGTCACTTCGTCAGCATGACTCATCCATACATTATTAGATCCTTTTTTATTAAAAAAATTACTGATGAGTTTACTTGGATTTAATTTTTTTAATTTAGCCAATCCAAATTCTCTGTGTTTGGCCTTTTTAACTCTACCACCTAGCTCTTTCGAGATTATTTGGTGACCAAAACATATTCCTAAAATTGGAACATTTAGTGAGAAAAGTTTTTTATTGAATCTAACCTTTTTTGATTGATAAACATTTAATGGTCCACCTGATAAAATAATTCCCTTTATTCGTTTTTTTTCTAATTTAAGATTTAATTTTTTATGGCTGATAATTTCAGAGTAAACACCTAACTCCCTTACTCTTCTTGCTATAAGCTGGGTAAATTGGGAACCAAAATCAATAATTAAAATTTTATTTAAATTATTGTTTGGTATCATTTTGTGGTTCTATATCTTTTAAAGATTCTTCTATCTTTTTTTTTTCTTTACAAAGATTAGTACATATCATGGAGAAACTATCTTTTAACTCCTTTACTCTATTATAATTTGATTTTTTAAGTTCATATTTAATTAAAATAAACATTGCTTCCTCGTTATTGGGTTCAAGAAGAAGTGTTGTATTTATATTTTTAATTTGCTCTCCCTCATTTTCCTCATTTTCAAAGATTTTAGCTAAATATAAATATGACTTTGCATCCTTCGGATTAAAAACGATATTTCTTTGAAATAAAAATTTTGACTCCTCATAATTTTTTTCCTCATATTTTTTTTTTGCTTCATCAAAAAAATTTTGGGCATTTGAGGAATTTGCAAATAAAATAATGCTAATAAACGTAATGTATAAAAATTTAATACTTTTCATCTTTTTTAATTTCATCTATGTTATGCACCATACTCTCGTAAAAACCAGCTTTTGTAATCTTAACAAATTTTGGTTTTTTTCTTAAATAAATAATTTTTCTTGATCCAAGATATCCCATCGAGGACTTAAGACCACCTATAAGTTTAAAAATAATTTTTTCAACTGAGCCTTTGTATTTCACATATCCCTCTACTCCCTCGGGAACATATTTGGATTTATCTTTTTGTTTTTTTTGAAAATATCTGTCTGCCGATCCTTTGTTCATTGCGCCTATTGATCCCATTCCTCTGAAATTTTTGAATAGTTTACCATTTTTTTTTACTATTTTTCCTGGAGACTCGTCTGTTCCAGCAAATAGAGAGCCTATCATAACCGCATCGGCTCCTGCTGACAAAGCTTTTGCTATGTCGCCTGAAAATTTAATTCCTCCATCTGCAATAATTTTTATATTTTTATTTTTTAAACCTTTTTTTACATCTAAAATCGCACTCAGTTGAGGTACTCCAATACCTGCAACCAATCTTGTTGTACAAATTGAACCAGGTCCAATTCCTACTTTTATAATATCAACACCTAATTTTGCTAAAAAATTTGCTGCGTTTGCAGTCGCAATATTTCCTGCGCATAGTAAAGTATTTTTATTTTTAATTTTTTTAATTTTTTTTATTATGTCTGCTACTTTTTTAGTATGACCATGTGCAGTATCTACTACTATTAAATTTACTTTTTCATTTATTATAGCTTTGGCCCTTTCGAATTCTAGTGGACCAGCTCCGACCGCTGCACCAACTAAAAGATTTTGTTTTTTAACTTTTTTAATCTCTAATATCTGTTTTTTTATATTTAGATTTCTGTGTATTACTCCAATACCTCCAGCTTTAGCAATTGCTATCGCCATTTTAGATTCTGTGACTGTGTCCATCGCAGACGATATAAGAGGAATTTTAAGTTTGAATTTTTTTGATAAAAATGTTGTAGTATTTACGTCAGAGGGTAATATTTCAGAATAATTTGGTGCAAGTGTTACGTCGTCAAATGTAAGTGCTTCTTTTATAGGACCCATAATCTTATATATACGATTCTTTTAAAATATAAAGGGTCTATCTTAAAAATTTACAAATT
Organism: uncultured Pelagibacteraceae bacterium; assembly: GCA_902633965.1. Lineage (GTDB taxonomy): Bacteria > Pseudomonadota > Alphaproteobacteria > Pelagibacterales > Pelagibacteraceae > Pelagibacter. The sequence continues at coordinate 35,298 of CACPID010000005.1, read as the reverse complement.
ATAAAGCTTTCTTTCGAATCTTTTCTACTTGATAAAGGCTTAAAAATATTAACTTCTCGAAATTTTTTTTTTGCGTCTGCGACAATTTCATTAAAACTTGATCCCATAAAAATTTTTGAAACAAACTTTCCTTTTTTATCTAACATTTCGAAGGCAAACTCCATAGCCTCAATACATAATTCTCCAGTGACAATAGCGTCTAAATTTTTATTTCCTGTGGTGTTTACTGCCATATCGGAAATAACGACATCTACTTTTTTTTCGAAAAAGTTTTTAATTTTTTCTTTATTTTCTGATTTTGTAAAATCTCCGACTATTTTATTAACCTTATCAATATGCTCAAAATCTAATAAATCAATTGCTAAGACTAGACTTTTTTTATATTGCCTTATGATATATTGAGACCAACTTCCTGGAGCAGCACCAAGGTCAATTATTGAAGTTGTATTTTTAAATATTTTAAATTTTTCGTCTATTTCTTTTAATTTGTAAATAGCTCTTGATCTATAACCCTCAATTTTAGACTGTCTTACAAAGATATCCCTCTTCTGTCTAATAATCCAATTTTTTGAGATTTTATTCTTTTTCAATTAAAGGCCAAACCGCAAACTTTTATTTATAATATTATTTTCTAAAGTTTTAATTTCAATTTTAATGCTTTTATCAATTCTCATATCTTTATTATCTCTCCAAATTCCAGCTGCAAGATGCATTATTCCAATTTTGTTATTAGGTAAATAAGGTTCTACAAATGTATTATTATGGTTATCATATTTTGGTAACAAATTACTTGCTATCCAATTACAATATAAAGGCAAAAATTCTGTATTTACATTATCAATATATACACTCATATTAATCGCAAGCCCCTCGGAACCAAATATTTTTCCAGATTTTAGAGTTTTCTTTAAATTATTTTGCCAAATACTCCAACAATTTGAATTTTTTTCTAAAGAAAAAACTCCAATATTTATATGAGGTGCAAATGCCAACTTTCTTGCTTTATCGATACCAATTTTTGAGCTAATTGCATGTTTAAAGTTTTGAGATTTTATAATCGCTAATTTTCCAAGTAACCAACTGACTTTTGACATAATTTTATAACCAGGGCCCATTGTTTGAGTAATCCCTAATTTTCCATCATCACAAGCCCTAAAATATAGTTCAATTGTTGACCAGTCGTTTACCCAGGCATCACAATCAATCCAGAGATATTTTTTGTAATTAGGAAAATAGTTTGTTAAAAATGCTCTCGATACTTGACTCTTCAGCCACTCCTTACCCTTAATTTTATATTGTGATACTTCAATATCCCATTCTGCTTTTTTAATCTCATCAACCTTAGAGGTTAATATTTTAAGCTGGTCTTCATTAAGACCGGCATCTAAAACACAAAACGCAACCCTCTCACTTTCTTTGAAACGTTTTATAGAATCTATTAATTCATTTAATAAATCAAAATATTTTGAATCGGCTAATGAAATTATTACATTTTTTTTCATTATAAAACATCTTCTAGTTCATCGTCCTCATTACCAGATGTTATAGAATATTTTTTTTTAAGTTTCACATAGTGATAAATACTTATTGGAATTGATAGTATGTATACCATGCAACTAATTACTATTACTTCAAAAGTGAATACTAATAATAAACCAAATAATAAAACAATACCAAAAAGTAAAAATACAGTTGTGCTTCTTGGCACAACAATCTTTTTCATCGAGTAAGTAGGAACTTTACTGATCAATAAAATAGAAACTAAAATAAATATATATGGAGTTAAAATTTCAAAATTAATACTAAATAAGTTTACCCCGCTTAAATCCAAAACTAATGGCGTCAATACTAATATACCTCCAGCAGGTGATGGTACTCCTTGAAAAAAATTATCTTTCCAAGATACGTCTCCTCCAGAACTTATATTAAATCTAGCTAATCTCAGTGCAACGCATACAACGTAAATTAAAGACAACAACCATCCAATTTTTCCAAGTGTATTAAGTGTCCAGAAGTACATAATAAAAGCAGGGGCTACTCCAAAACTAATTACATCTGTAAGAGAGTCTAATTCCTTTCCAACTTTTGAAGTACCTCTTATAAGTCTTGCAATTCTTCCATCAAGGCCATCTATGATTGCTGCAAATAAAATTGCGATTATTGCTATTTCATATCTTTGATTTAGTGCAAAATTTATTGAACTTAAACCTACACAAACTCCAATCAACGTTAGAGTATTTGGCAGTATCATTCTTGCTTGTGTATCTGTTACTAGTTTAAATTTTTTCTTTGGTTCGTTCATATTATACTTTTCTTGCTATTAATGTTTCACCTGCTACTGCCCTTTGTTCTAATTTAACCAGTGGTTTATAATTTTCAAAATAAAGATCTGCTCTACTTCCAAATCTAATCATTCCTATTCTATCACCTTGATTTAAATCATCATTTTCTAGAGTTTCACATACTATTCTTCTTGCAATAAGACCTGCTATTTGAACAACTATTACATCTTCACCATTTTTGTTGGTAATTTTATAATAATTTCTTTCATTATCCTCACTTGCTTTATCAAGGGAAGCATTTACAAACTTGCCTGGTTTGTAAAGAATCTGTGAAACTTTTCCTGCACATGGTGTTCGATTGACATGGCAATCAAATACATTCATAAAAATACTTACCTTTGTAAATTTCTTTTCACTTAAATTAAGTTCTTTTGGACCAGTTGACTCCTCAACTTTAATAATTAACCCATCTGCAGGACTAACTAAATAATTATCATCATTAATTGATATTCTTTCCGGATCTCTGAAAAAATAGTAACACCAAACTGTTAAAACTAAACCTATTAAACCAAGGAATGTACTCAGCAGATATAAAATTATTGTAATAAAACCAAATATTACTAAAAACTTATAACCTTCACTGTGAATTTTAGGAAATACTTTGTCTATCATAATCGCTAATTGATAATTTTTAATTAATATGTATATAAACTGTTTAAATTCAATTATTAAGATAGCAACAAAAAATGAGCAAAATTAAGGTAAAAAACCCAATTGTCGAGTTAGATGGTGATGAAATGACCAGAATTATATGGGATTTCATTAAAAAAAAACTAATTTTACCTTATTTAGACTTAGGGATTGAATATTACGATTTAGGAATGAAGAGTAGAGACAACTCTAATGATCAAATTACAATTGATTGTGCGAATGCAATAAAAAAAAATGGGGTAGGTATAAAATGTGCAACAATTACTCCTGACGAAGCTAGAGTAAAAGAATTTAACTTAAAAAAAATGTGGCGATCTCCAAATGGTACAATAAGAAATATTATTGGTGGAACTGTTTTCAGGGAGCCAATAATTTGTAAAAATATTCCAAAACTTGTGCCATCCTGGACCGATCCTGTTATTATAGGTCGTCATGCATTTGGAGATCAATATAGAGCTACAGATTTTCAAGTTCCTGGTAAAGGTAAGTTAGAAATTAAATGGACATCAGAAAATGGTAAAGATGAGAAGAAGTATGAAGTCTTCAATTTTCCTGGTCCCGGTGTTGCTTTATCGATGTATAATCTTGACAGATCCATAGAGGATTTTGCCAGGTCCTGTTTCAACTACGGTCTAATTAAAAAATGGCCTGTTTATCTTTCTACAAAAAATACAATTTTAAAAACCTATGACGGAAGATTTAAAGATATTTTTCAAAAAGTTTTTAATGAAGAATTCAAAAAAGATTTTGATAAAAATAATATTACATATGAGCATAGATTAATTGATGATATGGTTGCATGTGCTATGAAGTGGAGCGGCAAATATATTTGGGCTTGTAAAAATTATGATGGAGACGTTCAATCTGATACAGTTGCTCAAGGATACGGGTCTTTAGGATTAATGACAAGTGTATTGCTTGCTCCTGATGGAAAAACTATGGAAGCAGAGGCAGCCCATGGAACTGTGACTAGACATTATAGAATGCATCAAGAAGGTAAAGAAACTTCAACAAATCCAATTGCATCAATATTTGCCTGGACAAGAGGGTTAGCACACAGAGGTAAATTAGATGATAACCAAGACTTAATTAAATTTTCAAACACATTAGAACAAATTTGTGTTGGCTGTGTGGAAACTGGATCAATGACAAAAGACTTAGCAATATTAGTGGGATCTTCACAAAAATATTTAACTACTAATCAATTTTTAGATGAAATTGACGGAAATTTAAAAAAGAAACTAAATTAATTTTTTAAGACTTTCTATAGCATCCTCTATTTTATCTATATGCTGTCCACCTGCCTGAGCAAAATCTTTACGACCACCTCCACCTTTTCCTCCTAAAATTTCAGAACCTACTTTTGCAAATTTAACTGCATCAAAGCTTTCTGTAAGTTTTTCAGTAATACCTACCGCAAGACCAACTTTTTCATCTTTGCTTGCAAAAACAATTATAATTCCTTCTTTAAGTTCTTTCTTTCCGTTATCTACTAATTTTCTTAATTCTTTGGGTGATAAATCAAAAATTTTTTGAAATCTTACTTTAATATTTTTTATTTTTTCATCTTTAATTATGTTCTTATTCTTATCAGATAAAATTGATTTAACACTTAGCTGATCTAATTGCTTTGACAAATCTTTAATTAACTGTTTTTTGTCGTCTACATTTTTTATTGGTTTTCCACCTAATGAAATAATTTCTTTAGAAATTTCATCAATTATCTGATCGTTTTTTTGTTCTGATATACCTATTTGCTTTTCTTTATTTGTAAGAAATTCCTCTAATTGTTTATCTCTCAAAGCCTCTACTCTTCTTACACCAGAGGCGATCGCTGACTGACTTATAATTTTAAATTTGCCTACATCGACAGTATTTCTTACATGTGTTCCACCACATAATTCAGTAGAAAAGTACTTATTCCCCTCATCGCCCATAAATACTACTCTAACCTCATCACCATATTTCTCACCAAAAAGAGCTAAAGCACCGTGCTCAATCCCTTCTTTTGGTGTCATTATTCTTGTTATAACCTCAGATTTTTTCTGAACCACTTCATTTACTGAATTATCAATTTTTTCAAGTTCGTCTGAGGATATTGGCTTCATGTGGCTGAAATCAAATCTTAGTCTATCTGGTGCTACTAATGAACCTTTTTGAGTAACATGTGTTCCAAGAATTCTTCTTAAAGACTCGTGTAGTAAATGTGTTGCTGAGTGGTATGCTCTAACATTATTTCTTTTCTCGACATCAATTTTAAGTTCAACATTTTCATTTATTTTTAAATTTCCATTTCTCATTTTTCCATAATGAACAAAAAGATTTCCTAATTTTTTTTGTACATCATTCACTTCAAAAATATTTTCACCTGATTTAATTGTTCCACTATCGCCTACTTGTCCTCCTGACTCACCATAAAATGGAGTTTGATTTAAAATAATTATACCTTCATCACCATCGTTTAGCTTTTCTACTTCTTTATTATTTTTAACAATTTTCTGAATAACTGCTTCAGCATGTTCGTATTCATAACCTAAAAATTCAGTCGGTCCTACTTTGTCTTTTATTCCAAACCAGATTTCGTCTACCGAGCTATCTCCAGATCCTTTCCAATTCTTTTTTGCAAGTTCCTTACTTTTTATCATCAAATCGTCAAATTTCTTGTGGTCTAAAGTTAAAGATTTATTTTTTAAAATATCTTCGGTAAGGTCTAGAGGAAATCCATATGTATCATAAAGCTTGAATGCAACTTCCCCAGATAATTTTTTATCAACGTTGCTAATTTCATCATTTAATATTTTCATTCCTCGATCTAAAAGCACTAAAAATTTTTCCTCCTCCATTCTTAAAGTCTCTTTGATAAGTGACTCAGCTCTTATAAGTTCTGGATAATTTCCAGACATTTCATTCATTAGTGTTTTAAAAATATTAAAAAAAACTGGTTCTTTGGATCCAAGTAAATGGCAATGTCTCATACCTCTTCTCATTATTCTTCTTAAAACATAACCTCTACCCTCGTTAGATGGTAAAACCCCCTCAGCTAATAAAAAAGAGCTTGCTCTTAAATGATCCGCTATTACTCTAAAACTAGATAAATTTGTTTCACTTGGTTTAATCTTAATCGTTTCAGAAATTGAGTTTATAAGTTTTATAAAATGATCTGTTTTATAATTATCATGTGTACCTTGAAGAAGTGCAGCAATCCTTTCAAGTCCCATACCAGTATCAACAGAAGGTTTAGGTAAATCAATTCTTTTTTCTTTTGAAACCTGTTCATATTGCATGAAAACTAAGTTCCAAATTTCAATGTATCTGTCACCATCCTGATCTTTAGTTCCAGGTAAACCTCCTTTTAAATGATCACCATGATCATAAAATATTTCTGAGCAAGGTCCACAAGGACCTGTTTCTCCCATTGACCAAAAATTGTCTGAAGTTGGAATTCTAATTATTCTATCGTCATTAAAACCTGTGATTTTTTTCCACAAATTAAAGGCCTCATCATCTTCACTAAAGACAGTAAAATAAAGTCGGTTTTTATCTAGTCCAAAATCTTTTGTGATTAAATCCCAAGCATAAAATATTGCTTTTTCTTTAAAGTAATCACCAAATGAAAAATTACCTAACATTTCAAAAAAAGTGTGGTGTCTTGGAGTATAGCCAACATTTTCTAGGTCATTATGCTTGCCTCCTGCCCTTACACATTTTTGAGAAGTTGTTGCTCTTTTGTAATCCCTTTTTTCTAATCCAGTAAATACGTTTTTAAACTGCACCATGCCTGAGTTGGCAAACATTAATGTAGGATCGTTATTTGGAACTAAGTTGCTTGACTCTACTATTTTGTGATCATTTTTTTCAAAATATTTTAGAAATGTAGATCTTATTTCATTTAATGATTTGTCTGCCATATTTTTAAAATACAGCTTTTTTGTTTGTTGTCTAGGTTCTGAAGGGAAAAAAGGCGCTTATTTAAGCGCCTTTTTAGATAACTAAAAGTTATTGCTAATTCTTTTTAGATGGTGTTTCTTCTGTTTTTTCTTCTGCTTTCACCTTCTCTTGATCAATTGGATTTCCTTCAATCTTTTTGGAAATAAGACCAGCTTTCTCTCTTATAGCCATTTCTATCTCAGCTGCGGCTTTAGGATTTTGTTCAAGATAAAGTTTTGCATTTTCTTTTCCTTGTCCAATCTTCTCACCTTTGTAAGCATACCATGCTCCAGATTTCTCAACTATGTCTGCTTTTGCACCAAGGTCTATTAATTCTCCTGTTTTACTAATTCCCTTTCCATACATAAGATCAAATTCAACCACTTTAAATGGCGGAGCAACCTTATTTTTAACTACTTTAACCCTAGTAGAATTTCCGATAATTTGCTCTTTATCTTTGATTGCCCCAATTCTTCTAATATCCATTCTTACAGATGAATAAAATTTTAAGGAATTTCCTCCTGAAGTAGTTTCTGGGCTACCAAACATAACACCAATTTTCATTCTAATTTGGTTAATAAATATAACCATTGTATTAGTTCTAGAAATTGAACCTGTTAATTTTCTTAAGGCTTGAGACATTAATCTTGCTTGTAGACCAACGTGATGATCTCCCATGTCTCCTTCAATTTCAGCTCTTGGAGTTAATGCTGCAACAGAGTCCACAACAAGAACCGACATTGAGCCTGATTTAATTAATGTATCAGTAATTTCTAATGCTTGTTCACCAGTATCCGGTTGAGAAATTAATAGTTCTTCCGTATTTACACCTAATTTTTTAGCATAAACCGGGTCTAATGCATGTTCTGCATCTACAAAACCACAAATTCCACCTGCTTTTTGTGCTTCAGCTACTACTTGGAGTGCAAGAGTAGTTTTTCCAGAAGATTCTGGTCCATAAATTTCAATAATTCTTCCTTTTGGTAGTCCACCAATTCCTAAAGCTAAATCAAGACTTAATGAACCTGTTGAAATCGACTCAACATCCATTGCTTTTTGCTGTCCAAGCTTCATTACAGAGCCTTTTCCAAAATTATCTGTAATTTGACTGATAGCAGCGTCTAATGCTTTATTTTTTTCTTTATTTTCCAAATCTTTGTCTTTTGCGGATTTAACCACTTTTAAGTTATTTTTTGTCATTTTTGCCTCTTTTTTTTTCATTTTTTAACAATCGAATCATGTTATTAAATGTACACATTTTGTTCTCATTGGCAAGAAATTAATTTTCCTAAAGATTATTAAGGAAAATAGCCTTTAATTAATTAAAAGTTAAATAACGAGCATTTAAAAGCCCAACAGATTTAAGAAGTTGAAATTGTGATAGAAGGTAATCTCTTTCAGATTTTGCAAGACTAACTTTTGCATCTAGCAATATTGAGTTAGATTGAAGTACATCTAATGTTGATCTACCTTGTCCACTTTCATATTCTGCGGTTATTCCCTCGTTTGCAATCTCTGCTGCCTTTACCTGAAGTTTCACTGCTTCTAATACACTTTTTGACGACTGAAGATTTGACCAAGCACTTGCTACATTCGAGTCATTCAATTTTACAGCATTTTCATAAAGAAGTTGTTTTCTATTTCTTAAATTTTTGGATTTTGATAAATTTGCATAATTCTTGCCTCCTGAAAAAATAGGCCACGTAATAGTTGCTTCTAAAGTTTCTTTATCTTGTTGATCATAAGTTGAACTTAAATCATCGGTTTCTTTCGTCTCAAAGGATAATGATGCAGAGGGTGATAAATCAGATTGTGCTATTTGAACATCTTTCTTTGATTGCTCAAATTCTAATTTTGAAATTATTAAATTTGGGTTTGAGTTTTTTGACAAATTTATTGATTTTTCTAGTGATGTTGGAATTTTCAAATTCATAGTAATATCCTTTTCCAGTTGAAAAGTATCACTTATAGGGCCAATTATAGTCTCATAATTAAGTTTGGCAGTTACAACATCGTTTTTTGCTTGAATAAATTTAGCTTCAGCTTCTGCTAAAGAGGATTCTGATTGTGCCAAATCGGCTAATGTTACTTGTCCTCTATCAAGACGCACCTGGTCCATCTCAACTTGTCTCTCAATTAAATTTAAATTTTGTTGATAAATTGAATACTTTTCATTGGCAAATATTGCCCCTGAGAATGCATCAACAGCTTTAAGCAAAGTATTTTGCTCTACTTGTAAAAGTTTTGCATCAGCTACTGCTAAGCCAATTTTATTTTTTTCATAATCTGCAACTCCCCCAAAACCTTGAAAGATTTTTTGCTCAATTTTGATTGATTTAGTCTCTGGATTAACATCATTAATTGTTGAGTTACTACCGTCTTGATTAGTTAGTTTTGATGTATCTTGACTGCTTTTAGTTCCAGACAGTGTTACAGATGGTAAAAATTCACTTTTAGAAATATTTAAATCTTGTTTTGATGCTTTAATATTTTCTCTTTCAGCATTCAATTCAGGATTTTTTTTATACGCTAATGATAAAGCATCGGATAAATCGATTGCATATGAATTCGATAAATTAAAAAATATAAATAAAATTAAAATTATTTTTTTCATTTTTTGTACTTAATATTTTTTATTTCATGATTTTGATTTAGTGAAAAAACGATTGAAGCAAATTTTGGTGCTTCTTTAAACATGTGTTCAGTTATTCTTTGATAAGTCATCATAAAATTTAAAACTTCTTTGTTACTCATGATTTTTGAATTTTTTTTACCTTTATTATTTAAATATAATTTTTTTTCTTGTTTTAATCTCCACTTTCTTAATAAACTAAAATTTTTTGCTTTCAAATATAAAAAATAATCAAAGAATTTATACATTGATTTATATTTTTTATTAAGTTGATTATTTACGTATTTTCTCCATTTCAGTTTTTGATCATCATCACGCTCAATAGTGTTTATTGGTTTTTTTAAATTTTTTAGTTTTTGTGGGGAGGAACCTACACACCATCCTTCTAATATTACAATATTAGGTTTTTTTTTAATTTTATACCATTTATCTCTTTTTACCCTGTCATCAATTGATTTATCAAATTTTGGTAATAGTAAATGTGAAAATCTTTTCTTTGAAACTTTTCTAAAAAAACTTAAAATTAAATCTACATCATGTGTTCCTGGAACACCTCTTGTCATCAGTAAAGGATGCACCTTTTTAGCTAATATCATTCTATCTTTTCTGGTTTTGTAAAAGTCATCAATAGATATTTTAAATACTATCAATTTAAAATATTTTTCTAAAATAATCTTAATTAAAGATGAAATAGTAGTTTTTCCAGTACCCTGCCCACCTGCCAAACCTATTATCATTGTATTTTTTTTATTCACCCTATTTGCCAACCAAAAGCATGCTGGGATTAAAAAAGATTTAATCATTTTATCTTTTTTTCTGAATTTTTCAGTTCTTGTTTCTTGGCTGGATATAAATTTAATACAGTCTTTCTTTACTTTTGTGTAACACAGGTTTACTGGATGCATAAAAATTAATTCTTTTTATCCAAAGGATGATTTATTCCATCAAAAATTTCTATATCATCTAGTTTATATGGATCTACACCTTCAATACATGCAGCATTAATTCCATACATATTTGGATTACTTCTCATTTTATGATGAGTATAAATTCCACAAATTTTACAAAAATAATGTTCAGCTACTTTGGTATGATACTGATATTTTGTTAATTGTTCACTGCCACTTTTTATTTGTAGATCTTTGACCTCTACAAAAGTCATAACAGTTCCTTTTCTTTTACAAAGAGTACAATTACATCTTCTTTTAGTTTTTAATCCTTCTTTAGGAAGTTGTATTTCTCCTTGCACTTCCCCACAATGACATGACAGTTTTTTCATAAAGTTTATATTGAATACACCATGTGATATTTCTTTTCATTTTTATTTTAATTCCACTTTTAGTGATAGTTATCCACAACTATACACTATATAGTTTTCGATGTTCACGTTTTGATTCACTTTTGATTCAGTTACAGACTCAAAATACAACTTATTTGACACTATTAAATAAGTGTTATACTAATAAGAACAAAATAAGAACATTTATGAAGCTAACTATACCTTATTATTTACATAAAGCTGGAGCTGGTTTTCCATCTCCTGCTACTGATTATATCGAAGAAGATATTGATCTAAATGTGCACTTAATAAAAAATGTTCCAGCAACTTTTGTAATTAGAGTTCAAGGAAAATCAATGACAGATGTTGGTATTAATGACGGTGACATATTAGTTGTTGATAAAAGTTTAACACCTAGAAATTTTTCAACTGTTATTGCAAATGTACATGACGAATTAGTTGTTAAAAGTTTTGTTCAAGAAAGAGATAAAAAATTTTTAACATCTGGGTCAAAAAACTTTAAAGATAGAATTTTAATTAACGAAGAAGAAGATATTTTCATTTGGGGAGTTGTAACTTATGTCATCCACTCAGTTTACTAGAAAAATAGCACTTGTTGATTGTAATTCTTTTTATGTATCCTGTGAAAGGTTATTTAACCCAAAAATAAGAAAAAAGCCTGTCGTAGTTTTATCTAATAATGATGGTTGTATTATTTCAAGATCTAATGAAGCGAAAGCTTTAGGTATTAAAATGGGTGAGCCTTATTTTAAAGCAAAAAATATAATCATAAAAAATAATGTAAATGTATTTTCATCAAATTATTCACTATACGGAGACCTATCAAGAAGAGTTATGCGAACACTTAAGAGATTTAATTCCGATATAGAAGTTTATTCAATTGATGAAGCATTTATGGATTTATCAAACTTTTCTGATCAAGAAGTTGAAGAAGTTGGTAGAGAGATTAGAAACACTGTTTTACAGTGGACTGGTATACCAACTAGCATTGGAATAGCAAAAACTAAGACTTTAAGTAAAGTTGCAAACCATATAGCAAAAAAAAAGCAATCAGGTGTTACAAGTTTGATTGGGATAGAAAATATTGACTCAATATTAGAAAAAGTAGAAATAAATGATGTTTGGGGAGTTGGAAGACAATTAACTAAATTTTATCAAAAAAATGGTATTTATAATGCCAAACAACTTAAAAACAAATCTAATACATGGATTAAAAAATGCTCTAATGTTTTAAGCTCAAGAACTGCAATGGAATTAAGAGGTATTCCTTGTATAGATTTAGAAACAACTGCAACTAAAAGAAAAAGTTGTGTCGTATCAAGATCATTTGGAAAAAGAGTAGAAAATTTTCAAGAATTAAGAGAGGCGGTTGCAAATTATTGCTTAAATGCCTCAGAAAAAATCAGGTCCGAGTCTTTAGTTGCAAAATCAATTACTGTATTTGTTAGGACCAGCCCTTTTCAAAGAAACTTTGGATATTATTCAAATTCAAAAACTATTGATTTCCCGATAGCTACAAATAATAGTATTGAAACCGTTAAGGCTGCGGTATCCATATTAGAAGGTATTTTTAGAAATGGTTATAGATATCAAAAAGCAGGGGTAATGCTTACAGGATTATCAAATTCAGATGGAAAGAAAAATTTATTTTCATCTGAAAAAGACTTAAAAATAAATAGTTTAATGAAATCAATTGACAATACAAACTATAGATATGGTAGATCTACTTTAAGTCTTGCAAGTGCAGGCGTTCATAAAAAATGGAATATGAGAAGAGAACATTCTTCAAAAATAGATACTGCAGATTTTTACTGTCTACCAAAAATAAGAGCTATTTAATAAAATTTAGGATTTTTCAAAAACTTCTATATTTGAAATATTGTCGAGACACTTGTTGTATTCTTCCATATTCTCTCTTTTGGATAACTTGAAAATTGCAATAACAAAAATAATTACTAAAACTATAGGAATTGAGGTAATTATAGAGATATTGTTTTGAATAATAAAAGTGTACAAAATTACAAATCCAATAGATCGAATTAAAACATTCATTTTAAATACACTTATTATTGAGAATGAATGGACAATTAAATTATAGAAACTCATCTTTGATAAATCAAAATATCTTTTGCCTCTAATTGATGGAATTGAGTCTCTAATTTTAGTAATCTTGACTAAGGATGCCGAATAGCAGTTCCATGTGGCTTTTTCATTTATCATTTTTTTTACTACACTTTTTGAAATGCAAGTAAAATGACCAAACCTAATTAGTTTTCCTGTAAATAAATAAGTTAAAATTTTATGAATTTCGTAACAAAATTTAAATACATTGTTCTCTGATCTTTTTACTCTTTTGCCCACTACTGGAATATCTGGATTTTTTAAAATTTTTTCGACAAATTGAGGTATTTCTTCTGGTCTATCTTCTCCATCTCCATCCATAGGAATAACATAGTCAAAATCCTCTTTTTCATAAATATATTTTAGCCCTGCTGCATTACATCTTCCGTGACCACGATTATTAATCATATTAATAATTTTGACTGATTTTAAATTTTTAAAACTTGGAAAATCATCTGGTTTTTTTTGTGTAGATGCATCATTAATAATTATAACTGAAAAATTACCATCTATATCTGTAACAACTTTATCAATATTATTAATTAAAAGTTTAACCGAATTCCAATCATTATAGATAGGTATCAATATTTTGATTTTCATAAAATTAATTAACAGAATTTAAAAATCTTATTAAAGATACAAAAATTCCATGGCCTGAAATTTCTATAATAGCTATTACAACTATGATAAAAAGAGTTTTTTTTAATTTAGTATCGAAAAATTTATTCATTTTACTCCAACACAAACTTTCTCTAAACAAATATACTTATTATAACTATCTAATTTACTTTTATCTACAATTCCTTCCCATGCTGGGCGTGACTTTAAATGATATGACAAGTTTCCTGCTGTCCATTCATCGCCTAAAACTACGTCTATAGGATCTTTAAATTCAGAATTCCATTTTTTTTCAATTTCAATAGCAATTTCTTTTCCTGGATAGTCTGTTCTTTTATCGTCTTTTAGCAAAGAGACTGTTCCATAGCTTATTGGTGAAAGTAAAAAAATAAATACAAAAACAATTATAAAATTTTTATTTTTTTCCATTTCTATATAATTTTGGAAAATATAAATTAATAATGTTCCAAAGAATAAATAAAACGGTGTCATCCACATCGTTCTAATTTTAGAACCAGTTATTATTGATGTCAAAATCACAAGTAAAATTGGTAATATATTAACAATTAATAAAAATAATAATTTTCTGTCATTTAAATTTAAATTAATTTTAATTTTTTTTAAAATTAAAAATATCATTATTAAAACCGGCAATAAAATTAAAATTTGTTTAATTAAAAAGATGATCGGAAATTTTAAATGGTTTATGTAATTAACTTCTTCGAGTCCTGCTCTGGAAAAAGCATATTTAATTGTAATAAAATCGTTGTTAAATAACCAAACTAAATGAGGAACTAAAAGAATAAAAAATACTTCAATAGATACTAAGTATTTAAAATCAAATTTTCTCTCTTTTAAAATTACAATTTGATAAAAAAATAAAATAAAAATTGAAACCAATAAATAGATAAATAAATACTTAGATTGGAACCCAATAGCAGCAAAGATAGCTAAATAAAAACAATCATAAATATTAATTTTTTTATCATCAAATATTTTCCAAGCATAAAAAACAGTTAATGACCAAAAAGGTAGTTGACAAACATTAACGTTAAATTCTGGTGTAGTAAAATTATAGAAATATATACCTTCTAGTAGTATTACTGATAGAAAGCTTAAAGTCTTATTATTAAATATTTTTTCACTAAATTGAAATACTATAAAAAATGAAAAAATTACAAATATCTGACTAAGTAAATAATAGGCCCAATCTTGACTTCCAAATAAAAAATAAAATAACTCTACAAAAAAAGCACTTGCAGGAGGATGTTTTTCAAATCCCCAATCTAAATTACTTCCCCAACCTAGCGCCTCAATAGTATCGAGTGGTAAATTGTTATTTGTAATCGAAGGAATCAATGTCCAAATAAAAAGATGAATAAATAAGAAAATATAAAAATAACTTAATGTATTTTTTCTAAAATTAAACATTTGCTTGAATTTATACAATTAAAGCATTCTTGACACTAAATAATTGCTGAATATACTTTCGACCGTTCGAATTGTAAAATGGTTAAGATATCAAAAAATTATATACCTAAAAGCACCGAAAAGTATATGTGCGAAAAGCATAAAGCCTTTTTTAAAAATAAATTATTAGAGTGGAAGAAAGATTTGGTTAAATCAAATAACGAGGCCCTATATAATAGCTCTCTCGACGATAATAGTACATCAGCAGACATTGTTGATCAAGCAAGCTCATACACTGAAAAAAATGTTGAAATGAGAGCAATAAATAGGCAAATAAAACTTATATCTAAAATAGACTCTGCCTTACGAAGGATAAAAGAGGGGACTTACGGATTTTGTGAAGAAACAGCTGAGCCGATAGGATTAAAGAGATTAATGGCACGACCTGTTGCAACCTTATGTATTGCTGCGCAAGAGAAGCATGAGAAAGAAGAAAAAGTTTATGCAGACGATTAATTAATTCTTATTAAAATATTCCATTTTTCAATTTCTTCAAATTTTCAATAATTTTTTAATTTCGTTTCAATCCCTAAAATAATTCAAATATAAGAATTTTGATGTTTTATAAGGTATTCTATATCCGGGGAATGAATTAACATCAGCTGATAGCAATGTCGGCGGACTCCAGCCGAATGCATAAACTAAAAAAAATATTACTAAAATACTCTTTGATTTAATTTTAAGTATTTTTTGTAAATTGTTGGTTATTTTAAAAGTGTTTTCATCAATTATTTTAAAGTTTATTTTTATAAAATTGTTCTTAAATAAGTAAAAAAAGAATAATAGTGATGAGACATAAGTTATATTAACTGCTCTTCCCCAATCAATAAACATTAACCAGTGTATTGGTACAAAAATATTTAAAATTATAAAAATTAAAACTAGTTTCTTAAAATTAAATATTTTTTTAATTAGCTCAGAATTTTTAATAAGCAGTAATAACGGAGCGGACCCAATTAACATAATCAAAAAATATCTAAATAAATACGTGTAAACACTAAATTCTTTCTCAGTTAATTTACTTATTGTTGCTTTGATATGTACAATTGCTTCTCTTTTTGTATCCATTAGTCCACAGGACATATAGCAAGCTTCACCAAAATTATTCATTAAGGATGATTTCATAATTTCAAAACCATCTTTAGAAATAATATGAAACGCACTATAATAAGAAACGATAATCGATGGTATAAAAATAATAAATATTACTATAAAAATTTTAATTAAATTTTCATTTTTCATTTTTAGTAATACTGTAGCTGCAAAGAATGTGTAGTAAAATATTGCCGGTTCGTATAAAATAGAAATTAACGGTAAAATAAAAATTATCCATAATATTGAATTTTTTGTATTACTTTCCTTTGAAGATATATTGTAGAACCAAATATAACCAATAAATAAAAATAATTCTTTTCTCGCCAAAACTTCTAATTCAGCAATATGGTAAATTAAAAAGATCGGTGTAAACAAACTAAATAAAATAATTCCATTTAACTTTATTGTTTTAAAAAATTTGTAAATTAAAAGTAAATAAAGTCCGTAAAAAATTATTTGCATCAATAGAATTACAAATCTTAATTTTAAGTCAAAAATTTGCGCTATATGAAAAGCTATTTCACCTGGCAAACCTCTTCTTGTAAAACCCCCTTGATAATTAATTATCCATTCTGAAATAGTGGAGTCATTACCTACTCCATGTTTTAAATATAACCATATAAAAGCAAACACGGATATTGAAATAAGATAATATTTAAAATAATTTTTATAATTTTTTTCCATAAATTTATGGTAGGGGAATCTTATCTCCTTGTTTCATAAACTCATAACCCTTTTTCACAGCATCTCGTTTTGAAATTTCTAAATACCACCTGGTTAAATTTTTGAATTTTTTGAGACCAATATCATGCCATTTATGTCTGGCTATCCAGGGCCAAGTCGCTATGTCTGCTATTGAATAATTATCTCCTGCTAAAAATTTTGAGTGTAAAAGTCTTTCATCTAAATCATTGTATATTGATTTTGTTATTTTAAAATATCGCTCTTCACCGAACTTACTTTTTCCAGGATTGTAATGATGAAACTGGTGATGCTGACCAATCATTGGTCCTACATATCCCATTTGTGACATAAGCCATTGGTTTATTTTTAATCTATCTTTATTTTCATAAAACATTTTACTTTTTTCAGCTAGATAAATTAATATTGCACCAGACTCGAAAATTTTTTCCTCATTTTCATGATCTATGATAACTGGTATTTTGCTAAAAGGGCTAATTTTTCTAAAGTTTGGTTTAAATTGTTCACCCTTGCCTAAATCTACTTTAGTAACTTTATAATCGAATTTAATTTCTTCTAACATTATACTTATTTTTTTTCCGTTAGGAGTGTCAGCTGTAAATAATTCAATCACTCTTTTTACCAAGTCTCTTTAATATACTTGATGAGGATGTTGTAAATTCAAATCTATATTTTTCATTTGGTCTAGCTAATTTAAAGCATGCTCTAGCTGCTAAAGCTCCCTCGTGAAAACCTGATAAAATTAATTTTAATTTACCTGGATATGAGCAAATATCACCTACTGCATAAATACCTTTTTGGTTTGTCTCAAACTTTTCAGTATCTACTTCAATTGTCTTTTTATTCAAATTTAATCCCCAGTTTGCAATTGGTCCAAGCTGCATTATTAAGCCAAAAAAGCCCAAAACGTAGTCAGTTTTAAGGTTTTTTATTTCTTTGTTTTCATGTTGAATATCAATACTATCAAGCTTTCCTTTGCCTTTAGGAATTTTTAATTGATATTTTGTAAATAAATTAATTTTACCCTCTTTTTCAAGCTCATAAACTTTATCTAATGTGGATTGAGCTCCTCTGAATTCATCACGTCTATGTATAAGATTTACATTTGAGTTTGCAGATAATTCAACAGCCCAATCTAAAGCACTATCACCACCTCCAAAAATTGATACTATTTTATCTTTAAAAATATTTTTATCTTTAATTGAATAAAAAATTGACTTCCCCTCGTATTGTTCACATTCCTTTGGTGTAAATTTTCTTGGCTCAAACGAACCTACTCCACCTGCAATAATAACATTTGGTGTAGAAAAAACGGTTTCATTATTTGTTTTTACATACCAGTGACCATTTTCATTTTTAACTTCTTCAACTCTCTCATTCAAATGAAAATTAACATCAAAAGGTTTTAGTTGATTTATCAAATTGTTAGTTAATTCTTCTCCGGTGCATTC
The DNA here is from genome assembly GCA_902633965.1 of uncultured Pelagibacteraceae bacterium. GTDB lineage: Bacteria > Pseudomonadota > Alphaproteobacteria > Pelagibacterales > Pelagibacteraceae > Pelagibacter. The sequence goes on along the minus strand of CACPID010000005.1, from coordinate 16,989 downwards.
CGGAACTGCCGGTATATCATAAATAGGCTTATCTGGATAAAGCTCAATACACTGTCCTCCAATTTTATCTAAATTATCTACAACTTCACATTTTAGCCCAATTATATTTAACTGGTGTGCGGTGAATAAACCAGTTGGGCCTGCTCCAATAATTAATGCATCAGTCTTAATCATTGTTTTTCTGGAAGATCAACTACCAATCCATCAATTTCATCAGTAACTGAAATTTGACAGCTTAGCCTACTAAATTTATTTGGATTGTGTGCCTGATCTAACATATCATCTTCTCCTTCAGATTTTTCATTAATCTTATTATACCATTCCTCTTTGACATAAACATGGCATGTAGCACAAGCCATACTTCCTCCACAATCTGCATCAATTCCAGATATATTATTTTGCACAGCGCCTTCCATAACTGTTAAACCTTTATCGACTTCAACAGTATGGGATTTACCGTTATTTTCTATGTAAGTAATTTTAGGCATTAATCATATTTATAAGGACAAAAAAAAATAGGGCAATATGAAAACATATCGCCCTATTTAAATAACTTCAGTTATTATTATGCTCTTCTAGCTCCTGGCTGAGAAACAGCTGCACTCCAAATTACAAGACCAAATGCGATCTTGTTAATAAAGTCTGCTAAGTTATAGATCACGTTAAGTGTGTTAGCGTCTACACCACCTGTTAAGTAACCAAATACATAACCTAGTGGGTAAATTGCCCAACCTACTGTAACGATCATTCTCATAGCACCAAATGCAGTACTTAATCCTCTGTTACCGCTTTTAGCTGCCATTTTACCAGCTTCACCAGAGAATACTTCATATAAGATGTAGATCCATCCAGCCATACCGATAATGAAACCAAGCATTGCGTTGATGTAACCTGCTTCTCCTAAGTAACCTCCGATTAACATTACTAGAGATCCAATTAATAGTCTCCAGAAGATGTTACCTGATACTTTTCTCACAGCTGCTAGAATTAAATAAAATTCTATCATCTGTAATGGTACAGTAATTAACCAGTCAATATATCTATATACTGTTGGTGAATCACCTGTTTGAACCCATACACCTCTCATGTAAACATAGTGAATGAATGCAATACCAGTTACTAGTCCTGCTACTGTTACTGATGTTTTCCATCCAGCAGCTACTGATCCTCTTTCCAAGAAAAAGAATGCTGTAGCAGCTAACATACCCATTGAAATTATCCAAAAAGAAATTCCAACAAAGTCATCAGATGCAAGAAGGACTGCCTCTGCGTTTGCTGCACCTGAGAAGCCCAATAGAGCTACAGCTGCTAATGCAAACAATTTAAGTTTTTTCATAAAAAACTCCCTCTTTAGTTAGTTTTTATAGTTTATATAAACTATAGCAGTTTATTAGACTGCCAAAGTTAAGGGGTTAATTACCAAATTAAGTTAGTTTATTGAAGACTTTTTTACCTCTTATTTATGTTGATTTTATTGGCTTTTTGAAATTAAATGCAACTTGTTGCTTAAATATCAAGCAATTAAAGCAATTTTGAATCAATTAAGTAAATTATGAATTTTAAAGAGATTTACGATAAATCAATAGAAAAACCTGATGAATTTTGGAGAGAGGTAGCCGATGATATCTTCTGGTTTAAGAAGCCAACCAAAATTTTAAACAAAGCTAACCCTCCTTTTTATAAATGGTATGAGGACGGGGTTACTAACACTTGCTATAATGCTCTAGACTTGCACATTCAAAATGGTTTAGGAGACAAAACTGCATTAATTTACGATAGTCCAATCACTGGGAACAAGTCAAAGTTCACTTTTAAAGAATTAAAAAATAAAGTTTCTAAGTTCGCAGGTGCTCTTAAAAATCAAGGTATTGCTAAAGGGGATCGGGTAGTTATATATATGCCAATGGTGCCAGAAGCAGTGGTAGCAATGTTAGCTTGTGGTAGAATTGGAGCAATACACTCAGTAGTTTTTGGAGGATTTGCCTCAAATGAATTAGCAAGTCGTATTGATGATAGTAAAGCAAAAATATTGATTACGGCTTCATGTGGTTTTGAGCCTGGAAGAACTGTTGAATATAGGCCATTAGTTGATGGAGCGCTCAAATTAGCTAAACATAAATTAGATAAGGTTATTTTTTATCAAAGAAAAGATCACGAGATTAAATTAAATGCACCCTTAGAAATTAGTTGGGATGAAAGTCTTCAGAATGCAAAAGATACGGATTGTGTAGAGATGAACTCAAATGATTATGCTTATATTCTTTATACATCGGGGACGACAGGTATTCCAAAGGGAATTGTGAGAGATATTGGTGGTCATATCGTAGCTCTTAAGTGGACTATGAAAAACATTTATAACATAGATCAAGATGATGTTTGGTGGTCAGCAAGTGACATTGGATGGATTGTTGGACATTCTTATATAGTTTATGCACCATTGTTTAAAGGATGTACTACTTTATTATTTGAAGGTAAGCCTGTTGGAACTCCTGATGCTGGTGTTTTTTGGAGAGTTATTTCTGATTACAAAATAAAATCTCTATTCACAGCACCAACTGCTTTTAGGGCAATAAAAAAAGAAGATCCGGATGGAAAATTTTTTTCAAAATATGACTTAAGTAATTTTAAGTCATTATTTTTAGCTGGGGAGAGAGCAGATCCGGATACAATTAAATGGGCAGAAAATTTATTGAAAGTACCTGTGATTGACCACTGGTGGCAAACAGAAACTAGTTGGGCTATTAGTTCAAATTGTACAGGTATTGAAATGATGAAAACAAAATATGGCTCAGCTTGTAAAGCAGTGCCTGGTTATAACGTAAAAATTATTAAGTCTGATAAAACTTTAGCAAAACCTAATGAAATGGGTGATATAGTTGTTAAGCTGCCTTTGCCACCTGGAACTTTTCCAACTCTTTGGAATGCAGATCAAAGATATAAAGAAAACTATATGTCTAACTACGAGGGATATTACCAAACTTACGATGCCGGACACATTGATGAAGATGGATATATCTGGATCATGTCTAGAACAGATGACATTATAAATGTTGCAGGCCATAGATTATCTACTGGTGCAATTGAAGAGGTATTATCTGAACATCAATCAGTTGCTGAATGCGCAGTTCTTGGAATAGCTGATAAATTAAAAGGACAATTACCTATAGGTTTAATTGTTTTAAAGGCTGGTGTTGATAAAGATAACGAAACTATTTCTAAGGAATGTATTCAAATGGTAAGAAATAAGATTGGACCAGTAGCTGCTTTCAAAGTTGCAATAGTAATTAAAAGACTTCCAAAAACTAGATCAGGTAAAATTTTAAGAGGCACAATTAGAAAAATTGCAGATAATGTTGAATATAAAATGCCACCAACAATAGATGATCCAGCTATATTAGATGAGATTAAAGAAGATTTAATAAAAAATAATATTATAAAAAGTGCTTAAAACTTATTTATTTTTAATTGGTGCTATATTTTGTGAAGTGGCTGGTACCATGTTACTACCAGTTTCACAAAATTTCACAAAATTTGTTCCAACTTTTGCGCTTGCTGTATTTTACTTAACAGCATTTTATCTTTTAACTTTTGTTGTGAATAAACTTCCAATAGCTATTGTTTATGCAACATGGAGTGGACTTGGAATATTTACAATTGCAATATTGGGTTATATATTTTTTAAACAAACGTTAGCTTGGCAGGCAATTGCAGGATTATTTTTAATTGTTATTGGTGTAATTCTCGTAAATAGTTTTGTGGGAAAAATTAACTAAATTTTAAAGTGGTACCATCAGGTTCACCTAAAATTTTACCATCTTTCATTTTCGTTTTACCTGCAATTATAGTTGCTACTGGCGTTCCTTTAAACTCAACTTCATTAAAGGGTGACCATCCACATTTACTCTCAATATTTTCATTTTTAATAATTATTTTTTTATTCATATCTACAATTGTAAAATCAGCATCATAACCTTCTTTAATAAATCCTTTATTCTGTATTCCAAAAATTTTTACTGGATTTTCACACACTAGTTTTACCAATTGATTAAGCGATAACTTTCCGTCATTTATATGATTTAACATAACCGGCATAAGAGTTTGAACTCCTGGCATTCCTGATGGCGAATTAGGATATTTTTTATCTTTATTTATTTTTAAATGGGGCGCATGGTCTGAACCAATAGTATCATTTAAATTATTTTTTACTGCATACCATAGTCTATCATAATGTGATTTATCTCTGATAGGTGGATTCATCTGTGCATATGTTCCAAGTTTATTATAACAGTCTGGTGCATAAATTGTTAAGTGCTGAGGAGTAATTTCAAAAGTAATGTTACCCTTGTGTTGTGATAGAAAATCAATTTCTTCTTTTGTAGTTATATGAAGAACATGAGCTTTTTTATTATACTTTTCAGCTATTCTTACAATTCTTCTAGTGGAAGACATAGCACATTCGACACTTCTCCAGATAGGGTGAGAGTGTACATCACCATTTTTAATTAATTTTTTATTAATATTTAAAATTTCCTCATCTTCAGAGTGAACTGCTACAACTTTAGAGCTATTTTTAAAAACTTCTTCAATATCTTTTTCTTTGGCAACTAATAAATTTCCTGTTGAGGAACCAGCAAAAAGTTTGATACCACAACAACCCTCTAAATTTTTTAAATCAGCCAAATCATCTGCATTATCTGCCGTTGCACCAAAATAAAAAGCATAATTGCAATACATTCTATTTTTTGCAAGATCTAGTTTTCTTTGAAATTCTTTTTTATTTGAAGTTGGTGGATTAGTATTAGGCATTTCGAATACAGCTGTTATACCCCCTACGATTGCGGCTCTACTTCCTGAATGTAAATCCTCAGTATCTGTTGATCCTGGCTCCCTAAAATGAGTTTGAGTATCAATGCAACCTGGCAATACTAATAAATTTTCGGCATCATAAATTTCTTTGGCATCTTCTTTTAATTTATCAATTTTTACAATTTTGCTATTTTTGATGCCAATATCTTGTTGTTTTAGATTACCATCTATAAAACAAGAGCCATTTTTAATTATTAGGTCTAACATTATTTCTAAAAGTAATTATATTATTATTAATTTATTAGCAATTATGAATTTAAACGATATTTACACTTTAGAGGATAGAGGATTAGTTTTTATTAATGGAGTTGATGCAAAAAAATTTCTTCAAAATATTGTATCTAATGATGTTGAAAAAATCACAGATAAGTCAACTATTTTTTCATCTTTATTAACCCCACAAGGGAAATATTTATTTGATTTTATAATAATTAAACACAAAAACGGTTTCTTTTTAGACTGTGAAAAAAGTCAAGTATTCGATCTATTTAAGAAATTAAATATTTATAAGCTAAGATCAAAAGTTGAAATTTTGGATTTAAGTAATGAATTTATTGTTGCAGTATTGAGTAGAGACAAATTTTTAAGTCTTAAAAATACTCAAGATATTGAAGGAAATACTATAAAGTTTAGAGAAGATACTTTATTTCTTGATCCGCGAAATAAAAAACTAGGTGCAAGATTAGTTATTAATCTTGAAAAACTTTATTTATCCATAAAAAAACTAAATTTAAAACCAGCAGAACCAAAAAAATATTATTCATTAAGTCATAAATTAGGAATACCTCAAATTGAATGCAAAAATTTAAAAGATAAAATTTTTGGAATTGAGTGTAATTTCGAAGAGCTAAATGGGATTGATTTTAAAAAAGGTTGCTATGTTGGTCAAGAAAATACCGCTAGAATAAAATTAAAAAATAAACTTTCTAAAAGACTTCTTGCTTTTGAAGTTCTAAAAGGGAGCATAAATGTAAATGAGGATATATTTTTTGAAAATAACAAATTAGGAAAAATACTGATAAGTAATGCCTTCCCGTTTGGTCTAATTAAAACAGAAAATAATACTTTTGATTTTTCAAAAAATTATAATTGCAAAAAAGCTGTAATTAAATTTTTTAAACCAGATTGGATAAAAAATTAGGCCAAAATTTTTATAGCTGCCTGAGATGTGTCTGTAGAAAAAGATATAAATTTATAATCCTTTTCATCAAAAACTTCTGTTAACGCTTTATACTCACCAACGTCCCAACCTTCAAAATTATAAAGCTCATCAAATAAAATGATGGCACCTTTTATTAAATGAGGCTTTATTCTTTCTAATACAAATTTTGTAGTTTCGTAAGTATCAACATCCATGTGTACAAAGTTGATTTTGGGTTTTTTTTCTTCAATAAAAATAGGAAGTGTATCTTGTATCCATCCAGATATAGGTACAACATTACTATTTAGCTTTGGAATTTTTTTTTTTAAATCAAAAGTTCCTTTAATTACAGTTGTGCCTAACCAGTCTTCCTTTAAACCCTCGAATGAATCAAAACCATAAATTTTTTTGTTTATTTTTTTGGAAAAGAAATTTATTGACGAACCGCTGAATACACCAAATTCTAAATAATAATTATTTGGATCTTTATCATTCTCGTTTGCTTCGTTAATTGCATGAACTCTAATATTCTCGGAATTTAGTAAAACAGCAGACTTTAAATATTCTTTAAAATGTTCATAACATTTTTTAATTTGTTCCTCTTTATAAAAATCATAAACGGTTAAATATTGTCTATAGGTAGGAAAAGCATATCTTTTTAAAGTATTAAGAAATTTTCTTATAGATTTAAGAATAGGCATTATATAAGCTCTTCTTTTTCTTTTAAAATTAATCATGTATTATTTTCTTAATTAGACAATTATTTTACATTAAGTATTAAAAAATTATAGATTTAATTTAAATTAAATTACTGTATTAATGTGTCAATCAAATATGATAAAAGCAACTGTTGGTATACTTACTTTTAATAGTGAAAAATATCTTAATCGTTGCCTTAATAGTGTAAAAAAATTTAACGAAATTTTAATTATTGATGGTGGGAGTAAAGATGATACTTTAAAAATTGCAAAGAAATTCAAATGTAAAATCAAACAACAACCAAAACAATTTAAATTTAATAACAATAAAATAAGAGATTTTTCAAAATTAAGAAAATATATTTTAAAATTATCAAAAAACGAGCTTGTTTTGTTTTTAGATTCTGATGAGTTTCTTAAAAGAACAGCTTTAAAAAAAATTGACTTTTACTCCAAATCTCAAACATCAAAAAAAAAATATTACTCGTTTTTACTTGGAAGATTTCCTATGCATAAAAATAAAATAATTACCCAAAAAACTATATTTTATCCGAACTATCAAGAAAGATTATTTTATAAATCCAACATAAAGACATTTGTAAAACCTGTTCATGAAAGAGTAATACCAAATAATAAATATTTAACAAAAAAAAAAATTGAAGATGCTTCAATCATATTTCCGTTAGATATAAACTATCAAAGGCTTTATGATAAATGTAAATATTATTTTGAAATAGAAAAAACTATGATTTCAAGAAAAAATTTTTTAAATAGTTTAAATTTTGTATTTCATCGATTTTTAATCATTTTGAAATATATTTTTACAGGCTTATTTTTTAAATCTAAAAAATTAGATAAAGATTACAAAGATTTTGAAAATAAACTTATAAAAATTCATATTTTCTTTTCCTTCAAATTGTTATTAAAGGCCTTTTCCTAATTTTGGTGCGGTCAGTGAGACTTGAACTCACATGAGCTAGGCTCACACGGCCCTCAACCGTGCCTGTCTACCAATTTCAGCATGACCGCATTTATGCGGCAGAATAAGTGAATGACAATTATCTTTCAAGTTGATAGATTTGATATATGGAACTTAATTCGGAAATAAAAAAAGCCACAGATACAATTTATAAGAAAATTTCTAAAACTATGCCAGAAATTGAATGGGCTGTTCATGCTCCATATATTTACAAAATTAATAAATTAAAAAAAGAAAAGAATGCAGTTATACTTGCACATAACTATCAGACCCCAGAAATTTATCATGGCATCTCGGACTTTTCAGCTGACTCACTTGCTTTAGCAGTTGAGGCTGCAAAAACAAAAGCTGATATAATTATAATGTGTGGAGTACATTTTATGGCTGAGACCGCGAAATTAATGTGCCCAGAAAAAAAAGTTTTTTTACCTGACATGAGAGCGGGTTGCTCCTTGTCATCATCCATTACAGGTAAAGATGTAAGAGAGCTTAAAAAGAAATATCCAGGAGTTCCTGTTGTATCCTATGTTAATACATCTGCAGATGTAAAAGCTGAAACAGATGTATGCTGTACATCAGCAAATGCTGTTAAAATTGTAAACTCATTAGGTGTTAAAAAAGTTATCTTCCTTCCAGACGATTATCTTGCAAAATATGTTGCATCGCAAACAGATGTTGAAATAATTTCATGGAAAGGTACTTGTGAAGTTCATGAACAATTCAATGACGAGGAAATTAATGAAATAAGAAAAAATAATCCAGGAATTAAAATTATAGCACATCCCGAATGTCCTCCCGACGTCATTAAAGCTAGTGATTTTGCAGGGTCAACAAGTGGAATGATAAAATATGTCAAAGATAATCAGCCTAAAAAAGTAATGATGGTTACTGAGTGCTCAATGAGCGATAATGTTCAAATCGATAACCCTAATGTTCAATTCATAAGACCATGCAATTTATGTCCACACATGAAAAGAATAACTCTTCCAAAAGTTTTAGATTGCCTTGAAAATGAAACTAATGAGATCTTAATGAGTAGAGAGACTATTGAGAAAGCAAGAAAATCAGTAGAAAGAATGGCAGAGATTGGCAGATAAATTCTGTGTCTAAAATAAAACTATCAAAAAAATATATATATAAAATTTGTAAAGAGGCTTTAAAAGAAGATCTCTACCCCTCTGGAGACATAACCTCAAAACTTTTAAATAACACAAATAAAATAAAAGCAAAAATTGTATCAAATTCAAGCTGCATAATTGGTGGCTTAGAATTAGCAAAACAAACTTTTAGAATAGTTGATAAAAAAATATTATTTAAAATTAAAAAAAAAGAAGGATCGAAAGTTAAAAAAAAACAGGTAATTGCAGAAATTATAGGAAATGTTAAGAATATTTTAACTGGAGAGAGAGTAGCTTTAAATTTTTTATCTCATGTTTCAGGTATAGCAACTCAAACAAATAAGTATGTCAATAAAGTTAGAAAAAATACGAAAATTTGTTGCACAAGAAAAACCATACCAGGTCTAAGAGCCATTCAAAAATATGCAGTTAATCTGGGTGGAGGAAACAACCATCGTTTTAATTTAAGTGATGAATTCTTAATTAAAGATAATCACATTGCCCATACAAATTTAAGAGAATTAATTATTAAAGCAAAAAAAAATAGAAAAAAAATTACTGTTGAAGTAGATAATTTAAATCAGTTGAAAAAAATATTAGATTTGAAATTTGATACTGTTTTATTTGATAATATGAATGTAAAAAATTTAAGAAAAGGTGTTCAGCTAGTAAAGAATAAATATGAAACTGAAGCATCCGGAAATGTAAATTTAAAAAATATAAGAAAAATTGCATCAGCTGGTATAAATAGAATTTCTATTGGACGTTTAACACATAGTATTTCCGCGATTGATTTAAAATTAGAAATTTAAATTATTTTTTTAATTGTGCTTGTGCGGCTGCAAGCCTTGCAACTGGAACTCTGTAAGGTGAGCAAGAAACATAATTAAGACCTGTGGTTGAACAAAAATTAATACTTTTTGGATCTCCGCCATGTTCCCCACAAATTCCCAATTTAAGTTTTTTATTTTGCTTTCTTCCCTTAAAAGTAGCAATTTCAATTAAATCTCCCACCCCTTCATCAATTGATACAAATGGATCGATATCAAATATTTTATTCTCAATATAATCATTTAAAAATTTACCACTATCATCTCTACTAATACCAAATGTTGTTTGTGTTAAATCATTTGTTCCAAAACTAAAAAAGTCAGCATGTTTGGCTATATCTTGAGCTTTTATTGCGGCTCTTGGTAATTCAATCATTGTGCCCACAAGGTAATCTATTTTTGTTTTATTTTCTGCTTTTACTTGATTTGCAACTTTATCAACCAAATTTTTCATTATTTGTATTTCAGCTTCTGTAGAAACTAAGGGGATCATAATTTCTGGAATAATTGATTTAATTTTTTTATTCTTGCATTCAATTATAGCTTCAAAAATTGCTCTACATTGCATTTCGTAAATCTCAGGAAAAGAAATAGCCAATCTACAACCCCTATGTCCCAACATTGGGTTATGCTCATGTAATTCCCCTATTCGTGACTCTATTTCAGTAACAGCTAAACCAAGTGAATTTGAAACATCTTTAATTTCTTTTTCGGATTTTGGTAAAAATTCATGTAATGGTGGGTCTAATAGTCTGACAGTTACAGGAAGACCATTCATAATTTTAAATATTTCTATAAAATCTTTTTTTTGGTGAGGTAAAAGTTTTGCTAAAGCTTTATTTCTATCAGTTGTAGTCTTAGAGAGTATCATTTCTCTTACAGACATAATTCTATCTTCATCAAAAAACATATGTTCTGTTCTACAAAGTCCAATACCCTCTGCACCAAAATCTCTTGCAGCTTTAGTATCTACTGGAGTTTCAGAATTGGTTCTTACTTTGAGTTTTCTAAAACTATCAGCCCAACTCATTAATTTTGAAAAGTCTCCTGATATCTCAGGTTTTACTGTTTGAACCTCTCCTAATATTATTCTTCCAGTAGATCCATCAATTGTAATGATCTCTCCTTCTGTGACTTTAATTCGATCAGTTTTAAATAGTTTATTTTCATAATCTATACTAATTTCACTAGATCCAGAAATACATGGTCTTCCCATACCCCTTGCAACAACTGCAGCATGACTTGTCATTCCTCCCCTGGAAGTTAAAATTCCTTTAGCTGCATGCATTCCGTGAATATCTTCTGGTGATGTTTCAACTCTTACCAAAATAGTATTTTGCATCATTCCATTAAGCCTTTCGGCTTCTTCTGATGAGAAGACTACCTTTCCACTAACTGCACCTGGAGATGCGGGCAATCCTTTTGCTATTACCTCTATTTCACTTTTTTCATCTAAGGTTGGATGAAGAAGTGTATCCAAAGAATTTGGATCAATTCTTAAAATAGCTTCTTTTCTAGAAATTAGTTTTTCTTTTACCATATCTACTGCAATTTTAACTGCTGATTTTGCTGTTCTTTTTCCAGATCTAGTTTGAAGCATCCAAAGTTTTTTATTCTCTACAGTAAACTCAACATCTTGCATATCTTTGTAGTGCTTTTCTAAAGTAGATAAAATTTTTTTAAGTTGTTTAAATACTTTTGGCATAGTTTCTTCCATCGATAATTCTTTTCCACCAGAATTAATCCTTGCTTTTTTTGTAATATGTTGAGGCGTTCTTGTCCCCGCAACAACGTCCTCACCTTGTGCATTGATTAAATATTCACCATATATTTCATTTTTTCCACTTGATGGATCTCTAGTAAAAACTACTCCAGTTGCACAATCGTCACCCATATTACCAAAAACCATTGATTGAACATTTACAGCGGTACCCCAATCATCTGGTATATGATTTAGTTTTCTATACACTTTAGCACGATGGCTTTGCCAAGATAAAAAAACAGCAGATATTGCACCATCAAGTTGTTTATAAACATCTTGTGGGAATTCTTTCTTTGTCTTTTCTTTTACAACATTTTTAAAGTCCCTGATTAATGCATCCCAGTCTTGTTCGTCTAGCTCGGTATCTAACAAAACACCTTTTGTTAATTTATAATTCTCAATTAACTCCTCAAAATTAAAGCTATCTACTCCAAGTACAACACTCGAATACATTTGAATAAATCTTCTATAACTATCTTTTGCGAACCTTTTGTTTGAGGTTTTTTTAGCTAAAGCCATAACTGTTTTATCATTTAGACCTAGATTTAGTATCGTATCCATCATTCCTGGCATCGATACTCTTGCTCCTGATCTAACGGAAACTAATAAAGGATTTTTTAAATCTCCAAATTTTTTGTTTGTTTCTCTCTCTATTTGAGATAGTTGCTTGTTAATTCCTTTTATTAATTGCTTGTTAAGCTGTTTGTTATTTTTATAAAAAATATCACAAACTTTAGTAGAAATTGTAAATCCAGGAGGAACTGGCAATCCCATTCTTCCCATTTGAGATAGATTTGCACCTTTTCCACCAAGAAAATTCTTTGGGTTTTTAATTTTTTTTGAAAAATTTGAATTAAAGTTTATAATTAAATTACTCATTAAGCACTTTCGATTTTAGAAAAATTTATATAATTTTCGAATGTTCTACAAAACATTTGAAGGAGTTCCAATCGGTTTTTTCTAATTATTTCATCATTGTCATTAACAATTATATTATCAAAAAAAGCAAAAATAATGGGTTTTGCAGTCTTTAGATTATCAAGAGTTGTTTCATAATTTTCATCTTTATCTATATTTGTAAAATATTTTTTTAATTCTTTTATTTTTTTAAATAAATTTTTTTCAAAATCGTTTTTAAATATTCCAGGATCGGCGGTATCTGCCAGCTCTAATTTGTTATCTTTTAGCTCATTTTCAATAATGTTCGATGCTCGTTTATAACTTGAGACAATATCTATTCCGCTTTCTTTGTTTATAATTTTGTTTAAAGCAAAAGACTTTCTAAAAATTTCGTTTATATTATTAATATTTTTATTATTTAAACTAGCGTTAATTATATCAAGTCTAATAGCTTTATCTTTCATGTAATATTTTAATCTTTCTAACAAAAATTCAGATAAATCTTTTAGTACAGATGTATTATCAAATTTATAACTTTGTTCTTGGTACAAAAGCAAAGAATAATTTATTAGATCTTTAATTCTAATATTTTTTTTATTTTCAAGTATTAGTCTTATAACTCCTAATGCTGCTCTTCTTAATGCAAATGGATCTTTTGAACTTGTGGGCTTTTGATTAACACCAAAGAAACCAACTAGTGTATCTAGCTTATCAGTCAACGAAAGACCAAGACTAAACGGTCTTGTTGGAACTTTGCTTTCGAGTGAATTTGGTAAATAATGTTCTTTTATTGCAAGAGAAACATCTTTATCAAAACCCTGCGATTCAGCAAAATAACCTCCCATTACACCTTGAAGTTCTGGAAACTCTCCCACAAGATCAGAAAGCAAATCAGTTTTGCAGATAGAGCATGAAATCTCAATTTTATCTTTACTAATTAAAAGTTCATCTGAGATTGCTCCACCTAATTTCCTCATCCTTTGAATTTTGTCAAAATAAGTTCCTAATCCTTTGAAATAATTCATACTTTTTAGTTTGGAGACTTGTTTAAATAAATTTTGATTTTTGTTTTTATTCCAGAAAAATTCAGCATCATTTAGTCTTGCTTCTACCACTCTTTCATTACCTGCTTTAATATATCCTTTTGGATCTTTATTATTTGCAACAACAAAAAACTGATTGGTAATATTTCCTTTTCTATCCAAAGTATGAAAATATTTTTGATGGTGTTGCATTGTAATTACAAGAATTTCTTTTGGCATAGATAGAAAGCGTTTATCGAATTGACATAATAAAATATTTGGCTGCTCAACTAAATCTGTTACTTCTGTCAAAAGTTTTTCATTGATTTCAATATCAATGTTATTTTTTTTGGAGTTTTTAATAAGTTCTTTTTGAATAATTGATTTACGTTGATTTTGATCAATCGTGATATTTAACTTTTTTAAACAATCTGTATAGTCTTTATATCCTCTTACTATTTTTCTTTTATCCTCAAATTCTTTATCTAAAATTATAAAATTACAGCTTCTTAAATGATGATACCTAAAATCGATAAACTTATTATCAAAAACAGCTATTAAAGATTTTAAAGGTCTTCCCCACTGTAAACTGTGGTCTGACCACCTCATAGAATTTTTCCAGTCAATTTTGTCTAATATTGTTGGTATTTCTCTTTCAAGTATGTCCTTAGTATTGATTTTTTCTTTTGGTTTTAAAAAAAAATAAAATTCACCTTTTTCGGTTTCTTTTTTAAAGATTTCTTTTTCGGTAATTTTATTTGATCTTAAAAAACCATCTAGTGCTTCTTTGGGCGATTTTGTGCTAGGTCCTCGCTTCTGCTCCTTTTCAAGAATAATTTGTTTACTTAAACCATCAAATAATATTACTAATCTATTTGGTACAGAAAAGACTTTGCTATTTTTATATTTTATTTTTTTTTCTTCAAATAATTTTTTAAAATTATAAAACAAATAATTTCTAGCATCACTTTGTAATTTCGCTGGTATCTCCTCTGTAAAAACTTCTAAAAAAAATTCAGACATTTTTAAGTTTGACTTTTTAACCAAATTTCAGCTGCCCCTTTTGTTATATCTCTAATCCTTGATATATATTCAGCTCTTTGAGCAACACTTATTACACCACGTGCATCTAAAATATTAAAAATATGGCTTGCCTTTAAACATTGATCATAGGCTGGTAATGATACGTTGTTTTCGGTGAGCATCTTTGCTTCTTTTTCAGTCATATCAAAAATTTTAAAAAGATTTTCTGTATTTGCTAATTCAAAATTATAAGTAGAGAATTCCTTTTCTGCTTGATAAAATACATCTCTATATTTAATATCTTCACTATTCCATATTAAATCATAAACATTTTTTTTCTGTTGAGTAAACATACACAACCTTTCTAAACCATATGTAAGTTCAACCGAAACTGGTTTGCATTCAAAGCCTGCCATTTGTTGAAAATAGGTAAATTGAGTTATTTCCATCCCATCGCACCAAACTTCCCAGCCAAGTCCAGCTGCACCTAATGTCGGGCTTTCCCAATCATCCTCTACAAAACGAATGTCATGTTCTTTATAATTGATGCCTATCGTTTTTAAACTGTTTAAATAAAGTTTTTTTATATTTTTTGGTGATGGTTTAATAATTACCTGGAACTGATAATAGTGCTGAAGCCTATTAGGATTATCTCCATATCGTCCATCAGTTGGTCTTCTTGAAGGTTGAACATAAGCAGCTTTCCAGGGCTTTGGACCTAATGACCTAAGTGTTGTAGCTGGATGGAAAGTTCCAGCCCCCACTTCAATATCGTAGGGCTGAAGTATCACGCAACCATTTTTACCCCAATATTTTTGGAGATTAAAAATTGTGTCTTGAAAAGTTTGAAACTTGGTTTTTTTTTTAATTTTAATTTTAGAAACCATATCTTTGCCAGATAGATCTTTCTTCAATAATACTTATAACTTTATCAGTATGACTCTCTGACGATAGTTTGCTTGCAAGCCAACCTTTTTGTTTTTCAAATTTTTTAATAACAACATCTTCACCATATTTTTCTTTTAATATCTTTTCAGCATTTCCTATTCCATCAATAAGACCAAGCTCTTTTGCTTTTCTTCCAGACCAAAATTCACCTGAAAATAATTCTATTCCAGAGTCCTTTTTCAATTTATTTGAACGACTATTTTCTACAACCTCGATAAAATCTTTATGAAGATCTAATTGAATATTTTTTAATCTATCAATATCCTCTTTTTTTTCCTCCATAAATGGATCAAGAGTACTTTTATTTTTTCCAGCTGTATAAACTCTTCTTTGAACACCAATTTTACTT
The DNA here is from genome assembly GCA_902633965.1 of uncultured Pelagibacteraceae bacterium. Taxonomy (GTDB): domain Bacteria; phylum Pseudomonadota; class Alphaproteobacteria; order Pelagibacterales; family Pelagibacteraceae; genus Pelagibacter. The sequence goes on along the minus strand of CACPID010000005.1, from coordinate 1,353 downwards.
ATTAGCTCAGTAAACCCAAATGATGAATATATAACTCCTATAGATCCTATAATGGAACTTTGATTTGCATAAATTTCGTCGCCAGAACAAGCTATAAGATATCCTCCTGATGCAGCTACATCTTCGGCAAAAATTAATACTTTTTTTTTATGTTTTTTGGCTAAAGATTTAATTTGATCATGAATTAAATGTGATTGAACTGGAGATCCTCCAGGAGAATTTATTGAAATTGCTACTGCTGGTGCTTTTTTTATAGAAAAAGCCTTTTTAATTATTTCTTCCTGACTAGCAAAATTTATTCCTTGCTTAAACTTTCCAACATTACCTATTACCCCATTTAATTTGATATGGGGTATAATTTTTTTTTTTTTGAAAATTGAAAACATACGTATGCTTATAAAATTTATGATAAAATATAAAGTCTACTTATAGTTGAAGTTTTAGGTGCGTCAATTGATAAGTATAATATTGATGTTATTATACTAGTTTACAGCCATGGGTACAGTTGTTCAGCTAAAAAATAAGATAAATAATTCTTATTCAGAACTTAAAAGTTCTGTTGAAGATAAGTTAATTTTAGTTGAGGAGAGAATTAAATCTAAATTGTCTAGCAAAGTCGATTTAGTTGACGAAATGACAAGTTACCATTTAAGAACAGGTGGAAAAAGACTAAGGGCATTACTAACCTTAGGCTCAGCAAAACTCTGCAACTACAAAAAAGGATCTAGAGATGTAAATTTGGCAGCGTGTGTAGAATTAATTCACGCAGCAACACTAATGCATGACGATGTTATAGATAATAGCGATGTTAGAAGAGGTAAAAAGACATTAAATAAAATTTGGGGAAATCAATCATCAATTTTAGTCGGTGATTATTTGTTGAGTAGATGCTTCGAAATGATGGTGGAAGATGGCAATCTAGAGGTTCTAAAACTTTTATCATCAACTTCAGCTGAAATATCACAAGGAGAAGTGCTTCAACTTCAACATAAAGGTGAAGTTGATATGTTAGAGGAAACTTATTTAAAAATAATTTCGGCAAAAACAGCTTCATTATTTGCTGCAGCAACTAAAGTTGGTTCTATTCTTGCAAATCAAGATAAAAAAATTAAGGACGCTCTAGAATTTTACGGAAAAAATTTAGGTCTTACATTCCAAATTGCAGACGATACATTAGACTATAATTCAGATCTAAAATTCTTTGGCAAAGAGATTGGAAATGATTTTTTCGAAGGTAAGGTAACTTTACCAATTATATTATTGTATCAAAAATTAGATGAAAAGAAGAAAAAACATCTGATAACAATTTTTGAAAAAGAAGAGAGAAATAATGATGATTTAAAATTTGTTTTG
>CACPID010000004.1 GCA_902633965.1 uncultured Pelagibacteraceae bacterium | reverse complement strand
TTTTAATTGCGTTTTTATAGTGAAAATTAAAAAATCTGTCATCTTTGTTTAAAATCATTATCCCGCCTTTTTGGATATTATTAATTAACTCCCCTTTCGCTGCTGCAATTTCATTTATATTTTTAAAATTTTTAGCGTGTGCATAAGAAATATTAGTTATTACACCAATATTTGGGTTTAAAATTTTACTTAAAAAATCTATTTCACCTTTTTTATCCATTCCAACCTCAAAGACTCCATTTTTATTTTTAGTATTGAGATTAAATAAGCTTAATGGAACCCCATATTTATTATTATAAGACTCTTTAGAAAAAGTTGTTTCGCTAAAATCGTTCAAAACTTCTCCTGACATTTGTTTTAAAGATGTTTTTCCACAGCTTCCTGTGATTGCAATAATTTTTCCTTTAAAATTCTGTCTTATTATTTTTGATAAATCTGTCAAGCATTCTAGGGTATTAGAAACTTTTATTTGATTAGTTCTATTAATTGATTTTTGATATCTGTTTACAATCGCAAAAAGTGCACCATTATCAAATGCTTTTTTTACAAACGAATTGCCATCCCTTTTTTTTCCTTTTATAGCAAAAAATATATCATTTTTTTTCAAAGTTCTGGAGTTAATCGAGGCTTTTTGGATTTTTTTTTTCTTTGAAATATTTTTATTAAAATACTCATTAAAAATATTTACTTTTATATTCTTAGAAAGTTTTTTATTTTTAATTGCTATAGACTTTTTTATGACCTCTTTATCAGAGAAAAAAATTTTTTTCTTTCCATAATCTTGATTTTTTTCATGACCTTTGCCCGCGACAACCAATACCTCATCTGATTTTAAATTTTGAATTGCTTTTGAAATTGCTATTCTTCTGTCAGGTATCTCCAGTACTTTAGATTTCGAAATATTTTTTTTTATTTCTTTTCTTATTTCTTTTGGGTTTTCAAATCTTGGGTTATCATCTGTGAGATATATCTGTGAACAGTAAAAATTTGCTATAGCCCCCATTTTCGGTCTTTTATATTTATCCCTATCACCTCCACAGCCAAATACGATATTAATTTTTTTGGATGGGAATTGACTTTTAAGATCATTTAAACAGGTTCTTAAAGCGTCCGGAGTATGTGCATAATCTAAAATTACAATAGCATTATTTTTTAAATTTCCAATTTTTTCAAACCTGCCATCAATTGGTTTTAACTTACTAATATTTTTAATAATTTTTTCAAAATTTAATTTTGAACTTTCTGCTGCCAAGATTGACATAAAAATATTTTTAATCTGCGTTTTTCCAATGAGATTAATGTAAAAGCTGTAAATTTTATTCTTATATTTAATTTGAATTTTTTGCTTTTCGCCTTCATAGGTGTGATTGATCAACTGAATATCACTTTTTTCATCAAGAATAGTTTTTAAACGTAATTTTCTCTTTTTTGAAATATAAAATATTTCTTTAAACTCTTTTATTGATCTATCTGTGATTAATAGTGAATTTTTTTTTAGAAGAGAGTTAAAAAGATATAATTTGGAGTTGAGGTAATTTTTTAAATTTTTATGATAATCTAAATGATCATGAGAAAAATTCGTAAAAATCCCAGAAGTTATATTTAAACCATCGAGTCTATTTTGTTTTAAACCATGACTTGAGGCCTCTAATATTACATTGTCGATTTTTTTTTTTTTTAAAATACTTAGGTACTTTGAAAGATTTAACGAATCTAATGTAGTGTTTTTCACTGAAATTAATTTGTTTTTATATTTTATTCCTAGAGTTCCTATTGAACCAACACTAACATTATTAATTTTTAAAATTTGATAATAAAAATCCGATACCGAAGATTTGCCATTTGTTCCAGTAACTGCAATTATATTGTTAGGTACTTTATTATAAAACTTATAGGATGTTGAAGCTAGAATTTTTCTAATATTTTTATAACTTAGATATAAAACGTCTCCTTTAAAACCTTCAAAAGGCTTTTGATGAATAATTGTTCTTGCGCCATTTTTAATAGCTTCATCGATATATTTATGTCCATCTTGTTGATTTCCTTTAATCGCAAAAAAAATGAAATTTTTTTTGCATAAATTACTATTGAGACTTAAACCTGAAAAAGAATGATTTCTTATTTTTTTATTTTTTGTTTTAAATAACTTTCCAATCAACATATCGCTAATTAAATTCCATGTACTTTGTGGCTAAAATTGGTCCTATTTTTTCTAAAATTTTGCCAGTAATTTCAACAGATGTCCATCCAGCTGTATTTCTTGGTGTGCCTTTTAATTTAAATCCAGATCCATCTTTGTATTCGTAAATATAATCTTTATTAATTTTTGGTTCATCAAGCATTACAACAATAACAAACTTTGGTTCAGAGATTGGAAATACTCCAACAAAAGTATTTATCTTCTCCTTAATATAAACACCATTAACAGATTTTTGTGCTGTTCCTGTTTTTCCTCCAATTTCATAACCAGGAATATTTGCTTGATTTGCAGTACCAATTTTTGTATTTACAATTTTCCTTAGTGCCAAATTTATATCTTTTGATATTTTCTCATCAATTATTCTCTCTCTTTTAAAGTTTTGATTTAAATTTTTTATAAGTGTAGGCTCAATATTATATCCACCATTACTAATAATTGAATAACCCTTTGCTAATTGTAAAACAGTAGTAGTTATACCATGACCGAAGGAAGCTGTAGCAAGTTTACATTTACCCCAACGAATAGGCAAAGGAGTTCCAATTTCCTCTAGCTCAAATTCCATTTTATTCAAAATTCCGATTTTGCTCAAGAATGCTGAATATCTATCTATACCAATTTTCTGCGCTATTCTCACAGATCCAATATTTCCTGATCTTATTAACACTTCTTCCGCGGTCAAAGTATCAGGTATATCTTCATCATACTCCCTGATAGGTCTGCCACTACAATAAATTGTTTTTGGTAGTTTTTTAAATTCTGTATTTAATTCTATCTCGTCATATTTTAGACCACCCGCTAAAGTAAATGTTTTAAATACAGAACCAAATTCATATACAGCTTTAGTTGCTCGATTAATAAATTTTTTATCCTTTAAATTTTCTCTTTTATTTAGATTAAAATCTGGGGTAGATACCATTGATATGATTTCGCCATTATTAACATTCATTAAAATTGCTGTGCTTCCTTTGGTTTGAAATATATTATTTGCTTTTAACAGTTCTTCTCGTATTAAATATTGTATATTTGTATCAAGTGTTAAAGATATAGGACTTTTTTTTGTAACAAGTCTCTCATTTAAAGATTTTTCCAAACCAGAAATTCCATTATTATCATCATCGATCTGACCAATTATGTGGCTTGCAAGACTTGGGTAAGGGTAAATTCTTGAAATTTTAGATTCATATCTTATCGCTTTTTCTCCAAGTAATTTTACTTTATCATAGTTTTCTGGAGAAATTTTTTTCTCTAAATAAAAAAAATTTTTTCCATTTAGTTGATCTTCAATAATGCTATAATTTTTATCAGGAAAAATAATCTTAAGTTTTAATAGAAATTTTTTTCTATCTTTTATTTTTTTTGGATCAATTCCAACATTTATGGTTTTAACCGTCATAGCAATCAAGTTTCCATTTCTATCTATCAAATCAGCTCTAAAGTCCTTTTTTTTAATTATATTTATTGTATTGTTGTTAACCGAAACTGAACCATAGTAAAAAATTTTAATTGAAAAAATTGTAGAAATCAGGATAAAAAAGAAAAAAATGAATGCGGTCCTGTTGAACGAAAATTTTAAATTAGATATATTTCTTTTAAAATTAAATTCACTTTCATATTCATTTATAAATAGTTTTTTCTTTGAGTTATTCATTTTCCACAAATTTTTTAATTTTTATTTTGTTTTCAAAAAAGTATAATTTTTGCAAAAATGTAATATCTATAGGTTTATATTTTTTCATTTCTAGATCTCCTAAATAACCAAAGAGTTTTTTTGAGGATGTCAGATAATTATTTTCTAAAAATGCTAAATTATAAGCTTCATCCAACAATATAATCGCCTCCTTTTTGTTATAAATTTTATTCTCCAGGTTTTTTGATGAATTTTTGATGAAGGTCGTAAATGATATTAAGGATATGATAAAAATTATTAATATATGCTTTTTCATAATTTCGCTGAAAAATTTTCGATATCTATTAAATATTTGAATGTTTTTAAAATCTCTTCCTCAAAATTTCTGTCATCTAAAATTTTAAAAGCGTATCTTAACTTTGCTGATCTAGATGGTTTATTAATTTTGATTTCTTTTTCTGATGGTAGAATGGGTTTTTTTTCTTTTAATTTTAAAATATTTTTTTTTTTTGTATTTTCAGGCAGATATCTTGAAATTTTATTATTTTCAGAAAGTAATTTAAAAAAAGTTTTGATAATTTTGTCCTCTAAAGAATGAAAAGATACGAGAATTAAAATTCCATTTTTTTCTAAAATCTTTACAGAGTTAATTAATCCCTTAATTAATTCGGATATTTCCTTATTAACAAATATTCTTAAGGCTTGAAAAATTTTTGTTGAATTGTGAATTTTTTTGTTTTTGGTTCTTTTACATGTATTAATTATTTGGACAAGTCTTGGTGTATCTATTTTATTTTTTTTTCTCTCTAAAACTATTTTTCTAGCTATTTTTTTTCCATCTTTTTCATCACCAAAAATTTTGAATATAAGTTCAAGCTCTTTTTGATTTAAATTATTTACAACATCACTAGCAGAAAAATTATTTAGTCCCATTCTCATATCTAGTGGGCCTGTACTATTAAAAGATAAGCCTCTTTTTAAGTCCTTAATCTGAATATATGAAAAACCTAAATCAAATATAATTGCTTTTATTCTTTCATTTTGAATATTAAGTTTATTTAAATCACCAAATTTTAAATTATGAAAAAAAAATCGATTTTGATATTTATCCTTTAGTTCATTAGCATTTTTTTCAGAATTTATATCTCTATCTAAAGCAAAAATTTTTGTTTTTGGAAATTTTAAAATTGCTTTTGAATAACCTCCCTGACCAAAAGTACAGTCAATAAATGTGCCACCATTTTGAGGGGAAATAATGCTTAGAATTTCATCTAGCAATACCGGATAATGTTTATCATCATTCGATATAATGGTGGCATTCATCTATTTTTTTGAAGACCATTAGTTTTTTTGTCTTCTTAAAAATGCCGGAATTTCGAAATCATCCTCATCAAAATTATTATCAGCGTCTTCCTGGTTATTATCATCTGATCCATGATTAACTTCAGACCCATCAAATAAATTTGGCTCATCATCAGCAAGTCCAAAATTTTCTAATCCGTTAGACTCCGAAACTTGATCTTTTACTTCATCGGTCAAAACTAGACTTTCCTCATTTTGGTTCATCGAATTTTCTACAGCTCCTAAATCACTATTAATATTAATATTTTGGTCAAGAATACTTTCATTGTCTATTTTTAGCTCATTAGAGCTTGATAATTCCTCATCAACTTTTAATGCATTAGCGCCGCTAGTTGCTGTTGGTGTATTTGAATAATTAAAAGATTGTGAATTATGTAATGCTGAAAAATCTGAATAACCTGGATTGCGATTTTGAATTCTATGAACCATATTAATTACAGATTTAGACTCGGGTTGTTGTCCATCAAGAGCAGTTGCAACAATTGAAACTCTTACTTTCCCTTCTAGGGAGTTTTCGGTTACTGATCCAATTATGATTTCCGCAGCATGATCAACCTCATTTCTTATTTTATTAACAATTTCATCTGTTTCAAATAAGGTAAGATCTTCTCCTCCTGTTATGTTTATTAACAAACCTCTTGCTCCTCGTAATGAATAATCATCTATTAATGGATTATTCAAAGCCATCTCTGTGGCTTTTATTGCCCTATCTTCTCCTTCGGCCTCACCTGTTCCCATCATAGCTTTACCCATACGGCTCATTACTGTTTCAACATCTGCAAAATCCAAATTAATTAATCCTTGTTTAACCATTAAATCAGTTACACTTTGAACACCATGTCTCAATACTCCATTTGAAAGTTTGAAAGACTCTTTTAATGTTGTTTTTTCATTTGCAACTTTAAAAAGGTTTTGATTTGGAATAACAATAATTGTATCTACATGTTTTCTTAGCTCTTCCAAGCCTTGTTGGCCTCTTCTCATCCTAGATGGGGCTTCATATAAAAAAGGAAGTGTGACTACTCCAACTGTTAAAATATTTAATTCTTTAGATGCTCTAGCGATCACATGAGCTGCACCAGTTCCGGTTCCACCACCCATTCCTGCAGTAATAAAAACCATATTTGCGCCTTTCAATAAATCCATAATTTCATTTAAGGACTCATCTGCAGCAGCCTGACCAATTTCAACTTTAGCACCTGCTCCAAGACCTTTTGTTAAATTAAGACCTAATTGTATTTTTTGCTTAGCTTTGCTTGCTTTTAAATCTTGTGCGTCTGTATTTACAGCAACAAACTCTACACCTTCTACTCCAGATTCTATCATTTCATTGATTGCATTCCCACCTGCGCCCCCAACTCCTAAAACTAAAATCCTAGGTTTTAATTCTTTTATATCTGGTGCTCTAAAATTTATTGTCATTTATCCCCTCTTTGTTTTTTATTAAGTTATAGTTTTTTTCAAGTTTATCGAAAGTATCGGTCCAAAAATCATATGCCCAGGTACCCTTGATAGTTTTTTCAATTGCTGTTAAACAATTGTTTTGTAAATTTTCTATCTTCTGCATTAAAATAATTTGTTCCATCTTTCTCATTATTTTTCACCCATCTCTTTCCATTTAAGGCTTGCTCGATTTATATTGGATTTTTTTCTTGCTTGGACCTTAAATTTTTCAAATGCTGTTGGCTCCCAAATTTGAAAAGTCTTTCCTTGACCAACAAATAACATGTTATTTTTAATTTTAGCATGTTTTAGTAATTTTGGTGTTAAAGAAATTCTTCCTTCGCTATCAAACTGTAAATTAATACTTTCAGATAAAATTGAAGTTGCAAAATAATCTTTTTTTTCCTCAAAAGGATTTAGTGCATCAATTGTGTTTGAAATTTTTTCTATTCTATCTTGTGGCCAAGATTCTATAGATTGATTATTAAATGAAGGAAAACAAATTATTCCATTGTATCCAAGATTTGATAAATATGATCTAAAAGGCGCTGGCACTGACACCCTCCCCTTTTTGTCTATATTGTTTTTGTAGGTCGATAAAAACATAAAGCATATTATCCCTTATAATCCCATATTTGGGAATATATGGGAATATATGGGTTTTCAACCTACACGTCAATATAATAATTTTTAATCCAAACCGGCTTTCTAGCTCGCTAAATTCTATTTTCTAAGGATTAAGTTTTAATATTGCTAGACAAACTATAAGCCGGGTTCTGTCTTTTAAACTTATCATTTATCTAGGCTTAAAATCACTTTTAAGCTCAAGCAACCAACCCTGATGACTAGCCAAAGACTGCTTTTAGTTATCTAACAACGTCATCTCTATTTGGTCTTGCTCCCGGTGGGGTTTTCCATGCGTTGACTGTTGCCAGTACAACCGGTGTGCTCTTACCACACCTTTTCACCCTTGCCTCGTTAAGGCGGTTTATTTTCTGTGGCACTATCCCTGAGGTTGCCCTCGCCAGGCATTACCTGGCACCGTGTCTTTGCAGAGTCCGGACTTTCCTCTTTAATAAAAATTAAAGCGATAAGTCATTTGTCTAGCAGATAACAAATACAAAAAATTTTTTAAATTTTCAAGTTAAATTTAGATTAAAACTAAGCTTTCGCTAATTTTTAAGCACTCTTTATCAATTTTACCATTTATCAACTCAGGTCTAAACCTCATCTGAAATGCCCTTGTCATATAAAAACTTTTACACTTAGGATAACCAATTTTAGAAATATTTTTTAAAAATAAATACTTTTCAAATTTATTACATTTCTTTTTTCTTAATTTTTTCAAAATTTTATGATTTACTTTATGCCATATTGAAAGATTTTTCTCTGCTAGTATTTTCCAGGGAAATTTCTCACCAGGATCTTTTTTTCTATCTGGGGCTATATCTGAATGTCCAAGTATATTTCTAGGCTTAATTTTGTAATTTTTTTTTAGATTAAACAAAAGATTAGTTAAAGCTGTTATTTGTTTTTTTTTAAATTTTGAATAACCATGATTATGTCCAGGATTGGATATCTCTATACCTATTGAGTGGTTATTCAGGAATTTTTTTTTGTGCCACATCGATTTTCCAGCATGCCAAGCGATATATAAATCTGGAATTAATTGAAGTATTTTTCCGTCAAACTTTATAAAATAATGACTACTAACCTGAGATTGTATATTTATTAATCTATTGATTGCATCATTTTCTTTTTTCATCCCTGTATAATGAATAATCAAAAATTTGATGCTATTTTTGCTTCTTTTTAAATTATTGAAATTTGGTGAGTATTTATTGGTAATTTTTGGTTGCATTTTTGCCTTTTTTTAAGATTACATTATATATATAACATCCATAGGAAAATAATAAATTATGAAAAGATTGATAATAACTTTTATTGTTTACATTTTAACTATTAACCTAGCTTTTGCTGGAGCTGATGGAGTAAATAACCTCTCAAAAAAAAATGGGGAAGTGAGAGATTGTTTTGAAAGTGTAAATAGAGCGACGTTTGCTTTCAACCAAGGTTTGGATAATGCGATTTTTGAACCTTTGGCAAAAGGATATAGAAAACTACCAAATCCTATAAAAAGAGGAACGAGTAATGTTTTAAGTAATTTATCAAATTTAGTTACAATACCTAACAATGTTCTTCAAGGTGATTTTAAAACTGCAGGAATTAATACTGCTAGACTTGCGGTAAATACTACAATTGGAATTTTCGGAATTTTTGATGCAGCATCTCAAATGGGATTTGTAAAAAATTATAAAAAAGAAGACTACGGCCAGACTTTAGGATCATGGGGTGTAGGCGAAGGATGTTATTTAGTATTACCAATTTTAGGTCCATCAACTGTAAGAGATCTCTCCGGAAGTCTTACAAATTTATTGGGTGGTGATCCTTGGTATAATGTAACAGTTAGAAATGATACACAATACTTTAAAGACTCTGATTATTATATAAGTAGAGGTGGTGATGGAATAAATTTTAGAGCAAAAAATATAGAGTCATTTGATAATTTAGAGAAAAATTCGATGGACTTTTATGCATCTGTAAGAAGCTTATACATACAAGATAGAAGAAAAAAAATATTAAATTCCAATAATATCACTGAAACGCAAGATGATAGTGATTGGGATGAACTCCAGTCTAATTAGTCATTTTTTAAATGTTAAAAGAAAAAATTAAATTATTCATAATCTGTATATCTTTAATAATAATATCTAAAAACTCATTTTCTATTGAGCCTAATATTTTTGTTCAGTCGACTGTAAACCGGGCATCTCAAATATTAAGTAATGATATTCCAAAAATTGAAAAAATTGAAAAATTAAAAGTTATTGCCAAAGATACAGTTGATATAAAAGGAATAGGTTTTTATACTTTAGGAAAATACCGGAAGGAATTAACTGACGCTCAAAAAGATCAATACAATGAATTATTTCAAGCCTACTTTCTAAAAAGTTTTTCGAGTAGACTTGCTGAATACACTAACCCTAAAATAGATGTTCAATCTCAAGATAAATTGAATGAAAATTATACCATAGTCTCAAGTATTTTAGTTGCTACAGAAACTAGGCCAGAGGTAAAAATACAGTGGAGAATTTATACAAAAAACCCAGAAAAGCCTATGATTAGAGATTTAATAATTGAGGGTCTAAGTTTAGCGAGAACTCAGAAAGAGGAATTTAGCTCAATAATTCAGAGTAGTGATGGAGATATAGAGGTATTATTTTCAAGTTTAAAAAAATTTATCAATAATTAAATATTAATCATTTGTAATGACAATAAAAAGTAGGTTTCTTTACTTATTAATATTATTTTGTCTGATATTCCAGATTTCAAAATTTTATAGTTTTTATTCAGAATATTCTGGATGGCAATATATTGATTGGATTATAAATTACCAAGGTGGTTTTGTTAGAAGAGGTTTGACAGGTGAATTTTTATTTCAAATTCACAATTTATTAAATTTTGATATTGATATATTAATTTTTATCTTTGTATCATTTTTATATTTAATAATTTCATTTTTTTTAATTAAAGTAATTAAATATTTAGAAAATTCACAAATAAATATACTAATTTTTCTATCACCAGGTTTTTTTTTATATCCAATAATGAACTCAGAGGTAATCGGTAGAAAAGATATACTTTTTTTAATAGTAATTGCCACTTTTGTTTTTTTTGAAAAGAAACTAAACAATAAAAATTTATTTTTGCTAATAATTTTTTCTATTTTTTTTCTATCACTTTCACATTCTGTTTTTTTATTTTATTTACCATATTTATTTTTTTTATTTTTTTTGATCAGATCAGTTAGAGAAAAACAAATTAATTATAGTGAAATAATAATTTTCTCAATATCATTATTGGTAGCTTTTTTTCTTATTTATTTTAATCAAGGTGATAAGTTTATAGTTTCAGAAATATGTAAATCTGTTCAAAATTATGTAACTCCTGATTGTGAAAATCATGGACAAATGTTCTGGATTGGAAAAGATCTAGAAAATCATGTTTCTGTTCAAGATGTAAAGCTTAGTCATTTTATTATCTATTCGTTTTCAGTAATATTAGTTTATTTTTTTATTTTTATTAAATTTTGTAATTCTAAATTTAAAATTAAAAATCTGCATATTAATAAATTAAATCCAGCTTTTATATTATTAATATTATTTTTATTTACACTCCCAGCCTACTATCTTGGTTCAGACTGGGGAAGATATATATCTATATCTTTCTGTGGTTCTTTCTTTATATTTGTATACTGCATAAAAGAGAAACTTTTTTTAAAAAACTATGAAATAAAAATAAATAAAATTTTTTTTATATTGTTAATTTTTGTCTATAGCTTTTTATGGACATTTCCTTTCTATCAGGCTGAACAAATTAAATTCACTTTTAAAAAACCAATTTTAAAAATTATTCAGAAATTTTAATGGTGGGCCCGCCAGGACTCGAACCTGGGACCAATACATTATGAGTGTACTGCTCTTACCAACTGAGCTACAGGCCCAAATTTATTAGAATGATTACATTATTTATATTCACTTATCAATTATAGATAATTTTTTATTTACTAAAAATATTTGTCTTTTTATTACACGCATACATAATTGAGAGATTAATCCAAAAAAGCGTAGAACTAAAGTCATTAAAGAAAGATCCACTAGGCAGTATTGGCATAAAATTTAAAATCAAATATGTAAAGCACCCTAATTGAATTGAATTTCTTGATAAAATTATAGTTTTCAAATTTTTGAATATTAAATAAAAGAAAATTGATAATAAAATAATTGTACCGACCAATCCATGCTCTGATAAAAATTCTATATAAATTTGATGGGGATGGGTGTTTAAAAGGTAATCATCATTAATTTTTTTTTTTATATTTTTGGTTGTAATGACTCTGTAGTTTTTATTTCCGACTCCAAATAATGGGTGATCTTTAAAGACCGCAAAACCAGATTTATATAATCTCAAATAAATATTACCACCATCAAAAAATTTTTCTCTTTGATCATCATCTAACAATAGTGTGAAAAGTTGCTGACCATATCTTATCTTTAAATAACTTGAGTTAGTTATAATTAAACCTGTAAAAATTAAACTAAACAAAAATATTGAAATCTTAATTTTTGAGCTGATTTTATTATTTAGAAATAGAAATATTGACAAACCTATTATTGCTTTTATTCCATTCGATCTTTCTCCAGTAATCAGAATACATCCAACTAAAATGAATAAAATTAAAAATAAAACTATTTTTAATTTAAGATTATGTTTGTAAAACTTTTCAAAAAGATAACCAATAATAATAAATTTGAAACCTAATAGGTATGCGCCTACAATTGGCTCATCTTTAAAAAAACTTACAATTCTATTTGTATAAAGTTCATCACCGTAACCAAGTAGATTCTGTCCAGAAATAAATTCTACAAACGAGTCAAAAACGACTAATAAAATCACAATTGACCAAACATTAAAAGATTTATTACTTATTTCTGAAGTATGAAAAAAAAAATTTACTGCTAGAAATAAAATTATAAATCTTACAAATCCTAAATTTCTGAATATTCCCTCTTTATAATCAATCGAGATAAATGAGTTAAAAATAAGGTATATGTATATTATTAAAAGTAAATATAAAATTTGTTTATCTTGAAGATTTATTTTTATAAATTTTAGATTTATTAAAAAAAAAATAGCCAAAAGCAAAATATTTAATAAAGACACAGATGGTCCAAGTATTATTGATATTGGCAAAATTGATAATAAAAATAAATAGATATACTCAATTTTAATTTTTTCCATAAATTTAATTTTTAAATTTTCTACAAGCTATTCTTTTTGATTTATGTAATGTATTACTATCTACTTTAATGACACTGACGTCTTCAAAAATATCAAGAAAAAAATCAGCCCTTATCGTATCAAAAATAATTACAGTATTATCGTTCGAAACTTTTGATAAGTAAGATCTATAAATTTCAAAATCATAATGAAAATCTAATGAATAAAATGAGGTCACAACATTAAATTTTTCATTTGGGAGAGTACTTTTATCGAAATTTACTATATTAAAGTTATTTTTTTTTAAGTTGTTTGAAATTAAAAAATTTTCAAGTAAATCGAGTTTATTATATGCCTCATCATTTTTGTTATCCCAGCCATATTTGATTTTGTTAGAGATATAATCTCTTTCTATGAATGTAAAATTTATATCTCTATAACTGTTATTTATTATAATTTCTAAGCCACCAATTCCAGCTCCAATGCTTAAGATTTTTTGATTAGAATTTAAAAATTTTTTAATTGTTAAGTATTCTGAATACATGATCTTATAATAATCTGATGAAATCTTATCGATATTTAAAATATACCTTGAGAAGATTTTAGAAAACAAATATCTTCCAAATAATTTTCTTAATTTCTTTTGTATAGTGGTGGCTAATTCGATTCTCTGTAATAAAGCTAAATGACTAAGATTTCTATCTAGTTTGAAGGATTCCATTAATGTTCACAAACATTATACAGATTAACTTTCTAAAAAACTTTTTAATTGTTTTGATCTACTTGGATGTTTCAATTTTCTAAGTGCTTTAGCTTCAATTTGTCTTATTCTTTCTCGTGTTACAGAAAATTGAAGCCCTACTTCTTCCAAAGTATGATCGGTATTCATCCCAACACCAAATCTCATTCTTAAAACTCTTTCCTCTCTAGGTGTTAATGTTGATAAAATTTTTGTTGTGGCCTCACTCAAATTTGATTTAATAGCTTGTTCAAGTGGTGCTAACGCTTTCGTATCCTCTATAAAATCACCAAGACTACTATCTTCCTCATCACCTACTGGTTTTTCTAATGATACCGGTTCTTTAGAAATTTTTAAAACTTTTCTCACTTTTTCTAAAGGCATTCGTAATTTTTTAGCCAGCTCCTCTGGTGTCGCCTCTCGCCCAAATTCACTCAAAATCAACCTTTGGGTTCTAACAATTTTATTTATTGTTTCGATCATGTGCACCGGTATTCTAATTGTTCTTGCTTGATCAGCAATTGATCTTGTGATTGCTTGTCTAATCCACCATGTTGCATAAGTTGAAAATTTATATCCTCTCCTATACTCAAATTTATCCACTGCTTTCATCAATCCAATATTTCCTTCTTGAATTAAATCTAAAAATTGAAGACCTCTGTTAGTATATTTCTTTGCTATAGATATAACTAATCTTAAATTTGCCTCTACCATTTCTTTTTTAGCTATACGAGACTCTCTTTCTCCTTTTTGAATTCTGCTAAGCATTTTTTTAAATTCGGTTACTGATATTCCTAGTTTGTTACTTATTTCAACTAATCTTTCTCTAATATTTTTAAATTCATCTTTATTTTTCTGAAAAAATTGTTTCCAAACAAGGTTGGTATCTAGGAATTTCTTTAAGTTTGGATTTATTTCATTACCAACGTAAAATTTCAAAAACTCATTTCTAGATATTTTATGATCAAGAGCTAATCTTAACAGATTACCCTCTAAAGAGATTATTTTTTTATTTTCACCATAGTGTTTTTGTACTAATTCCTCTAAAACTGAAGGAGACAGTTGTAATGATTTTATGCTATCTAATATAAAAGTCACAATTTTTTCGTAATTTTTTTCTTTTGATGAACTAAAATTTTTTCCCTCCAAAGTACATTGTAGTCTTTCTTTTTGGTATTTAATTAGTTTATTATATTCTTTAGTGAGAGTCTGTATCGTTTTTAGTACCTTTGGTTTTATCTCATTTTCCATTGCGGCTAAAGTTGGATTAAATTCATCTTCGTCAACATTAGCTTCCTCATTATTTTGCGTTTCTGTGGAGCTGTTCTCATTACCAGAATTTTTTTGTTTACTGGATTGAGAAGTATTTTCATCTTCCATGTAATTTGTATCTATATCAATAATTTCTCTCACTAAAATTTGATCACTTTGTAATTTTTCATTCCATTCAAAAAATTGTTGTGCTGTGATTGGGCTTTGAGATAGTGCATTAAGCATAACATCTTTTCCTGCCTCGATTCTTTTTGCAATAGCAATCTCACCTTCTCTGGACAGTAGTTCGACACCCCCCATCTCTCTTAAATACATCCTAATAGGATCATCACTTTTTTCTGATGATTTACCCTCTTCTTTTGATTGGCTATCTCTTTTTTTAAGGACTTTAAAATCTGACTTTTTTTCTACTAAAGTAATTTTTTCATCAAGTATGTGTAAAAATGCCTGTGAAAGATTTTGATCAGATAAATTCCTTTTTCCTAAAGACTTGCTAAGTTCTTCATAAGTAATAAAACCTCGATGGACACCTCGGCCCATTAATCTAGCAAAAGATTTTGTAATTATTTTTTCCACAATAATAAAGTTTGAGGGTCTCTATATAATGCCAATTTTAAAAAAATCTATGTCAAAATTCTTCGATTTAAGTGGTATTTTGCAATTTTTTTAATTCAATTATCTCTTTAAATGTATTTTCGCTTAAATCCTCAGAAAATTTCGATTCTAAATCACTTATTTTTATATCAATTGATATATTATTAAGGTCCTTTTTCATTTCCTCGAAAATTTCAAATAATTTACTCTCATCTTTTTTTACGTTTTCAGAAATATGCTTAATCGAGGCAAATTTATTTATTTTTTCAAGGAAATTTTGATTAATATCTAAAATACTTTTATTAGGGTTGTCATCTTTTTCAATAAATTCTTTCAAATATAAAAGTGTTTTTGAACCCTCATCAGAAATAAATATTAAATTATCAAAAAGATTTCCTCTTTCTTTAAAAAAAGATAAGTTATTTATTATCAAATATAATATTGAAAATTCTTGAATTTCAGCCTTGCTAAAAGATCTACTTTCATTAATTAATTTTTTTGTTGAACTTAAAGATGCTACATGCTTGATTGCAAATTTTTTTCCCCTAGTTAAGTTGGGTGTAAGTTCTGTAATTTTTCCAATAAAATAATCTAATATATATTTTCTTATAAACTCATCTTTTATCTGTTTTGTAATTTCTCTTAATCTTTTTTCAAAAATTGCTAATGATGAGGGAGAATTCGTTGATTGTTTTCTAAAGTGTTCAAATAAAAAAATATGTATTGGCACTTTTTTTTCTTTATAATAATTTAAAAAATAATCTTTACCATTTTTATTTACAAAGCTATCTGGATCTTCACCACTTGGTAAAAAAAGGAATGATATTTGCTTCTCAGGTTTAAGTTCTTTAATGGAATTTTCTGCGGCTCTAACTGCTGCTCTATATCCGCTTTCATCTGAATCAAAACAAATTACTATTTCATTAAAAAATTGATTTAAAATAGAAATTTGTCTTTCAGTCAAAGCAGTACCTAAATTTGCTACACAGTTTTCAACTTTATTTTTAGTTAAGCCAATTACATCCATATAACCTTCTACCAAAAAGACAATCTCACTAGAATTTGAGAATTTTCGTGCTTTATCTAAATTATATAAATTATTACCTTTTTTAAAAAATTTTGTTTCAGGCGAATTTACATATTTTGCTAAATAGGTCTCTTTTGTAATTATTCTTCCACCCGCAGCAATATATTGTCCAGTTATAGATTTTATCGGAAAAATAATTCTTCCTCTGAATCTTTCAATATGCTCTTTCTTTTTTTCATCAAAATAAAATAATCCACTTTCATTTAAGTCTTTTTCTTTAAATTTGTTTGATAATTCCTGATAAAAATTTTTTTTATTTTTTACATAACCTAACTTAAAATTTTTAACGTCATTTGAGGTTAAATTTCTTTTCTTAAGATAATCTCTTACCTCTGTCAGATCTGGATTTTTAAGCAATTCTTCGTTGTGATATTCTATATATTCTTCATAAATTTCAGAATAATTTTTCCAATCGTTTTGTCTTTCTTCATCTGCTTTTGAGAATGTATAGGGTTGCATGCCTGCGTAGTTAGCTAAAGTTTTAACCGCTTCTCCAAATTTCAAATTTTGCGTCTTCATGATAAAATCAAAAATATTTCCATGTTCACTCGTACTAAAGCAATGATAAAATCCTTTATCATCATTTACAGTAAAAGATGGAGTTTTCTCATTTTTAAAAGGCGACAATCCAACAAATTCTTTACCTCTTTTTTTCAAACTGACTGACTTGGATACTACTGTTGAGACTTTCAGTCTTGTTTTAATTTCATCTAAATATTCTTTAGGATATTTCATTTCTTGTTTAAAATTTCTTTTATAATCTTACCTGCTAAAGAAAAGTCTACACTGTCTGAATGATTTTTTTTTAATTCGCTCATTACTTTTCCCATATCCTTTAAGGATGAAGCATTTATTATATTAATAGCTTCTTCACATAGTTTTTTTGTATCATCTTCACTCAACTGTTTTGGTAAATACTCCGACATTATCTTTACTTCATTTTCCTCAATTTCAAGAAGGTCTTGTCTATTATTTTTTTTATAAATTTCGATTGATTCGGTTCGTTGCTTTATCATTTTTCTTAATAATTTTTTAATATCATCATCATCTGTATCTTTTTTATTAGGTCCAGATCTGTTTTGAATATCTAGGTCTTTAAGCCCAGATAATATTAACCTATAAGTTGATATTTTATTTTTATCTTTAGATTTAAGAGCATTTTTATACTCGTCATCAATTTTTTCTCTGAGTGACATAAAAGTAATTTAACTTAAAGAATATTTGCTTAAAAGAAAAATTGTTTTTTTTTTTAAATTTTGTATTAGATCTGTTGCGTTAGATAAGCTTTTATTGTATTAACCTTTAACTCATGAGTTGTAATTGATCAAAAAACGAAAAGTAAACTCAACAAATAAATCAAAATTTAACCCAGGCATTTTAGTTCTCGAGAATAAGTCCATTTTTAATGGAATTGGCATAGGTTATGAGGGTACAGCAACTGGAGAAGTGTGTTTTAATACCTCTATCACTGGATACCAAGAAATAATTTCTGACCCTTCATACGCAGGACAAATAATTAATTTTACCTTTCCACACATTGGAAATGTGGGAACAAACAAACAAGACAACGAGTCGGAAAAAGTCTGGACAAAAGGGGTGATTTTCAACTCAGAAATAACCAATCCATCAAATTATAGATCATTAATGGAATTAGATTTATGGCTAAAAAAAAATAAAATAGTTGGTTTGACTGGTTTAGATACAAGAGGTTTGACAAATTTTATTAGAGATAACGGGGCTCCAAGAGGAACTATTTCAAATGATAGAAATGGGAACTTTGGAATTAAAAAATTAATTAAAAATACATTAAAATGGCCAGGTCTTAATGGTTTGGATTTGGCAAAAACAGTATCTACTAAAAATAAGTTCTCCTGGAAAGGTTTTAAGACATGGACTAAAGAAGATGGATATAAAAAAATTAAAAAAAAAAAACTTAAGATTGTTGCAATCGACTATGGAATAAAAACAAATATTTTAAGGTATTTTTCTAATTTTTATTGTGATGTAACAGTCGTGCCTTGCCAAATGAGTGCAGAAGACATTTTAGCTCTTAATCCAAGCGGAATTTTTTTATCAAATGGACCGGGTGATCCTGCCGCAACTGGAGTGTATGCTATAAAAATTATAAAAAATCTTATTAATAAAAATTTACCAGTTTTTGGAATTTGTTTGGGTCATCAGCTATTAGCTTTAGCATTAGGTGGAAAAACAAAAAAAATGAAATTAGGACATAGAGGTGCAAATCATCCAGTTAAAAACCTGCTCAATAATAAAGTTGAAATAACTAGTCAAAATCATGGATTTGAGGTTACAAAAAATAATTTACCAAAAAATATTGAGATAACTCATAAATCTTTGTTTGATAACAGTATAGAGGGTATAAAATTAAAAAATAAACCTGTCTTTTCTGTACAATATCATCCTGAGTCTAATCCTGGTCCACAAGATAGTCGCTACTTATTCAGTAAATTTATTAACGAAGTTAAAAAATATGCCAAAAAGAAAAGATATTAAGAAAATTCTAGTTATTGGAGCTGGACCGATCATTATTGGTCAAGCATGTGAATTTGATTATTCAGGAACACAAGCATGTAAAGCACTTAAGGATGAAGGTTACAAAGTTATTTTAGTTAATTCTAATCCTGCAACAATTATGACAGATCCTGGCGTTGCAGATCAAACATATATTGAACCGATATCTGTAGAAGTACTTGAGGAAATTATTAAAAAAGAAAAACCTCACGCTATTCTCCCAACGATGGGTGGTCAAACTGCACTTAACTTAGCATTAAAAGCAGAAAAATTAGGAATACTTAAAAAATATAAAATAGAGCTTATAGGAGCAAATTCAAAAGCAATTGCTAATGCAGAGGACAGAAAAAAATTTAGAAAAAATATGTCTGACATTGGTATTGATTTACCTAAATCCGAGATACTTAATAATTTTAAACATGCATCAAAGTGTTTGAGAAAAATTGGCCTTCCTGCAATTATAAGGCCTTCATTTACCTTGGGTGGTCTTGGCGGGGGTATAGCGAGAACTAAAAAAGAATTTTTTAAAATTGTTAAAGGTGGGCTGTATGAATCTCCACAAAATCAAGTTCTTGTAGAGGAATGCTTAGATGGGTGGAAAGAATTTGAAATGGAAGTTGTTAGAGATAAAAATGATAATTGTATCATAATTTGTTCAATCGAAAATATTGACCCAATGGGTACTCATACTGGGGACTCTGTAACAATAGCTCCAGCATTAACATTAACCGATAAAGAATATCAAGTGATGAGAAACGCTTCTATTGCTTGTCTTAGAAAAATTGGAGTTGAAACAGGTGGTTCTAATGTGCAATTCGCTATAAATCCAAAAAATGGAAGAATGGTAATTATAGAGATGAATCCTCGTGTGTCACGCTCATCAGCTCTTGCTTCGAAAGCAACAGGTTTTCCAATTGCAAAAGTGGCCGCAAAATTAGCAATAGGTTACACATTAGATGAACTTCAAAACGAAATTACGAAAGTAACACCTGCCTCATTCGAGCCAACAATTGATTATGTGGTTACAAAAATTCCTAGATTTACGTTTGAAAAATTTCAAGATACTAAACCAATTTTAGGAACCTCAATGAGATCTGTTGGAGAAGCTATGGCAATTGGTAGAAATTTTAAAGAGTCTTTTCAAAAAGCTTTGGTTTCTCTTGAAACTGGACTATCAGGATTGGATAATTTATTTCATTATTCAAAAAAAGAAATTTTAAAAAAATTAAAGATCAATGTACCTGATAAATTACTGTTGGTTGCAGAAGCATTCAGAAAAAAAATTTCAATAGAGAAAATTTATGAGTTATCAAAAATTGATCGTTGGTTTTTGGGTCAAATAAAAGAAATTGTTGAGGAAGAAAATAAAATTATTAAATTTGGTTTACCGAAAAACTTTGTGGAATTTAATCGAATAAAGTCTTTAGGATTTTCTGATAAAAGGTTAAGTAAGCTTACTGGGATACAGGAAAAAATTTTACAAAGAAAAAGAGCTGCACTTAAAGTAATGCCAGTGTTTAAAAAAGTAGATACTTGTGCTGCTGAATTTAAGTCCTTTACTCCTTACATGTATTCAACTTATCAGCGTAACTTTTCAATTAATACAGAGTGTGAAGCAGATCCAAGCAACAAAAGAAAGATTATAATACTTGGGGGTGGTCCAAATAGAATTGGGCAAGGTATTGAGTTTGACTATTGTTGTTGTCAGGCAAGCTTTGCTTTGAAAGAGGCAGGGTTTGAAACAATAATGATAAATTGTAACCCTGAAACAGTTTCTACAGACTACGACACTAGTGACAGACTTTATTTTGAACCTCTAATAGATGAATATGTACAAAATATAATTTTAAAGGAAAAGTCTAAGGGAAATCTAGTTGGAATAATTGCTCAATTTGGTGGTCAAACACCAATTAAGCTTGCAAAGTTCTTGCACGAAAATAATTTACCTATTCTAGGAACACAATATTCATCCATAGATCTTGCGGAAGATAGAGATAGATTTAGAGACTTATTAATAAGACTCAATTTAAAGCAAGCCGAAAGTGGAATTGCAGATAAATATGATAAAGCAATACTAATAGCTAAAAAAATTGGATTACCAGTAGTTGTTCGTCCCTCGTATGTTTTAGGTGGTAGGGCGATGGAAATTGTTCATGATGAAAGTCAATTAAAAGAATTTATTAATCAAGCTTTTAAGGCTTCAGATAATAACCCAATTTTAATTGATAAATTTATAGATAACGCAATGGAGGTTGATGTCGATGCAATATGTGATGGAAAAGATGTTTATGTAGCAGGCATTATGCAACATATTGAAGAGGCAGGAATACATTCTGGTGATTCAGCTTGTTGTTTGCCTCCAGTATCAATCAAAGACAGTATTCTTAAGGAAATAAAAATTCAAACAAGAAAATTGGCTTTAGCATTAAAAGTTAAGGGACTGCTAAATATTCAATTTGCGATTAAAAAGGATGAAGTTTATGTAATTGAAGTTAATCCTAGAGCAAGTAGAACTGTTCCTTTTGTATCAAAAGCTAATGGCGTACCGCTGGCAAAAATTGCTTCAAGAATAATGGCAGGCGAAAAGCTTTCTAAGTATAAATTAAAATATAAAACAAATAAAAAATTTGCTGTTAAAGAAGCTGTTTTTCCTTTTAATAAATTTCCTGATAGTGATTTATTACTTGGTCCAGAAATGAAATCTACTGGAGAAGTTATGGGTTTT
This sequence comes from uncultured Pelagibacteraceae bacterium, assembly GCA_902633965.1. Lineage (GTDB taxonomy): Bacteria > Pseudomonadota > Alphaproteobacteria > Pelagibacterales > Pelagibacteraceae > Pelagibacter. The sequence continues at coordinate 77,660 of CACPID010000004.1, read as the reverse complement.
GATTACGATTTTGGGATGGCGGTCGCTAAAAGTCAAATTGCTGCCTATAATTCTCTTCCAGTAAGTGGCATGGCATTTTTATCAGTCAAAGACTCTCATAAACAGGAGATAATAGGAGTTGCACAAAGACTCAAAAAATTAGGTTTTGGTATTTCTGGAACAAAAGGCACTGCAAAAATTTTAAATGATAATGGAATTAAGTGCAAAACTATTAATAAAGTAAGTAGTGGGCGACCACACATAGTAGATGTTTTAAATGCAAAAAAAATATCTTTGGTGATTAATACTGGAGGTGGAAATAGTGAACACAGAATTGACGACGCAAGGGCTTTAAGAAGAGGAACATTGGCAAACAAAGTTCCTTACTGCACAAATATGTCGACAGCTTATTCATTTCTTGAAGCTATAAAATCACTTAAAACCAAAAAATTAGAGGTTAAATCCTTACAGGATAATTAATCCACCTTCCAATCAGTTTTAAATGTTACATAATTTACTTGTAAACATCTTCTTTCTTTTGATATTTCTTTTTTTTCCATACCATGCCAAGTGCCTGGGCCGCTTGTGAAAAAGTATCCATAATTATCTTTATAGGGCATCGTTTTTACTTTTTTTAAATTATTATCATAAAAATCAGTACCCAAATCCTCACTTTCATTTGTTTTATTTACAAATAATAAACAGGACATTAATTTTTCTTCAATATCGCAATGTGGTTTCAGCCAAAAACCTTTTCTATCACATATAACTTCTACCCTTATGTATGAATTAGATAGGTCTTTCCCCACGAGTTTTGAAACTTTTTCATACGTATTTTTATTTTGCAATTCTTTAATTAGCTTCATTAAATGTGGAAATTCTGTGGAATTTTCTTTGGTTATAAAACATCTAAACTTAAGTGCTTTCCCTCCATGAGAAAGTCCTTTTCTAAATTCTGGAGCACCTCCATCAATAGCTCTTGTACCATCATAATTTAGATCGTGGTCAATTGGATTTGCTATATCGGCATTAACTATTTCATTTATTTGTCCATCAGTGAGAGGTTTATCTAATTCCCAATGTAAAAATGGATCCTCAAATTTTTTTGAATTATTTTCAATAGATTTTAAAAATGACATTATATTTTTTTTTTAATTATATTAGCTACCCTATTAGTTTCATCAAGTTTTTCATAGTTCCATACTTCTAATTTATCTTCCAAATTTCTAATAATATTTAATTTAGTAAACAATTCCCTAAATTGTCTAAACCTATAGTCATCTTTTTTTGATCGAATTTGAGCTACATATATTGGTTTACCCGTCAAAGCAGCTTCGGAAATCATCGATGTTGAGTCGCATGTAATTACTAAAAATTCAGAAATAGATAGAGCAGATAAGTAAGCTTTTTTATCTACATTTTTAACGATTATGGTTTCTTTATCAAAAAAACTGCTTGCATGTTCTATTGTGTTAATTGGGGTTCTCATGGATGGTATTATAATAATTTGAAGATCATATTTTTTTGCTAAATTTTTTAGATTTTCAAAAATTTTTTCTAAATTATTTCTATCATAGCTATAGTACTTATTGGGTCCACCCAAAACTAAAAGTAGCTGTTTTTTATCTCTATTAATATTATTTAATAAATAGCCATGATTATCTTTAATTTCTTTTAACGAGAGATAATGTAATGCACCTTTTGAATTAATTACATTCTCACCACTTAAGCCATCGTGCTCTGGTGCAATTATATAATCAAAGTTTTTTAAAGAAACTTTTGGGTCCTGAATATGTATATTAATTAATTTTTTTTTTGAATTTTTTTTCAAATATAAAGATGGTATGACACTTTTTCTACCACAAGATATAATTAGATCTATCTCAGGCACAATAAATTTTTTGAAAAATAAATTTGAAACTGGTGTTATTTTAGGCGTGATTAATTTTGCAAATAAATTAAGTTCAACTTTTTGGTGTATGTAATCAATGTCTAATGCTTTTGCTAAACCTTCGACCTGGCTAATCATGCCATGCATACCTTCTGTTAACAATAACCCTTTTAATTTGGACATAAATTACTATATAGCTTTGATATGAATCAAAATCCAACTAAACACACAAAAGTGTTAATAATTGGATCCGGTCCAGCCGGATACACTGCAGCAGTTTATGCGGCTCGAGCAATGCTTAATCCAGTTTTAGTTCATGGTATGGAGCCTGGAGGCCAATTGACTACTACTACTGATGTTGAGAATTATCCCGGATTTGCGGAAGTAATACAAGGTCCTTGGCTTATGGATCAGATGAAAGAACAAGCTAAAGCGGTTGGTACAGAAATGATAGAGGATCATATCTCCTCGGTTAATCTTAAGTCAAAACCCTTTGAAGCCACAGGAGAAAGTGGTCAAAAATATACAGCTGACTCAATAATAATATCGACTGGTGCCCAAGCAAGGTGGCTAAATTTAAAATCTGAACAAGAGTATAGAGGTTTTGGTGTATCGGCATGTGCAACATGTGATGGATTTTTTTTTAAAGAAAAGACTGTTGCTGTTGTAGGTGGTGGAAACGCAGCTGTTGAAGAAGCTATGTTTTTAACAAAGTTTGCATCAAAAGTTAAACTTATCCATAGAAGGAATGAACTGAGAGCTGAAAAAATGCTTCAAAAAAAACTTATGGAAAATAAGAAAATTGAAATTATTTGGGATACAGTTATTGAAGATGTAATCGGCGATAAAGACCCTAAGAATGTTACTGGAATAAAAATTAAGAATGTAAAATCAAATAAAATTGATGAATTGAAAGTTGATGGTTTATTTATTGCAATTGGCCATGATCCAGCAACTAATTTATTTAAAGATCAGGTCAATATGGATAAAGAAGGATATTTAATTACAAAACCAGACTCTACTGAAACAAATATACCTGGTGTTTTTGCAGCTGGGGATGTTAAAGATAAGATATTTAGACAGGCAGTAACTGCTGCGGGAATGGGTTGTATGGCTGCACTAGAGGCTGAAAAGTACTTATCTCACTAATTTTAAATTAATTTAAACTTTCACAAAATAGTTTTATTCTTTTCATGGCTTCTTGTAATTTATCCATAGAAGTTGCGTATGAAATCCTAAAAAAACCTTCTAAACCAAAAGCAGACCCTTGAACAACAGCAACCTCGTTGTTTTCTAGTAAAGATTCTACAAAATCTGTATCACTTGTGATTTTTTTTCCATTTTTATCTTTTTTACCAATTAGACCTTTGCAGCTTGGAAATACATAAAACGCTCCATTAGGTTTAATACAATTTATTCCTTCAATAGCATTGAGAGAATTCACAACGAAATCTCTTCTTTCTTGAAAAGCTTTGGCTCTTACTGAAATAAAATCTTGTTTTCCATTTAATGCCTCAACTGCAGCTGCTTGACTGATAGATGATGGATTGGTTGTAGACTGAGATTGAATTTTAGCAATAGCTTTTATGATCTCTTTATCACCTGCAGCATACCCTATTCTCCAACCTGTCATTGCGTAAGATTTGCTTACACCATTCATAGTAACCACTTTATTTTTTATTTCTGGTATTTGAGCTATAGTAAAAAATTTAAATCCATCATAAGTAATATGTTCATATATATCATCACTAAGTATATTCACATGAGGATTTCTTTTTAAAACTTGAGATAAATTTTTTATTTCTTGCTCTGAATAACATGCTCCAGTTGGGTTTGACGGAGAATTCAATATAAGCCATTTAGTATTATTATTAATTTTCGACTCTAAATCTTTTGCACTTAATTTGAAACCTTGTTCCTCAGAACATTCTATTACCACTGGATTAGCTCCAGCTAATAAAACTATATCTGGATATGAAACCCAATAAGGAGCTGGAATAATAACTTCATCTCCTTTATTTAAAGTTGCCATCATTAAATTATATATTACGTGCTTTCCTCCTGCCCCAACTGTAATTTGATCAACTGTATAACTTATATTATTTTCCCTTTTAAATTTTTTGACAATCGCTTCCTTAAGAGCATTTGTACCGTCTACAGTAGTATACTTGGTATCACCACCTTTAATTGCTTTTATTGCTGCATTTTTAATATTTTCGGGTGTATCAAAATCTGGTTCACCAGCACCCAATCCAATCACATCCTTCCCAGCAGCTTTCAATTCTTTGGCTTTTTGAGATACTGCTATAGTTGGGGAAGGTTTTATTCTTTTTAAGCTGTCAGATATAATGCTCATTGAAATAATATTTTATTTTAATACTTTGTTTATTATATGCAAAATACATATCAAGATTTAATTACTGATTTAGAGGGAAAAAAGCCAGAAATAAGTGGAAAACTTGAAGGTGGCAAAAAATTCAAAATAGTGTCCGATTTTAAACCTGCTGGTGATCAGCCAGCTGCAATAAAAAAATTAGTTGATGGTGCAAATAAACAACAATTTAACCAAGTTTTGTTGGGAGTCACCGGATCTGGAAAAACTTTTACCATGGCCAAAATCATAGAGACTACTAATAGACCAGCTTTAATTTTAGCGCCAAATAAAACTTTGGCAGCACAGCTTTATGGGGAAATGAAAAGCTTTTTTCCAAATAACGCAGTAGAATATTTTGTTTCTTATTACGATTATTATACTCCTGAGGCATACGTTCCAAGATCAGATACTTACATAGAGAAAGAAGCATCAATAAATGAACAGATTGACAGAATGAGACACTCTGCTACGCGATCTCTTTTGGAAAGAGATGATGTTTTAATAGTAGCCAGTGTTTCATGTATTTATGGATTGGGTTCTGTTGAAGCATACAGCAAAATGACTTTAACTCTTCAAAAAAATTATGACTATAATAGAGAACAAATAATAAAATCCTTAGTTGCTCTACAATATAAAAGAAATGATCAAAATTTTTATAGAGGAACATTTAGAGCTCGTGGGGAATATCTTGAGATATTTCCTTCACATCTTGAAGATAGAGCTTGGAGATTAAGTCTATTTGGAGACAAGTTAGAAAAAATCGAGGAGTTTGATCCTTTAACAGGAGATCAGGTTAGAGAACTTAATTTAATAAAAGTCTATGCAAACAGTCATTACATAACTCCAAAACCAACAGTGGAACAAGCAATTATTAATATAAGAAAAGAATTAGAAGTTACTTTAAAAAAACATAAATCAGAAAATAAATTACTTGAAGCACAAAGATTAGAGGAAAGAACAAAATTTGATTTAGAAATGATTGAAGCAACCGGGTCTTGTGCAGGTATAGAAAATTACTCAAGATTTTTATCCGGTAGAAAGCCTGGTGAACCACCGCCAACACTATTTGAATACTTTCCTGATAATACTCTAATCTTTGTTGACGAGTCTCATGTAACTGTACCACAATTAAATGGTATGTATAAAGGGGATAGATCAAGAAAAAGTACTTTAGCAGAATATGGTTTTAGACTTCCATCTTGTATGGATAATAGACCTTTAAAATTTGAAGAATGGGATTTAATGAGAACTCAAACAGTTTTTGTTTCTGCAACTCCTGGACCATGGGAACTAGAGCAAACTAAAGGAAAATATATTGATCAAGTTATTAGACCAACTGGTTTAATAGATCCTCCAGTGGAAATAAGACCTGCAAAGAATCAAGTTGATGATTTAATGCATGAGTGTAAAAAAGTAATTGAAAACAATCATAGAGTTTTAGTAACTACTTTAACAAAAAAAATGGCCGAAGATCTCACAGAGTATCTTCATGAGAATGGTATTAAAGTAAGATACCTTCATTCCGATATTGATACTTTGGAAAGAATAGAAATCATGAGAGATCTTAGAATGGGAGTATTTGATGTTCTTGTTGGAATAAATCTTTTAAGAGAAGGTTTAGATATTCCAGAGTGCGCTATGGTTGGAATTCTTGATGCAGATAAAGAAGGTTTTTTAAGATCTGAAACTTCTTTAATTCAAACTATCGGAAGAGCTGCTAGAAATATAGAGGGAAAAGTAATTTTATATGCTGATAAAGAGACTAAAAGTATAAAAAAAGCAATTCAAGAAACAGAGAGACGAAGAAAAATACAATTAGCTTATAATAAAAAACATAATATTGATGCTAAAACTGTAAAAAAAGAAATTAGCGACATATTAGAAAGCGTTTACGAAAAGGATTATGTCAAAATAAGCGAAGGGTCGAATATTGGTGGAAACTTAAAAAAACACCTAAAAGGGCTTGATAAAAAAATGAAGGAGGCTGCATCCAACTTAGAATTTGAAGAGGCAGCAAAAATAAGAGACGAAATTAGGAAATTACAAACCACAGAACTTGAAATTACTTTAAATCCAAAAATTAGGCAGTACGATGTTAAAAATAAAATATACCCAAAAGGAAGATCAACTTTAGGAATGCCTGGTACAAGAGTGACTAAAAAAAAGGATAAAAAATGGAAGCAAAAAAGATAATTATTACTGGTGGAGCCACAAGAATTGGTGCTGCAATTGCCAATAAGTTATCTGGCCCAAATAAAGAAATAGTTATTCACTTCAACAAATCAAAATCTAAAGCTGAGGATTTAAAAAAAAAATTATCTCTAAAAGGATCAAAAATATATTTAATAAAAGCTGATCTTAATAAAGATAGCGATTTAAAAAAAATTATCAAATTTGCAAAGTCAAAATTAAAATATTTTGATTGTTTGATAAATAATGCCTCTTTATTTGAAAACGATAAATTAGACAATTTTACATCTCAAAGTTGGGAAAAACACATAACTACTAACTTAAAAGCCCCTGCCTACCTTTCAAAAGAATTTTCTAAAAATATAAAAGGAAAAAACAATAATATTATTAATATAATTGACCAAAGGGTTTTTAAACTGACACCATTTTTTTTCTCTTATACCTTGAGTAAAACTGGTTTATATACCTTGACCAAAACAAGTGCGATGAGTTTAGCCCCTCAAATTAGGGTTAACGGCATAGCTCCTGGGCCTACAATTAAAAATAAAAGACAATCAATTAAACATTTTAAAAATCAATACTTAGCGACACCACTGAAAAAACGAGTTAATGTAGATGAAGTTTGTAATGCTGTTGACTTCTTTATTAAAAACAGCTCTATTACTGGACAGGTTGTAGCTTTGGATAGCGGTCAAAGCCTTAATTGGCAAACACCAGATATTTTGAAGGGAAAAGAATGAAAAAAAATAATTTTAAGATCATAAAATTAGATAAAAGTAAAAGTCTATTTAATTACGAAAAAAAAGTTATTATTAGTGAATTAATTTTAAATCTTAAGTTAGGCTATTATGACTTTGAAAAAGAAAAACCTCAAAAAGTAAAGTTTAGTTTAGAAGCAAATTATGAGGATAAAAAACCAACAAATGATAAAGATTTAAAATCTATAGTAAATTATGCAAAGCTTGTAAGATTAGTAAAAAAACTTGTTAAAAATAGACATTATAATTTTCTTGAAACTTTAGCCGAAGATGTATTTGATGAATTATTTAAAGATAAACGAATTGGCAAAATATCTCTTAAAATTGAAAAACTAGAGGTACTGAAAGATTGTTCCTCTGTCGGAATTCAAATATCAAAAAAAAGAAGCCATGATCAGCTCTGAAATAGGAAAAGAAGTAATCAAAAAAGAACTAGCATTAATACCTAAGCTCCCGGGTGTTTACAAAATGATTAATTCAAAAAATGAAATTTTATATGTCGGAAAAGCTAAGAATTTACCTAATAGATTAAAAAGCTACGTGTCAGAAAAAAATCACATAATTAGGACAGAGCGAATGTTGTCTCAGACCAAAAAAATTGAAATAACAACTACTTCTAATGAAAGCGAAGCCTTATTACTTGAAGCAAATTTAATTAAAAAACATAAACCAAAATTTAATATTCTTTTACGAGATGATAAATCTTTTCCATTTATTTTTATTGGTAAAGAAGATAAATGGCCTCAAATTAAAAGACATAGAGGTAAAAAAGAAAAAAAAGGATTTTTCTTTGGTCCATTTGCATCAGCTGGATCTGCAAATTGGACAATTAAGATGATTCAAAAAATTTTTCATCTTAGAGTATGCGATGATACAGTATTTAAAAACAGAGAAAGACCTTGTATCTTATATCAAATAAAAAGATGTTCAGCTCCATGTGTAGGGTTTATTGAAGAAAAGGATTATAAACAATCAGTCGATGATGCAATAGAATTTGTGTCAGGGAAATCAAGAAAGATACAAAAAAATCTTTCTCAGCAAATGGAAAAGGCTAGTGAGGAACTTGATTTTGAAAAGGCTACAATTTTAAGAGATAGAATTAAATCACTGAATATTATTCAGTCCTCTCAAAGAGTAAATGAGGCAAATCTGGTAGAAGCAGATGTAGTTGCTGGTTATAAAGAATCTGGAAAAACCTGTATTCAAGTTTTTTTTTATAGATCAAAACAAAATTGGGGAAACCAAGCTTTTTATCCCAAACACGATGCTGAGGAAAATCTTAGTGAAATATTAAACTCATTCGTATCTCAATTTTATGAAAATAAAAGTGTTCCTACATCAATAATTCTTTCTGAAAATATAAGGGAAAAAGACCTAATTGAAAAAACCCTTTCGAAAAAAGAGGATAAGCAAATTAATATTTCTGTTGCAAAAAAAGGATCAAAATTAAAAGTAATCAATCAAGCAATTAAAAATGCAAAGGATAGTTTAAGTAGAAAACTTTACGAAAGCCAAAATAATAAAGAATTATTTGAGTCAGTAGCTAAAAAATTTAATTTGGAAACAAACATTAATTTAATTGAAGTTTATGATAATAGCCATATTCAAGGCACAAATAGTGTTGGTGCTTTAATAACATATGGAGAAGAAGGATTTATTAAAAAAAGATACAGAAAATTTAACATTAAAATCAGAGAAAACAGTCAAGATGATTATGGCATGATTAAAGAAGTTTTAGAAAGAAGATTTAAAAGAGCGCTTCAAGAAAAAGATAACTATCTGACTTTTCCTGATCTTGTTTTAATTGATGGTGGTAAAGGTCAATATTCGAGTGCAAGATCAAGTCTTAATGAACTAGGACTTCATGATATCCCCGTGATAGCCATAGCAAAAGGTAAATTGAGAAACAGTGGTAATGAGGTTTTCTTTCACAACGGAAAAGAGCTTAAATTTGAAAAAAATGATCCAACTCTATTTTTCTTGCAAAGAATTAGGGACGAAGCCCATAGATTTGCAGTGAGTGCACATAGAGCTAAAAGAAAGAAAGGTATGACTAGTTCTTTACTTGATCAAATCGAGGGAATTGGATCAATTAGAAAGAGAGCATTATTAAATCATTTTGGATCAGCTCGAGCTGTTGAGTCAGCAAGTTTAGATGAGATTCAGTCAGTTGATGGAGTTGAAGAAAAGGTTGCAAAAAAAATTTATAATTTTTTCCACGAATGAAAATAAAAATTCCAAATTACTTAACTATAGGAAGAATTATTATAGTGCCAATTTTTGTATTCGCGTTTTATCTTCCTGGTTTTTACGGAGATTTAATACCATTTGTTTTGTTTTTAGTGGCTTCTTTTACTGATTTTCTTGATGGACTATTAGCTAGAATGTTCAAAGAAGAGTCTAAATTAGGAGAGCTATTAGACCCAATTGCAGACAAAATTATTGTAGCTACAGCACTTATTTTATTAGTGATGGATGGAACAATTAGAAATTATGAAGTTATCGCTGCAATAATTATTTTAACCAGAGAAATTTTGATATCAGGTTTAAGAGAATTTTTAGCTAAAGGACAAATTAAACTTCCTGTCTCTAATTTAGCAAAATTAAAAACTTTTCTTCAAATGTTTTCTATTGCACTTTTACTTACTGGTGAAACTGGGAATAAATTAATAAATTTTCAAGACTATAATGCTCAAACAATTGGCATGGTTTTACTTTGGCTGTCAGCTTTTCTGACACTTTATACAGGTTATGATTATTTGAGAAAAGGTATAGACCATGCAATTTCTGAAGATAATAAAAATTAAGCAGCGATTTTCTTTCTTACAATATCTTGATAGCTTTTAGAAAGTTCCATAATAGTATTACATACTTTAAAATTAAATCTATCAATGGATGAAACTGGAGTCACCTCTGCGGCGGTACCTGTCAAAAAACACCCAACAAAATTTGATAATTCTGATACCTCTATCTTTCTTTCAAATACTTTAATATTTTTTGTTTTCGCTATTTCAATAATCGTACGTCTTGTTATTCCATCTAAAAAAGAATCTGGGGTTGGGGTATGCAAATTACCATCTTTATCCTTAAAAAAAATATTTGCACCTGTTGCTTCTGCAACTTTTCCTTCATGATCGAGCATTAAAGAATCTGTGTAACCTTGACTTTCTGCATCATGTTTAGACAAAGTACATATCATATATAAACCAGCAGCTTTTGTATCCCAAGGAATTGACTCTGGTGATGGCCTTTTCCATTTTGAAATATTTAATTTAATACCTTCTGTTTTTAATTTTGGGTCAAAGTATGAACCCCACTCCCATGTTGCAATAGCAACATGAATTTTTGTTTGTTGAGCAGATATTGCCATCATCTCACTTCCACGCCAAGCGACTGGTCTTACATAACCATTGCTTACTTTTTGTATAGATATAATTTTTTTACTCGCTTCATTGATTTGATCTTGTGAGAACGGTATCGTGAAACCCATTCTTTTTGCTGAATAAAAAAATCTCTCTGTATGCTCCTCGAGTTTAAAAATAGCTCCATCATAAACCCTTTCACCTTCAAATACACAGCTAGCATAATGTAAGCCGTGGCTAAGAACGTGTAGCTTAACATCGCCCCAATCTACTAGATTGTCATTATACCAAATTTTGCCAGATCTTTTATCGTAAGGTATCATAAGAAAAATATATTTTATTAAAAAAATATCTTTCTAAATATAATATGTCAATATAACTTACCAATATGAAAGATCTTTTATATTTAAAAGATGATCATTTAAAAGAGTTTATAGAGAAGCTTTTTGTAAGCTACAGAGAGTCATTTAACGATGCAAAAAAAACACTCGATAAACATTCATTGGGAATAGCTCATCACAAGGTAATACATATCATTTCTATCAATGAGGGGATAACAATTTCTAATCTTTTAAAAAAGCTCAAAATAACAAAACAAAGCCTTAATCGAGTTATTAAAGAGCTTATTAAATTAGATATTATACTATTTAAAAAAGGGGAAAAAGACACAAGATTAAAACATGTTTATCTGACAAAAAAAGGTATGAAAATTTTTGAAGAAATTTTCTCAGCCCAAAAAAAAAGAATTTACAATGCTCTTTTAAATTCTACTTCGAATGAGGTAAATAATTTTAATAATGTTATAAAAAAAATAATTAATGAAAAAATTTGAAGCACATATATTAGTTGTAGATGATGATGATGGAATAAGAAATTTATTAAAAAAATATCTATCTGAGAAAAATTTTTTAATCACCACAGCTAGTAGCGCAGAGGATGCTCAAGAAAAAATACTTGCAATAAAATTTGATTTAATTGTCCTAGACATAATGATGCCAGGTCAAAGTGGCTTAGATTTTATCTCACAAAATAGAGGTAGAATTAATACTCCAGTAATTCTTTTAACCGCAAAAGGTCAACCTGATGAGCGTATTGAGGGTCTAGAGATAGGGGCTGACGATTATCTACCAAAACCCTTTGAACCTAGAGAACTTGTTCTGAGAATTAAAAATATATTAGTGAAAACGAAAATTAGAAGTACAAAAAGACTTATAGAATTTGATAATATTACAATTGATTTAAACAAACTTATAATTCAAAAAAAATCAGAACAATTTAAAATTAATAATACTGAAAAAATTATTTTAGAAAAAATGATAAACTCACCAGGAGAAATTTTTTCAAGAGACTATATTGGTAACTTGATCGATATAGATAAAGAGAGATCTGTTGATGTAATAATTACAAGGTTAAGAAAAAAAATAGAAATAGACTCAAAAAAACCAAAATATCTACAAACAATACGAGGATCTGGTTATGTTTTATGGATTGAATAGTTTTATAAAAAAATTATTACCTAAACAATTATTTTATAGAGCATTATTAATTGTTGCCGCACCAATAATTATTCTACAAATAACAATTTCAATTGTTTTTTTTGATAGTCTTTGGATAAAAACTAATAAAGGAATGACTAGAGCTTTGATTGGTGAAATTAAATTTTTTATAGATGCTTATGATAATGAACAATATAATAAAGATTCTCTTACAAAACTTTTTTTTGAGTCACATAATGTAAAAGTAGATTATCTCCCTCATTCGGTTTTACCAAAAGAGGATTTAGAGAGATGGTTTAGCCCGATGGACAGAACATTAAGAAGAGAACTTAAGTCAGAATTTTCAAATTATTGGTTTGATACAACTTCTTTAAAGGATTTTATTGATTTAAAAATTAAATATCTAAATGGATATTTTCAGTTTGTTATTCCAAAAGACAGAGTGGCTAATTCTTCTGCAAGAATTTTTGCTTTATGGATTACCTTGCCAGCATTTTTATTAATTATTGTGGCACTAATTTTTTTAAAAAATCAAACTAGGCCTATTATAAATTTAGCAAAAGCATCTGAAAGGTTCGGTCGAGGTGAAGATATTGGAGAATATAGACCCTCGGGAGCATTAGAGATAAGACAAGCTGGATATGAATTTGATAAAATGAGAAAGCGTATAATTAGACACTTAAATCAAAGATCAGAAATGTTATCAGGAATAAGCCATGATTTACGAACACCATTAACAAGAATTAAACTCCAGCTTGCGTTTATTAAAGATAAAGAAATAGAAAAAAAGCTGTCTGATGATGTCATTGAAATGGAAAAAATGCTTAATGAGTATCTTCAATTCTCTAGCAATAGGTCGAATGAGAAAAGTGAGAATTTTGATATTTCTGATCTAGTATCAAAAACTGTAAGTAAGTATGAAACAAAAAAAATTTTCTTTGAAAAAAAATCTGAAATTCTTTTTATAGGGAGAAAAAATCTTATAAAAAGATCGTTGAGTAATTTTATCGATAATGCACTAAAATATAGTGATAAAGTAGTAATTGATATTAAAAAAAGTGCAAACAATATTGTAATTAATATAGACGATAATGGCATAGGTATACCTGAAAAAGAACGAGAAAATGTTTTCAAACCATTTTACAAAATAGATAAAAGCAGAGGAGATTCTAAATCAAGTGTTGGTCTTGGGATGTCAATAGCATCAGATATGATACAATCACATGGCGGAAGTATTAAGTTGGAAAACTCAAGTTTGGGTGGGCTAAGAGTTAAGATTTTTTTACCTTTTTAATTTTAGCCGATTTGTTTTTTTTATTTAATTTCTTTTCAAGTATTTCTAGTCTTTTTTTTACTATTTCTAATTCCTCTTTGGTGGATAAATCTAACTTAAAAATAATCTCATCTTTTTTTGACTTTATAATATTGAGTATTTCGTTACTAAGATCTTTGTATGATATCAAACCTTGCTCTAATAATTTAGCAATTTTATCAATTACGAATTTTGATTTTGTCATATTATGCTTAAAAAAATTAATATATCCTTATAATATAATTTTAAATAATGTTTATAAATAATTTTGACCCAGTTGCATTTACCGTGTTTTCAATAGAAATAAGATGGTATTCGTTAGCATATATTTTTGGAATTTTATTTGGATGGCTGATAATTAAAAAATTTTTAGATAAAGATCAAAAATATTTCAAAAATTTAGATGACCTCTTGACCTATATAATTTTAGGTATAATTCTTGGGGGACGATTGGGTTATGTAATTTTCTATAACCCGCAATACTATCTAAGTAATTTTTCAGAAGTTTTTATGATATGGAAAGGTGGTATGTCTTTTCATGGGGGACTAATTGGAGTTATTATAGGAACTTATATATTTTCAAAAAAAAATCATTTCAATCCTTATATATTTTTAGACTTGATTTCTTTAGTTGCGCCTATTGGTATTTTCTTTGGAAGAGTTGCCAATTTTTTAAACTCTGAATTGTATGGAAAAGAGACAACTGTTTCATGGGGTGTAACTTTTACAAAGGTTGATAACGTGTCTCGTCATCCTTCGCAACTTTATGAAGCTGGTTTTGAGGGTATTATACTTTTTTTGATTTTAACTATTTTAGTAAAAAATAATTTTTTAGAAAGAAAAGGTTTTATATCTGCATTATTTTTAGTGTTTTACTCAACTTTTAGATTTTTTATTGAATTTTTTAGAGAACCAGATCTACAAATTGGATATTTATTATTTAATCTAACGCTGGGACAAATTTTGTGTCTAATTTTTTTTTCAATTGGATTTTTTTTACTAAAGAAAAATGAAAGATTATAAAAATAAAACAATCGGTCTAGATAAATTTATCGAAAATTCATTATATGATAAAAGAGATGGGTATTATATGTCAAAAGATCCTTTTGGTAAGAAAGGTGATTTTATAACATCCTCAAATATATCAATTTTCTTTTCAGAGATGCTAGCAATATGGATTTTAAGTTTTTGGGAAAAGTTAAATAAACCAAAAAAAATTAATATTATTGATATGGGTGGAGGTAATGGAGAAATGTCTTTTAATATCTTAAATACTTTAAATAAGTTTTCACAATTTAAAAAAAATTATTGTTTTTATATTCATGAGAAAAGTCCGTATCTCAAAAGAAAACAGAAATTTAAAATTAAAAATAGTAGTATAATTTGGATTAATAATTTGGAAAAAATTAAAGACGGTCCATGTTTATTTTTAGCCAACGAATTTTTTGACTCGTTTCCTATTAAGCAATTTTTAAAGAAAGATAAAGCTTGGTTTGAGAGAAAAGTAAAATTTTCTAGAAACAAAAGTTTAGTTTATGTCGACCAAAAAACTAATATAAAGTCTTTAGATAAAAAAATAGGAGTCAAGTTAAGTAACAATCAAACGTTTATAGAAATTTCTGAAAATACGATCAAATATTTAAAGTCTATTTATAAAATAATTGCAAAAAAAAATGGTGGTCTTCTGATTATTGATTATGGTTATTTTGACAAAAAGATGAAAAATACATTACGAGGTTTTTCAAATCATAAAATTGTCAATATTTTAGAGCATTATAAAAAATGTGATATTACACATAGTTTACCCTTTGATTTTTTAAAAAAAATTGCAAAAAAAGTTGGATTTAATATTTCTGGAATTACAACACAGGGCAGTTTTTTGAAAAAGTTAGGTATTGTTGAAAGAGCAGAAATGGTATCAAAAAAAATGAATTTTTCGGATAAGGCGAACATTTATTATAGATTAGAAAAACTGATTGGAAAACAATTTATGGGTGATGTTTTTAAAGTGATGCTTCTAACAAATAACAAAACTAAATTTAAAATTGGTTTTTAAAATTGATTAAAACAAAAAAATTATCGTCCCAAAGAAGTGTTACATATGGGTTTTTTGGATCGAAAGGAGGTGTGTCAAAAGGAATTTATAAAAGTTTAAATTGTGGAGTCGGATCAAACGATAAACAAAAAAATATAAAAAAAAATTTAAATATTGTATTAAAAAAACTAAAATCAAATATAAAAAAAATTCATTTACCAAAACAAATTCATAGCAATAAATTTTATTTTATTAAGAATAAATCAATCAAAAGTAGATTTAAGTGTGATGCATTAATAACCAAACAAATTAATACCCCTATAGGAGTGTTAACGGCCGATTGTGCACCAATAGTTTTATTTGATCCTAATAAAGAGATAATTTCAGTAATACATGCAGGCTGGAGGGGAGCGCTTAGTGGAATAGTTAAGAATGTGACCAATTTTTTTATTAAAGAAGGATCAAAAGTTGAAAGTCTTGAAATTATAATTGGACCCTGTATATCGCAAAATAGTTATGAAGTAAAAGATGATTTTTTAAAAAAATTTCTTAAAAAAGATAAAAAAAATAAAATTTTTTTTAAATCTAAAAATAAAAAATATTTTTTTAATCTCAAACAGTACATTATATTAGAGATGAAAAAGCTTGGGATAAAAAAAATTAAACTTATTAATAAAGACACCTTTTCAGGGGTAAATACTTATTTTAGTGCAAGAAGATCACTGAAAAAAAAAGAAAATGATTATGGTAGAAATCTTTCATTAATTATGATTAATTAAGTTATTTCAATGAAATTATTAACTGGAAATAGTAATAAACATTTAAGCGTTAAGTTATCAAAATATCTTAAAACAAAACTTGTTAATTCAAATATAAGAAAATTTTCTGATGGTGAGATATATGTAGAGATTAATGAAAATATTAGAGGTAATAATATTTTTTTAGTTCAATCTATATCATCACCTGCTAACGATAATCTGCTTGAAATGTTATTATGTATTGATGCTTTAAAAAGATCATCAGCAAAAAATATTACTGCGGTAATTCCCTATTTTGGTTATGCAAGGCAGGATCGAAAAGTAGTTCCGAGAACTTCTATATCCGCAAAGCTTATATCGAACCTTATAACCAAGGCTGGTGCAGATAGAGTTGTGACTGTTGATTTGCATGCAGGACAAATTCAAGGATTTTTTGATATTCCAGTAGACAACTTATATGCTACGCCAATATTTTTTAGACATATTAAAAAGAAATTAAAATTAAATAATATTGTTTGTGTTTCACCTGATGTTGGAGGGGTAGCAAGAACAAGAGGATTGAGTAAACTTTTAAATGTTAATTTAGCCATTGTGGATAAGAGAAGACCTGCTCCTGGAAAATCAGAGGTTATGAATATCATTGGAGATGTGAAAAATAAAATATGTATCATGGTTGATGACATAATTGACTCTGGAGGAACAATTGTAAACGCTGCAAAAATGTTAAAAAGTAAGGGTGCCAAAGAAATTCATGTTTACATTACCCATGGAGTACTTAGTGGAGATGCGGTCAAAAAAATTAGAAATTCTCCAATAAAAAATTTAGTAATAACAGATACAATTGATAATTCTAAAAAATTAAAAAATGCAAAAAACATTGAAGTATTGAGTATATCTAATTTACTTGGAGAGGCTTTAAAAAGAATTTCAAATTCTACATCGGTTTCGGATTTGTTCAAATAATTTACTTGAGTTATTAAATGAGTTGGGTTAAAACGCGTTTATTTTTATGAATTCAATTGAAGCAAACTTAAGAGTAACAAAAACAAAAGGTGACCTTAATTCATTAAGGGCTAAGGGTGAAATTCCTGCTGTTATTTATGGTGGTAAAGAGAAAAATCAAAATATATCTTTTTCAAAAAAAATTCTTAAAACATTTATAGACAAAGAGAATTTCTTATCAAATATAATTAATATTAAGATTGAGGGAAAAGATTTAAATGTTTTACCAAGAGAAGTAGTTTTTGATACGGTTACTGATGAACCAATACATGTTGATTTTTTGAGAATTGTAAAAGGAGGAAAAGTTAAACTTGAAATTCCAGTTAAATTTATTAATTCAGAAAATTCGCCTGGTTTAAAAAGAGGTGGTGTTCTTAATATAGTAAGAAGAAAAGTAGAATTAAATTGCCCCACAGAAAATATCCCATCAGAGTTAATTGTCGATCTAGATGGTGTGGATATTGGTCAAAGTTTCAAAATTTCCTCAATTAAACTTCCAGAAAATGTTGAACCGACAATTAGAGGAAGAGATTTTGTAGTGGCAACACTTGCTGCACCAACTGTAATTAAAGAACCCGAAAAGCCTGCAGAGGCTGCGGAAGGAGCTGAGGGTGCTGAAGGAGAAGCTGCAGCAGCAGAGGGCACTGACGGAGAAGCTAAGGCAGCATCACCAGACTCAGATAAGGGCGAGAAAAAAGACGATACAAAAAAAGGTGATGATAAAAAAGCTCCTGCTGATAAAAAAGCTTCAGACAAGAAATAATTTAATTGAAAACTCTAAATAACTCATAATATGCTTTTATTTGTAGGCTTAGGTAACCCCACGCCAAATTCTGAGAATAATAGACATAACATTGGTTTTAAAATTATTGATGCAATAAATCAAAAGTTTGGATTATCAAAACAAAAACCAAAATTTAAGGGTTTATTAACTACAGGCACCATAAGCGGTAAAAAAGTTTATGCAATAAAACCTCTTACATTTATGAATAACTCAGGTGTTTGCATCAGAGAATTAATTGAATATTTTAAAATTGATGCTGAGGATGTAATTGTTTTTCACGATGATCTAGATATAGACTTTGGAAAAATTAAAACAAAATTTGGGGGATCCAGTGCAGGGCATAATGGTATTGAATCAATAGATAAATTTATCGGAAAAGAATATTCTAGAGTAAGAATTGGTATTGGTCAGCCAAAAAATAACATTCAAGTTGCAGAACATGTTCTTCAAGATTTCAATGATGAAGAAAAAGAGGAAATTGGAACCATCACAAAAAATATAACAGAATCACTTCCAATTTTGTTAGATAAAAAGTTGGATCTATTTTCAAGCACTGTTAATAATAAGTAATGGGATTTAAGTGTGGTATAGTTGGGTTACCAAATGTTGGTAAGTCTACTTTATTTAATGCTTTGACAAATTCCAATAAAGCTCAAGCAGAGAATTTCCCTTTTTGTACAATTGATCCAAATATTGGAATAGTTCCAGTACCAGACGAGAGACTTGATAAGTTAGCGGAAATATCATCATCAAAAAAAAAAATTAATACTACAATTTCTTTCGTTGATATAGCCGGCTTAGTAAAAGGTGCATCTAAAGGTGAAGGCCTAGGGAATAAATTTTTATCTCATATACGAGAGGTGGATGCAATATTGCACATGATAAGATGTTTTGATTCTTCAAATATTCAAAATGTCAATCAAACAGTTGATCCGGTTAGAGATTTAGAAATAATTGAGACAGAAATGATGCTGGCTGATCTTGAATCAATACAAAAAAGATTAGATAAAAAAAATAAAAAAAACTTAGATAAGGAACAGCAAGATATTTTAGAGAGTACCGCGGACTGTTTAAATAATAATAAAGACCTCATCAAAATAAATGAAAAATTTGATCTTGCTAACATAAATAAATCTGGTCTTCTATCGCTTAAACCTAAAATATACGTATGTAATGTAGACGAGAAAAGTATTAAAAATGGAAATAAATATACTAATTTATTCACTGAAAAATTTGGTAAAAAAAATACATTAATAATTTCAGCAGATATTGAAAATCAAATTAATCAATTAAGCAACGAGGAAAAAGTAAACTACATGAAAATGATTGGTTCGGATGAAACAAGCCTAAAATTAATGATCAAAAAAGGTTATGATATATTAGAATTAGACACATTTTTTACATCTGGTCCTGAAGAAACAAGAGCATGGACCATTAAAAAGAATAGTACTGCACCTAATGCTGCTGGCAAAATACACTCAGATTTTGAGAAAGGATTTATTAAAGCTGAGACTGTTTCTTATCTAGATTTCGTAAACAACCAAGGTTGGACACAATCTAGAAGTAGTGGAAAAATGAGGTTAGAGGGTAAAGACTATATTGTAAAAGATGGCGATGTATTAAACTTCAGATTCAACACGTGACCAAATTTTTTTCATACTGAAATAAACTAATATAGTCAAAATAGTCAAATATATAATTGCTCTAAAGCCCATTTTATGTCTTGCTTCTAGATGTGGCTCTGCTGACCACATCAAAAACGTAACAACGTCTTTCGCCATTTGCTCTTCTGTAGCTAAAGTACCATCTCCATACTCTATTAAGTCATCCTCAAGAACTTTTGGCATTTTAATTTTGTTTCCATACATAAACTTATTGTAATAAACGCCTTCGTCCAAAGTGACTCCAGCTGGAGGCTCTGTATAACCTAATAGGACTGAATAAAGATAATCTACGCCCCCTTTTCTAGCTTTAGCCAAAACAGACATGTCTGGTGGGTAAGCACCTCCATTAGCTGCTTGGGCTGCCTTCTCATTTGGATATGGCATTGGAAATTTATCAGACAATCTTGCAGGTCTTGAAAACATTTCTCCATCAGCATTTGGACCATCAGTGACCTCAAAACTTGCTGCTATAGATTTTGCTTGAGCCTCTGAAAATTCAGGCCCACCCTTTTCCATTAAATTTCTGTAACTTAAATATTTCATTGAATGGCAGGCTGCACACACCTCGGTGTACACTTGATATCCTCTTTGTAATGATGATCTATCAAACTTACCTAGAGGTCCTTTAAAAGACCAATCTGTCTTTAATAATTCAACTTTTTCAGCGCTATTTATTTGAAGGGGTACGGTAAAAAATATAAAAGTAATTAATAGAATTTTAAAAGCTCTCACTCCTCAACCCTCTTTTTTATCACTTTTTGCCATAGATAAATTGGCTGAACCTCCTAAAACTGGATCTGATATGCTAAATGGTAAAGGCAGAGTTTTCTCTTTAAATCCAAGTAATGGAAGAATTATTAAGAAGTGCGCAAAATAATAAGCGGTAGCAACTCTTGCGATGAGTAAGTATAATCCCTCAGCTGGCATTGCTCCCACGTATCCTAAAACTAGTACGTCTAAAACTAAAATCCAATAAAATTGTCTATACAAAGGTCTAAATACAGCTGATCTTATTTTAGATGTGTCTAACCACGGCAAGGCAGCGAGTATTAAAATCGCAGATAACATAGCTATCACACCTAAGAGCTTATCTGGTACAGATCTTAAAATTGCATAAAAAGGTAATAAGTACCACTCCGGTACAATATGCGCTGGTGTTACCATTGGATTGGCCTCAATATAATTATCTGCGTGCCCTAAAACGTTTGGAGAATAAAAAACAAAAAAAGCAAAAATTATCATAAACATCAATAATGCGAATGTATCCTTGATTACAATATACGGATGAAATGGAACCGTATCTTTAGATGGTTTCTTTATATCAATACCAACTGGGTTATTATTTCCAGGAACGTGTAATGCCCAAATATGTAATACAACTAAACCTAATATTAAAAATGGAATTAAATAATGTAATGTAAAAAATCTTGTAAGCGTAGGATTATCAACAGAATAGCCGCCCCATAACCATGTGACTATACCTTCTCCAACTAGTGGAATAGCACTAAAAAGATTTGTTATAACTGTTGCTCCCCAAAAACTCATTTGTCCCCATGGAAGAACATATCCCATAAATGCAGCAGCCATCATCAGTAAATAAATTATAATTCCTAATATCCAGATTATCTCTCTTGGAGCTTTATAAGATCCATAAAATAGAGATCTAAATATATGAATGTAAACGGCTAAAAAAAACATAGAGGCTCCATTGGAATGAATGTATCTAATTAACCAACCGTAATTTACATCTCTCATGATATGCTCAACACTATCAAAGGCCATATCGGCATGAGCAATATAATGCATAGCTAATGTTAAGCCTGTAACAATCTGTGTAATTAAACAAAAAGTTAAAATGCCTCCAAATGTCCACCAATAATTTAGATTTTTTGGTGTTGGGTAATCAGTAAGATGGTTTGCTAATGACAATAGGGGTAATCTATCGTTAAACCACTTTCCGAATTTAGATTTTGGTGTGTAATTATGATCACTCATTAGTTTTATCCAATTTTAATTATGTTATTTTCTAAAAATTCATAGTTCGGGATTGACATATTTGTTGGTGCAGGTCCTTTTCTAATTCTTCCAGATGTATCGTAATGTGATCCGTGACATGGGCAAAACCAACCATTGTAGTCTCCTTTATCATTTAAAGGTACGCAGCCAAGATGAGTACAAACTCCTAACATCACAAGCCACTCTGGATTTTTCGCTCTATCCTCATCTTTTTCTGGATCTGGTAAATCTTCCATCCTTACAGACCTTGCTTCATCAATTTCATTTTGAGTTCTTCTTTTAATAAATACTGGTTTGCCTCTCCATAAAACAGTTATGGTTTTGCCAGGTTCAACTGAACTCACGTCTACTTCCGTGCTAGCTAAAGCTTTTACAGATGCATCAGGGTTCATTTGATCTACTAAGGGCCATACTGTAGCTGCAACACCCACCGCACCAACAGCATAAGTTGCTGTGAATATAAAATCTCTTCTTTTAACTTTTTTCTCGGACATTTTTAAATATAGTTTAAGGTACCTAATATATGATTTCATATAATATAAAAATGAATAATTTCTACTGAAACAATGACACATAAAGCCATTTCAGCGTTCAAAATAGCACTATATGAGCCTGATATTCCTCAAAATACTGCGTCTATCATCAGAACTTGCTCTTGTCTGGGGGCGAGTCTTGAAATTATTGAGCCTTGTGGTTTCTTATTAAGCGATAAAAGATTTAAAAGAGTTGTATTAGATTATATGAATTTAGATAAAATAAAATTTTATGAGAGTGCAGAAGATTTTCTTCAAGCAAAAAGTAAGCAAAGAGTTATTTTAATGACTACAAAAGGAAAAGAAAATTATACAGACTTTAAATTTAAAAAAAATGATACTATTTTATTTGGTAAAGAAAGTGCAGGAGTGCCTGAAAAAATACATAAATTAGTAAATCATAGGTTAAAAATCCCAATGGTAGACAAAAAAAGATCTTTAAATTTATCAACATCAGTTTCTATTGTTGTGGCAGAATGTTTAAGACAACTTAATTAAAATGAACGAAAAACTCAAAAAAAAACTTACGTCTAATTGGTTTAAAATTTTACAAGATTCTATTTGTGATGACATTGAAAAAATTGAGGGAAAAAAAAATATATTTAATTCAAATAGCTGGGAAAGGAATAAAAAAAGAGATGAAGGTGGTGGTGAATTTAGAATATTTGAAAATGGAAAAGTTTTTGACAAAGTTGGAGTTAATTTTTCTGAAGTCTATGGAAAATTATCAAAACAATTTAAGAATAAGATTCCTGGAACTAACAAGAGTGCAAAATTTTGGGCCTCAGGCATCTCGGTTGTGATGCACATGAAAAATCCGCATGTTCCAGCAATGCATTTCAATACGAGATATATTCACACATCATCTGGATGGTTTGGTGGAGGGATGGATATAACACCGTGTATTAAAAATAATAATTTAAAGAAAAAATTTCATCAAACACTTAAGAAATCTTGTGATCAACATAATAAAAATTATTATAAAAAATATAAAAAATGGTGTGATGAATATTTTTTTTTGAAACATAGAAATGAACCCAGAGGAATAGGTGGTATTTTTTTCGATTATAAAAAAAAAAATTGGGAAAAAGATTTTGAATTTGTAAGGGATGTTGGTTTAACTTTTCAAATGATTTATAATGAAATTATTTTTAAGTATAAAAATAAAAAATGGACAAAAAAAGATAAGGAAAAACAATTTTTGAAACGTGGAAGATATGTAGAATTTAATTTAATATATGATAGAGGAACTAAATTCGGACTACAAACAGGTGGAAACGTAGAAGGAATTTTAATGTCGTTACCGCCTATTGCTAAATGGAAATAAGAATGGATAAAGAGCCAATAACAATTAAAGGTTTAGAGAAACTAAAAGAAGAACTAGTTTTTAGAAAAGAAAAAAAACGTCCGGAAATAGTTTCGGCTATATCTGAGGCAAGATCTCATGGTGACCTTAAAGAAAATGCGGAGTACCACGCAGCCAAAGAGCAACAATCCCATAATGAAGGAAGAATTGAGGAAATTAATGATTTAATTGCAAGAGCAAATGTAATTGATGTGACTAAACTTGCAAATGAAGGCAAGGTTATATTTGGATCAACTGTTTTTTTAGTAAACTTAGATAATGATGAAAAAGTAAATTATAAAATAGTTGGTAAAGATGAGGCTGATATAAAAAATAAATTAATTTATTTTAAATCTCCAATAGGTAAAGGATTGATTGGCAAAAATAAAGGCGACCTAGTTGAAATTAAAACTCCTGCAGGAGATAAAAATTTTGAAATAAAAGATGTAAAATATATTTAATTTTTTACAATTCTTTCTAAGTCTTTTTCTGTAATAGAAAAATTATTTTTAATCCAAAAGTCCTCTAAAAGTTTTAAGTATTCACCAATTTTTTTTCCCTCAGTTAAATTAAATTTTTTCATTAAATCTTCTGCTTTAATAGGAAAGACTGGTAACTCTTGATTTTTAAAGTATTTAATAAAATCTAAAATTTTTTTTTCAGCTTTTTTTGAGGTTAATACTTTATAATTTAAAATATCAAATAAACTTTCTTTACCATGCAAATAGTAATATTTCCAAAGTGATTTGGTATCTATTTTGACTGTAGTTTTAACATTATAAAAAAAATCTTTAATATTTTTAATTCGTTTTTGATCCTTTTTGGAAATATTAAATTTAAATAGGAAATATTCTAAATTATCTGTTTCATCTATGCTTATCACTGCTAACAAAACGGGAAAATCAATATTTTTTAAATTTTCTTTAGCCTTAGGATTTAAATTTTTTATAATTTCTAGTTTTTTAAATTGTGGAAATATAAATTTCAGTATCTCTAAAGAATAACTATTTAAACATAGTTTTTCTAATGAACCTGAAATAGTAATTTTTTTAAATTCATCTAATAGTCGCTCGGATGATATTTTAGAAATACCACTTAAATTTTTTTTAATACTTTTTAAAGTATTTAAATCGTGGTCTGTTTTGCTATACATGGAGAAAAATCTTAAATACCTAAGAATTCTTAAATAATCCTCTTGAATTCTTTGGTCTGCTTTACCAATAAAAATAACTTTACCGGCCTCAAGGTCTCTTTTTCCATCAAAGGGATCAAACAGGTTTCCATTTATGTCTGAATAAATAGCGTTTATTGTAAAGTCTCTTCTTTCAGCATCTTTTTTCCAATCTTTGGTAAATTCAACTTTTGAATGTCTTCCATCAGGCAGTACATCGCTTCTCAAGGATGTAATTTCAAATTTTTCATTATCAATTTGTGCAGTAATTGTTCCATGTTGGATACCTGTTTCATAAAACTTGATATTATTATCATTTAGTGCTTTTTGAATGTCATCAGGTTTAAGGTTGGTTGCAAGATCAATATCATCGACTTTTTCATTCATGAGAATTTTTCTAACACAACCACCAACATATCTAACTTCAGAGTCTGCTGAAAAATCTTGAATTGAATTAAATATTTTTTTTACATTTGAATTATTTTGTAGATCAATAAATTTGGACTCAATTTTATTTGAATTACTTAAAATTTTATTTAAAAAGTTTAACATATTTGGCTGGGGCGCTAGGATTCGAACCTAGGAATGGCGGTACCAAAAACCGCTGCCTTACCACTTGGCTACGCCCCAAAGTTTATTTATTTTCTATCAAAAATAAATTTTTATATAACTTTTGATAAAATGCACCAACAATTATTTAATTTCCTTTTGGACATTTTCAACGCATTTTTTGCAGATACTTCTTTATTAAAATACATCACTAAAGTTGAACCAGATCCTGTCATTCTTACAAATTCAGCTTTTTTCCAACTTAATAGCTTATTTTTTAATTTAAAAAGGTTTGGATAAAGTCGGAAAGCACTATTTTCAAGATCATTTTCACTATTTATTATCATATTTTTACTAACATTTTTTAATTTGCCTAATTTACTTTTAGAAAATGCTTTATTTGCAGAAAAAACTTTTCTTGTTGAGCAGCCAAAATTGGGTTTTACTAATAATAGATAGTATTTAATTCTAGTTTTGAGTACCCGTATTTTTCCATTAGGTAGATAAATTTTTGGAAATTTATTAAGACCCAAAATTACATCTGATCCAATTTTTTTAGCAAATTTTTCACTTAGTTTTTTTGTTAATATTTTTTTTTTTAAAAAAAAACTCAAAATTGAAGCCGCATTCATAGATCCGCCACCCATGCCTGATTTTTGAGGAATATTTTTTTTTACTAATATTTGATATTTTTTTTTAACAATTTTTTCTTTTTCTAATAATGCCAATAAGTGGGTGATTGTATTAAATTTTGGTATACCTTTAGAATATTTTCCTCTAAAAATTAACTTATGTTTTTTACTTCTAATTTCACTAATTTTAATCTCATCAGCCAAATCAATTAAAGCAACTAAACTTTCAATTTGATGTAAATTATTTATCTTTTTTTTGCTGACAATATTTAAACTTAAATTGATCTTAGCGTATGACTTAATTGTATGAGTTATTGTTATCAATATTTGGGCCCACTAATAATTTTTTTTTTACTTTTTCTAACATATCTTTTTCCGTATCTTTAAATCCTATAACACTATTCCAATAATACTTTGCTTGAATTTTTTTATTAAGACTCCATAAAATATCACCATAATGGTCATTCACGATTGGATCATTGGGCATTAGCGTTATCGCTTTTCTCATAAATTTTTCTGCTTCTGTATATCTTCCTGTTAAATAATAACCCCAACCAACTGAGTCAGTGATATATGGATCATCCTCATTATTCTTATATGCAATCTCCAACATTTTTACAGCTTTCGAAATATTAATTTTTCTCTCAAGCCAAGAATAGGCCAAATAATTTAAAGTATAAGAATTATCTGGAACAATTTTTAATGCCGTTAATAAATCTTTATCGCTCCTTTCAAAATTTGACAATCTTTCATAACTACCACCTCTTCTAAATAATAAATCAGCATAGGTATCTGAGTTACTCTCATAATTTTTCATTAACTTAGAATAAAGTTCTATTGCTTCTTTATATTTTTTATAATTTTTATAAATATTTGCCATATCAAAGATAATCTTATCTGTTTTGTTTTCTATTTTATTAAACTTCGTTTTAATATAATTCAACGCTTGTTGATCATCATGTTTCTCTGCAATTATTTTGGTTTTAATTTTCACTTTGAACCAATAAAATAGCTTATCCTGCTTACTAAAATTTTTTAATATTTTTTCAGCCTCTTTATACTTTTTGGAATTAAAATAGTTTTCAACTGTTAATAGCTTATTTGCTTTAAATTTTTCATTTAAAAAATTAGAAACACTTAAGTAAAAGTTAGATCTTTCAAAATCTTCATCAGATGAATACAAATTTGAAATTAAGAAAAAAAATTCAGCTAAAAGATCAGTTTCGGACTTGCATGAAAATATATCGGTAATTTTTTTTGTTTGATTATTTTTTAACCAGTCATTTGTTTGAAGAATAAGCAGCCCACTTGTGAGTTTATCTTGTTTCAAAAAAAGTTTTTTTGCCTCTTCGACTTTATTTTGATTGATCAAATAATTAGAATAAAAGAATAAGTATCTTGAATAATCTACATTTGAAGAATTAACTAAAGTATAGAATGACTTAGACGTGGTATCATCTTCTAAATAACATTTTAAAAATGTAATATTCAGAAGATCTAAATTATCAAAATTCGATTTTTGAAAAATCAGTTTTTTGTTTTTAAAAGTCGATAAGTATAACGTTAATGTATCATAGATTGCATTTTCATAAACGCTTGAACTTTTTAGTTCATTTAAATGTTCAAGATAATTTTCGCTCTCTTCATATTTCTCTTTTAAAATTGAGTCCAGTGTCAAAAGCACCTGAGACTCAAAAAAATCAAAATCTTTTTTATTTTCTAAAATTTTTATTTCTTGAATTGCTTTTTTTACTTTCTGATTTATAGCTAGTGAGAAGATATATTTTCTTAAGTAATTATCACGTTTTTTTACTAATGCTTTTGACGAATTAAAATAACTTAACGAATCTTGGTTTTGTTGGTTATTATAAGAAATTATAGCTGAGAGATAATTGGTTAGTTCATTCTCATTTAAATCATTATTTGTTACTTTGGAATTCGCCTGTTTGGCGAAAAAAAAGATCATTAGAATAAAGAAAAATTTAATAAATTTTGATATCATTTGTTTTTATGAATAATGAAGTTTTAAATGATGAGTTTCTAAAATCAATAGACTCAAATTACGAATTTAGTAATAAACCAATAAGACGCCTGAAAAAGTCACAACAACCAGGTGAAATTAAATTACAACTAGAAAATCTTAAAAAACAAATTGCTGAAATTGACGCTTGTGATCTTAAAAATCATGCTAACCAGTTAGTTTTTAGTGATGGAAATTTTAGAAGTAAAATAATGCTTGTAGGTGAAGGCCCGGGTCAAAAAGAGGATGAAATAGGAAAACCTTTTATGGGCGATGCAGGAAAATTATTAAATAAAATGTTAGCAGCCATAGATATTAAAAGAGAAAGTATCTATATCACAAATGTTGTCAATTACAGGCCACCAAATAATAGAAAGCCAACAACTGCTGAGATAAATAAATATTCAAAATTTCTATATGAACATATTTCTATAATTAATCCTAAAATACTAATAATTATGGGTGGTACAGCAATGGAAGCATTGATTGGTAATAATTTTAAAATTTCTAAAGAGAGAGGAATATGGAAAGATGTTATTATAAAGGGGAAAACTTACTTATCCATTGTAACATTTCATCCTGCATATCTTTTAAGGCAACCAGATCAAAAAAAATATTCATGGATAGATTTAAAAGAAATAAGAAAAAAAATTAATGAATTGAATATCATTTTGTAAAATGAAAAAAACTTTAGCTGGTGTGGATGAAGTTGGAAGAGGAAGTTTAATTGGCCCAGTCTTTGCTGCTGCTGTAATTCTTAATAATGACATCAATAAGAAAATACTTAAAGATTCAAAAAGTTTATCAAAAAATAAGCGTGAAAATTTAGAAAAATATATAAAGAAAAATTCAAAATGGTCAGTTGGTTCAGCGTCCGTAAAGGAAATAGAAAAATATAATATTTTAAATGCAAGTCTGCTTGCAATGAAAAGAGCTATAAAAAAGTTAAAAATAAAACCAAAAATTATATTAGTTGATGGTAACAAAATTCCTGATATGAGGAGTTATAATTTAAAGTACGTAATTAAGGGTGACCAAAAGATACCTGAAATATCTGCTGCATCTATAATTGCAAAAGTATCACGAGATAGATTAATCAAAAAATTAGCAAAGATACATCATAGGTATTTCTGGCACAAAAACGCTGGCTACGGAACAATAGACCATCTTAGGGCTCTTAAAAAATTTGGAGTTACCAAATACCATAGAAAAAAATTTAAACCTATACACAACATATTGAGTCTCGAGAAATAACCACCACAAAAAGACTCAAAATAATTCAATCACAAGTTGACGAGGACTCTAACCTAGAGTCTAATAAGTTTTTAAAAATGATCGATAATAAATTAAAAAATAAAATTGTTAATGGAAACAGTATTAAAGAACTAAAAAAAATTCCAAGCGAAAGTTTTGATTTAATTTTTGCGGATCCACCTTACAATTTACAATTACGAAATAATTTAATTAGACCAGATAGATCAAAAGTAAATGCTGTAAACGATAAATGGGATCAATTTGAAAGTTTCAAAACATACGATGATTTTACTTATACTTGGCTTAGTGAGTGTAAAAGAGTTTTAAAAAAAAATGGAGCAATTTGGGTGATTGGAAGTTACCATAATATATTCAGAGTTGGTACAGTAATTCAAAACCTAGGTTTTTGGATTTTAAATGATGTTATATGGAATAAAAAAAATCCAATGCCAAACTTTAGAGGCACACGTTTTACCAATGCGCATGAAACTTTGATTTGGGCTTCAAAATCTGAAAAATCAAAATATACTTTTAATTATCAGTCTTTAAAATGCTTAAACGATGATATTCAAATGAGATCTAATTGGGATTTACCCATTTGTAGTGGTACTGAAAGACTAAAAAAAAATGGAAAGAAAATACACTCAACACAAAAACCTGAAGCTTTATTACATAGAATTTTATTAGCAACCTCAAATAAAAGCGATTATATCTTAGATCCTTTTTTAGGATCTGGAACAACAGCTGCAGTTTCAAAAAAATTAGGAAGGAATTATTTTGGCATAGAAAAAGATAAAAATTACTGCAAGGCTGCAGAACAAAGATTAAGTGAAACAAAACCTATTGAAGATGATTATTTAGATACACTCCAAAATAATAGATCTAAACCGAGAATACCTTTTGGCTCGTTAGTTGAATTGGGAATAATTAAACCGGGAACTACTATTTTTGATAATAAAAAGAAAATTAGCGCAAAAATCATGGTCGATGGTAGTATAAAACATGCTCAAACTGAGGGATCAATCCATAAAGTAGCAGCAACAATTTTAGGTGCTGAAAGTTGTAATGGTTGGACATTTTGGCACTACAATAGAGACGGATCCATTTTTCCTATTGATAATTTAAGAGATCGATTTTTAAAAAACAAAATTTAATTTCAAAATTTATCTGTAAATTTTACCAAGATAGTTTTCTAAAAACTTTTTATTTTTAACTAATTTTTTTAAAAAAATATTTCTTAAAAAAATTGTTAAAGGGTTAGATAAATGAAATATAAATTGGTTGATTTTTGATCTTTTATTCACCATTTTTATTTTTTTTACTCTCTCCTCAAAAAAACTATTTTCTGTATTGCTATCTATTTTTTTAAATAATTCATGAGCTCCCTCTATCGATTGAGAAGCACCTTGTGCAAATGATGGGGGAAAAGCAAAAAAAGCATCTCCAATTGAGTAAATGTTATTTTTCTTAATTTCAAAAAAATGATCGGTTACGAATACTGGAAATATTTTTAGTTGTTTAATTTCATCAAAAAATTTCTTACTTTCTTGAGGTATATTTTTTAAAACTTTTTTTATAAAAGCGTTATCATTAAATAATGAATAATTCTTAAGCTCTTCGTCTGAAAGCTTGTATTTCATAATAGCTATAAAATTTAAATCACCATCTGGATTTAGTGGATAAATAACGTGGTGAAAATCAGAACCAAAGAATAAGGAAATATTTTTTTTATCAATAATATTTGAGGAATTAGGGATCATCCCTCTTATAGCTAAAGTATTATTATATCTTGGTTTAGTATTATTATTTGAAATAAGATTTTTACTCTTTGAAAAAACTCCGTCTGAAATTATCAAATAATCGCACTCAAAAGTTTCATTATTTTCAAAAGTTAAATGAATTTTTTCATTTTGTTGGTCTACCTTTGAAATACTGTGGTTAGTTTTTATTAAATCCTGAATTTTATCT
Source organism: uncultured Pelagibacteraceae bacterium (assembly GCA_902633965.1). Classification (GTDB taxonomy): domain Bacteria; phylum Pseudomonadota; class Alphaproteobacteria; order Pelagibacterales; family Pelagibacteraceae; genus Pelagibacter. Next base: position 46,567 of record CACPID010000004.1, on the reverse strand, counting down.
TTTAGGAAACTTACTAAATCTGATCGTTTAAGTGTTGTATATTTACAATCATGTGAATTGAAATCAGAAATATATAGATCACAAAACTTTTCCTGGCTTTTATTTGAATAAAAAATTATTTTATCAGGATTAAACTTTTTATCATTTTGAAATTTATGAAAATCGATTTTATTTAAAAGTCTAACACTATTGACTGATAATTGAATTCCATACCCCTCATCTAAATTAATTAAGTTGTTTTTTTCAAAAATTTTAATTTCATAATTTGAATTATTTTTAAAAAGATTTGCAATAAATAATCCTGAAATTCCTGCTCCAATAATTGCAACTTTTTTCATTAGTTGCTCTCTAAATATTGAACTATTTTTTTTGTAAAGGTTGGCAGCAGATAGTTATCAAGTTTTTTTTGATCTATCCAATTAGAAGATGGAAAGTCCTCATGATTTTTTTTATATTGAATTTTAATATTCATGTTCATATTCGAAATTTTAAAATTTAGATTTTCATTAAAATTTTTTGGTTTAACAACCTCCTCCATAGGAAATATATTAAGATTCCTTAAAAAATTAAATTTTGTATTCTTTATAAGAAGATATTTTTTATCCCTCTTATAAACTTTTAAAATAAAATATTTGTTTACATTTTTTTTATTTTTCTTTGTTAATCCAAAATCCTGTTTTTTAAAAGATTTACATTTTTTTTGGATAGGGCATTGATTACATAAAGGATTACTTGGTTTACAAATAAGTGCACCTATTTCCATAAGAGCCTGTGCATAATCACTAGATCTATTGGACTTGCCAAAAATAGATTTTTTTTGCGCCAGATTTTCTTTCTTAATTTCACTTTCTTTTTTTAAATATAGATATCTTTTCAAAACTCTTTCTATATTTCCATCTAGTGGTATGTAAGGTTCATTAAAAGCAATGGCAAGTATTGCGCTAGCAGTGTAATTACCAATACCTGGCAAGGCTTTTAAATCTTCAAAATTATTAGGTATCTCTCCTTTATGCTTCTTAAGTATAATTTGTGCAGTTTTTTTTAGATTTCTGGCTCTTGAATAGTAACCTAGGCCTTGCCAACATTTCATTAACCTTTTGTTATTTACTTTTGCTAGTTTTTCTAAATTAGGAATTAATCTTACAAAATTATTAAAGTAAGGAATCACAGTCTTAACCTGTGTTTGTTGCAACATAAACTCACTAACAATTATAAAATATTGTTTTTGTTTTTTTGAAAGATGGCTTCTCCATGGTAACTTTCTCTTATTATTATCGTACCAATAGAGAATTTTTTTTGATAAGCTATCTTTCTTCATATGAAATTAAAATCTTATAGTAAGCAACGAACGAGGTCCGTTCAAGGATTAAGATCTTTCAAAGATACATTGCCACTAAAAGTTAGAGGAATTTTAAAAAAAAAAGGACGCATATACTCTGAGTTGTTAGATAACTGGAGACATATTGTAGGAAACGACTTATTTAAAATTTGTTATCCAAAATCATTTAAAAGTGAAAATAAATTCAGAGGAAGTCTTTTAGAAATAATGGTTAAAAGAGGACATGAGGTAGATTTGGAATATTCCAAAAAAATAATAATCGAAAAGGTAAATAAATATTTTGAACAAAATATTCTTAAAAATATTAAGCTCATTACATTTGAGGGTCTGAATGATAAATTTAAAATAAAACATAACGACAATGTGACAAAAAGTGAGTATACAAAAAAAATATCAAATATTAAAAATGATAAGATTAAAAATTCTTTATTAGAGATGAGTAAATATTTTAAAAAAATATGAAAAAATTTATTTTTAAACTTTTAATAATATTATTTTTATCACCTATTGCTAATTCATCTGAAATAAAAAAAATAGTTGAGGGTGATTTAAATGCTAAAATAAAAATAATTGTTTACGAATCTCTAACTTGTAGTCATTGCGCAAACTTTCACAAAGATGTCTACCCTGAATTAAAAAATGAATTTATTGATACTGGGTTAGCATCAATAGAATTTAGAAATTTTCCACTTGATATGGCTGCTTTCAATGCAGCAAAGATTGCACACTGTAAGAATGATGGAAATTCAGAAATTCTTCATTTCTTATATGCTAATCAAAGTAAATGGGTTAAAGGTAAAGATCTTAGTGAGTTTAATCAGAATTTACGTGATTTAGTTAAAGATCAAAATTTTAATATTAATATTGATAAATGTTTGAATAATAAAGAAATGGAAGATCATATTCTTTCAGATCGAATCGAGGGAGTTAAGGAATTTCAAATAAATTCAACTCCTACTATTATTATTAATAATAAAAAATTTGAAAAAAGCCTTACATTTAAAAATTTAAAAAAATACTTACAAAAAATGATATAAGCATTTAATGGAGTTTAAAAAAATTCAATTAAATGGTTTTAAATCGTTTGCCGAAAAAACAACCTTTATTATTGAAGATGGTTTAACTGGAATTGTGGGACCAAACGGATGTGGAAAATCTAATATCGTTGAGTCATTAAGATGGTGCATGGGTGAAACCTCAGCAAAAAGTATGAGGGGATCAGGAATGGAAGACGTAATTTTTTCTGGAACATCTAATAAACCATCAAAGAATATTGCAGAAGTTACAATTAATATTTCAAACGAAAATAAAGATGGTCCAATACAATATAAAAATTTAGAAAATATAGAAATTAGAAGAAAAATAGAGAAAGATAAGGGATCAAAGTTTTACATTAATGGTAAGGAGGTAAGAGCAAAAGATGCCCAAATGTTTTTTGCAGATCTGTCCACAGGAGCGCATTCTCCCTCAATTATTAGCCAAGGCAGAATTGGGGCTTTAGTAACTGCAAAGCCAACTGATAGACGAGCGGTTTTAGAGGAGGCAGCAGGTATTGCAGGTCTGCATGTAAGAAGACATGAAGCAGAATTAAGACTTGGTGCAGCAGAAAATAATTTAAAACGTGCAGATGAGCTAAGAAGGCAGCAAGAAAGACAATTACTAAATCTTAAAAAGCAAGCTGAGGAGGCCACAAAATATAAAACTATATCTGAAGAAATTAAAAAGATTGAAGCCGGACTATATTATTTAAGACTAAAGGATATTGATCATGAAATAAAACTAGAAAATGAAATCAATGAAGAAGCAGACGGTGAAGTACAAAAGTTTAATGATAAAATAAACGAATTAGAAAATAAAATCCAGGAAGAAACCAATAGAGTTAATCCAGTAAGAGATAAAAATTATGAGATTTTATCAAAAGTTCAAAGACTTAACTTGGAACTTAAAAGCTTGGACGATGAGAATGATAGAATTAAAAAAGAAATTGAAAATATAAAAAGTTCTCTAAAAACTATTGAGGAAGATACAGATAGAGAAAAAAGTATAATTATTGATGCTAATTCAAACGAGAAAAGACTAAAAGAGGAAAAGCAAGAATTAATAGAAATTGACTCAAAATATTATGATACTGAAAAGCAATCTAATGCTGACCTAGAAGTTGCCAAAAACGATCTAAAGAATGAACAAGAAAAAGTTGATAATCTTTTAAAAAATTTTAGCTCTGAAAGCTTAAAAAAAAATCTTCATACGATAAATGAGGTGAAATCTAATATCGATAAAATTATTCAATTACTAAACTCTAACAATAGTTCTGAAGCATTAGTTGTGCTTGAAACATGCAAAACAACTTTAAATTTTCTAGTACAAACTATTAATGAAAATGACGATCATAAAAAAATATCAGATATAAGCTCAAAAAACGAAACAATAAAAAAACTTCAAGAAGTTTACGCAGATATTTATAGTAAAAATCAAAATCTTAAAAAAGAGTCCATCAAGAGAAGTGAAAGAGTTAAAACTATTGATAAAGAAATTGATAGCTGGAGAAATCTTTTAAAAAATTCGGAAAAAATGGTTCAAGAATTGAGAGAGAGAAAAAATAAATTAAATTTTAAATTTTCTGAACTAGAAAAACAACCCCAATCACAAGCAGAAAAAAAGGGACAAATTTCTGAAAACCTAAGATTATCCGAAAATGAAAAAAATGAGAATGAAACTTTAATTAAGGAAATTGATAAAAAAATTAATGATCTCAGGGAGGAATTGGATAAAGTTAAAGAAAGTTCAATTGAAATAAGAGAAAGAAAAGCAAGTTCTGGTGCAACAATTGAAGGACTAAATAAAAGAAGAAATGATTTATTAGAAAGAATAGATACTGAGCTAAACTTAAACGAAAATAATATTCTTGAATATTCTAATTTAGATAAAGAGGAAGAATTTCCTGATGCCGTTTCTCAGGAAGAAATGCTCGATGAAAAAAAACGGGAAAGGGAAAAACTTGGATCAGTAAATTTAAGAGCAGATGAGGAAACAACAAAATATGAGACTGAAATTAAAAAAATGGAAACAGATAGACAAGACCTTGTTCAAGCAATTACAAAGCTGAAAGAAAGCATAAATGAACTTAATCAAAAAGGTCGAGAACGACTTCTTGAGGCATTTGAGAGAGTGAATAGAAAATTTAATGAAGTTTACACAAAACTTTTTAACGGAGGTAATGCGAAGCTTGAGCTTGTAGACTCTGATGATCCGTTAGATGCAGGTTTGGAAATGCTAGTTAGTCCTCCTGGGAAAAGGCTTCAATCGATAACACTTTTATCAGGAGGTGAGCAAGCATTGACTGCACTATCTCTGATATTCGCAGTTTTTTTATCTAACCCTTCTCCTATATGTGTCTTGGACGAGGTTGATGCTCCACTAGATGATGCCAATGTAACAAGATTCTGCAATTTATTAGATGAATTAACAAAAATAACTCAGACACGGTTTATAATAGTAACACACCATGCATTAACAATGTCAAAGATGAATAAGTTATATGGAGTTACTATGCCTGAAAAAGGAATAAGTCAGTTAGTTGCTGTTGATCTTCAAAAAGCAGAGAGCATGGTTGCTTGATCAAGAAAAATGTCTGATAAAAAATTTAAAACTCGCCTTGAAATTGCAAAAAATAAAATATCAAGAAAAAGTAACGAAAATACTGGAAATAAATCCTCAGTTTTAGGGATGGCTTTTAAAATGAGCACCGAATTTGTGGCCGCAGTAGCAGTAGGGACTATTATTGGGTTTATTTTTGACAATTGGTTTGGTACTAAACCATGGTTAATTTTAATATTTTTTTTTGTTGGTGTTGTGGCGGGAATTATGAACGTGATAAAATCTGCAAAAAACATGCAAATAAAGTAAACTTATGGCAGCAAACCCAATGACACAATTCGAGGTTTATCGAATTGGACCTGAAATAAAAATCAATCAAATAGATATATCTTTTACTAACGCTAGCTTGTTCATGATTATAAGTGCTTTGAGCATATTATTAATTTTTAATTTAGGCTCTTCAAAAAAAAATATTGTTCCAAGCAAAATTCAACTTCTTGCAGAGCTTAGTTATAGTTTTATATCAAAAATGATAAGTGATACTGCTGGTAATAAAGGAAAACCATATTTTAACCTAATATTCTCTTTATTCATGTTCGTTCTTTTTTGTAATATGTTTGGTATGTTGCCCTACTCGTTTACTGTAACGAGCCATATAATCGTAACTTTTTTTCTTGCAGCATTAATTTTTATTGGGGTCACTGTAATTGGATTTATAAAACATGGCTTTGGATATTTAAAACTATTTGTGCCGAGTGGAGTCCCTTTAGTTCTTTTGCCATTAATAGTAGTTATTGAAATTATATCATATCTTAGCAGGCCTATAAGCTTATCGGTTCGTTTATTTGCAAATATGATGGCTGGTCATACAATGATGAAAGTTTTTGGAAGTTTCGTAATAAGCCTTGGAATAGTTGGTGGTTGGCTTCCACTAAGTTTTTCGGTTGCCTTAACAGGTTTGGAGATATTAGTTGCTTTTCTTCAGGCTTATGTTTTTGCAATTTTAACATGCATATATTTAAATGATGCATTAAATTTACACCATTAACAATAGGAGGAATAATGGAACTAGAAGCAGCAAAAATGATTGGCGCAGGATTGGCAGCTATTGCTCTTGCAGGTGCAGGGGTAGGTATAGGAATTATTTTTGGTAATTACCTATCAGGCGCTATGAGAAATCCATCCGCAGCTCAAAAGCAATTTCCTAACTTACTTTTAGGCTTTGCATTAGCTGAAGCTACAGGATTGTTTGGATTAGTAGTTGCGTTGATAATTTTATTTGCATTTTAATTAATGTTAAAAAAAATTATTTTTTTTAATTTACTGTTTAGCACTTTTATTATTCAGATTTCTAAAAGTGCTGAGAGTGGAGGCATGCCTCAGCTAAATCCTGAATTTTGGATTTCTCAAATTTTTTGGTTGATCATTTCGTTTGGAATTTTGTTTGTAGTACTATCAAAATTTATTCTTCCAAAAATAAGAAACAATATTGAGCTTAGAAAGTCTGAGATACTTGATAATATTGAGACTGCTGAAAAACAGAAAACTGAGGCTGAAAATACATTAAAAAACTATGATGAGCTAATAAGAAAAAGTAAAAATGAAGCCAAAAATTATTTTAATGACGCAAGAAAAAAAATAATTGAAGATATAGAAAAAAAAAAGCAAACATTAGATAAAGAAATAAATATCGAGATTAAAAAAGCTGAGGCTGAAGTTGCCGAATTAGTAAATAAAGCTCCAGAAAAAATCCAGAAAATTGCAATCGAAACCTCCTCTGATCTTATTCGCCAATTAATTGGTGAAGAGGTTAACAATAGTAGCATATCTGCCATTGTCGATGATCTATATAAGAAAAATAAAGGTAAGTATTATGGCAATTGATGCAACATTTTGGGTAGCAGTATCGTTTATAATTTTCATTTTAGCTTTAGTTTATTTAAGGGTTCCAAATAAAATAAATGAAACTTTAAGCAAAATGATTTTGGATATTAAGAATGAAATCGACGAGAGTGAAAAACTTCGTAATGAATCAAAGGTATTATTAAATAATGCTCAAAGTAAACTTGAGCAAGCAAAAATAGAAACTAAAAAAATTCAAGAACAAGCTAAAAAGGATAGTGAAAATTTAATTTTAGAAATGAATGATAAATTTCATAAATCAGCTGAAATCAAAAAAAACTTAGCACAAACAAAAATCTCACAAATGAAAAATCAAGCTTTAAAAGATATTAAAAATACATCAGTAAAAATAGCTGTGGACTCAGTAAAAAAAATTCTTTCAACTTCTGTTGACCAGTCCAAGTTAGACAATTTATTTGATAAAAATTTAGAGGAAAGTAAGGAACTTCTAAAAAAAATTAATTCTTAAAGATAATTTCGTTACTTTTTTAAAAAATAATATAAATTACAATAATGAATTCAATTGTAATTGGTTCTGGTTTTGGTGGTTTAGCTGCTGCTCTCCGCCTTAAAGCTAAAGGCCATAAAGTAACTTTAGTTGAAAAACACCAAGATCTTGGAGGAAGAGCAAGGGTTTTCAAAAGAAATGGATTTACTTACGATGGCGGCCCTACTGTAATTACTGCTCCATATTTAATTAATGAATTATTTGAATTATTCAAAAAAGACCCAAAAAATTATATTGAATTATCTCCTCTCAATACTTGGTATCAATTTGTTTTTGAAGACAATTCAAAGTTTAATTACTCTGGTAATGAAGCTGAAATGAAGAGCCAAATTGAGAAAATTAGTAAAGAGGATGTTAAGGGATACGAAAACTTGGTTAGTTTTACAAAAAAGATTTTTGATAAAGGATTTACAGAACTTGCTGATGTACCTTTTGATAAACCTTTTGTTATGATGAAGCAACTACCTGCTCTACTAAAACTTAAAAGTTATAAATCAGTTTATTCTCTAGTCTCCTCGTATATTAAAAATGAAAAATTGAGGAGAATGCTAAGTATGCATCCTCTTTTAGTTGGAGGAAATCCTTTCACGACAACATCTATTTATGGATTAATTTTATATTTAGAAAAAAAATGGGGAATACATTACTCTATGGGTGGCACTGGAAATATCATAAGGGGTTTGGAAAAGTTAATGACTGAGGTAGGTATCCAAATAATTAAAGGTCACGAAGTTAAAAAAATTATCTCAACCGGTAATAAAATAACCGGTATAGAGTTAGATGATAAAACTAATATCAAAGCAGATAATGTTATATGCAATGCTGACCCGCCAGCAGTTTATGAAAAAATGTTAAATGGAAATGCCAATAAGTCTATTTTATTTCAATGGAAAAAAAGACGAATGGAATATTCAATGGGTCTCTTTGTTTACTATTTTGGAACAAAAATAAAATATGAAAACATAGAACATCATACAATAAAATTCGGTAATAAATATAAAGAGCATCTTGATGATATATTTGAAAATAAAAAATTGAATGATGATATTAGTTATTATCTTCATAGACCGTCTGCGACTGATAAATCTATGGCCCCTAATGGAAAAGATTGTTTTTACGTCTTAGTCCCCGTGCCTAATAACCAGTCAAAAATTAATTGGTCTACAGAGGGTGAGAAAATGAAAAATTTAGTAATTAATAAAATGGAAAAAGATTTAATGCCAAACTTAAAGGAGAACATTGTTGAAGATTTTTATTTGACACCTGATTACTTTGAGAATGACCTTAATACTAAATATGGCTCAGGTTTTTCAATTCAGCCAAAATTTTCGCAATCAGCTTATTTTAGATTTCATAATAAATCTGAGATATATGATGGGCTTTATTTTGTTGGAGCGGGAACTCATCCAGGAGCTGGTGTGCCAGGAGTTCTATCTTCGGCTAAAGTTTTAGACAAAATTCTCTGATGTCCCAAAATCTATTATCAATTTATGCAAAATCGTTTAATTGGGCTGGTTTTTTTTTACCTAAAAAAACTTATCGACAATGCTCTGATTTATATGATTTTTGTAGAACCTTAGACGATATAGCTGACAAAAACCAAGATTTACAAATAAAAAGAAAATTATTCAATGATTTTAAACAAGATTTTATTAATAAAAATTTAAACAACAAAAATATTAATAAAATTTATGAACTGAGTAATAATTTTAATATTTCCAGTAAAATAATATTAGATTTATTTGATGGAGTTGAGTCAGATTTAAAAGATAGTGTAAAATTAAAAACAAATAATGAATTAATTATATATTCATATCGAGTTGCGGGCACTGTAGGTCTGATGATGGCTAAAATACTAAACGTTAAATCAAAGGATTCACTTAGGTCAGCAATAGATCTAGGTATTGCGATGCAGCTAACAAATATTGCACGAGATGTAATTGAAGATAGCAATCGAAACAGAAAGTATATAAACCTCGATTTTGATACTATAAGGGAAACATTAAAACTCGCTGATATTTTTTATGAAAGTTCATTTAAATCTATAAATAAAATTCCATTGAATTGTAGATTTGCAATTATTGTTGCAAGAAGAGTATATAGGCAGATAGGAAATGAAATTCTTAAAAGGAAAAATATAGAAAATTATAAAAATTCAGGAAAAATTTATGTATCTAATTTAAGTAAATTAAATCAAACTATTTTGAGTATTTTAGACTTTATTAGACTACTATTTATTAAATCAGACGAGCATTTACGAAAAAATGAACATAATATAATTAATGATAAAATAAATTTAGATGAAAGATTTTGATTACATAATAATTGGTGGAGGTTGTGCCGGTTTATCGTTAGCCCATGAGCTCAATTTATATAAAAAATTTGAAAATAGGACATTGGCAATTATTGAACCAAGAGAGGAATATAAGAGGGATAAAACTTGGTCTTTTTGGAAAGTTATAGATCATAATTTTGACGATTGTGTTAAAAAGAGTTGGAACAATTTTACCATAAATTCCAAATACGAAACACAACATTTGCAATGTAATGATTTTCCCTATCAAAGTATAGATAGTGGTTTATTTTACTCTAAAATCATTAATGAATTAAAAAAAAATAAAAATATAAGTTTTTTTAAAGATATTAAGGAAATAAATATAAACAACTCTTTTATTTTTAATAGTGTTCCAACAATTAATAAAAATATAGAAAATCTTTGGCAACATTTTTGTGGTGTAGAGATACAAACAAAAAATAATATTTTTGATAATAAGATTATTAATTTGATGGATTTTAACTGCGATCAAAGAAATAGTGTACATTTCTTCTATACACTTCCATTTGAAAAAAATAAAGCACTTATAGAGACCACTTGGTTATCAAATATGACTGACGACTCAATCATGGATTATGACGAACAAATTAAAGAATATATAGAGCAAAATTTAAAAATAAAAAATTATGATATTATTTTTAAAGAACAAGGTGCAATTCCATTATTTACACCAAAAAATATAAATGAAAAAAATAAAATTAATATCGGTACTGCTGGTGGTATGACACGATTAAGCACTGGCTATACATTCCTTAATATACAAGAGCATAGTAAGTATATAAGAGAGAACTTTGATAATTTAAAAAAACTTAAAAGTTTTGAAATTCAAAGTAAATACAAATTTTTAGATCAGGTTTTTTTAAAAGTTTTAGAGAGAAATCCTAAAATAATGCCAAAGATATTTTGTGATATGTTTAAAGTTAAAGCTAATACTGTGATAAAATTTTTATCCAATAAAAGTAATTTTATTGAGGACATATCTATTATTTTAAAAATGCCAAAATTAACTTTTATAAAAGCGTTATTCTACTAAATGAATTTATTAAAACTTAATAGACAATATTCTATCATTATTTTTTTCTTCAACATATTAGTCATATTCTCAGTTTCAAAGTTTTTAGAAATAAAAAATATTACAATACCTTATCAAACTGTTATTTGTTTTTTTTTAATATCTATTATTGGAGTTTGTCATGGTGCCCTAGACCATGTCAAAGGCTCCCAGCTAATGAAAATTTATAAAGTAAAAAATAATTTTTATTTTTATTCAGTATATATTTTTTTTTCTCTGTTAATTATTCTTTGTTGGACAATACTACCTTTATTCACTTTGATTATATTTTTATTGGTTGCATCATACCATTTTGGTAAAGAAGATAGTTCAGTCGGACTTGTTAATAACGGAGGATTTAAGAATATTTTATATTTATTTAAAGGATCTTTAATAGTATTTGCTCCTTTATTTTTTCACCAAGAAGAGACTCTAAAGATTTTTCAATCTCTTGATGTGGATATTATAACTGCAAATGAAAATTTAGTAATTTTCTTTCTTATAATTAGTTTCTCTGCAAATATAATTTTAATGAGCCAATTAAACTATAATGGTTTTTTATTAGCAGATTGGTTAACTATTTTATTACTTAATATATTTTTATCTCCACTAGTTGCTTTTACTTTATACTTTTGTTTCTTGCACTCAGTAAGGCACTCTTTTTCATTAATTTATGAAATTGATAAAAAAAACTTTAAAAGTGGAGTTGTGAAATTTATAAAAAAAGCAGTGCCCCTAACTGTTATTACTGCAATATTATTTATTATCGCTATTTATTTTTTAACTAATTATTATGTTTTAGACGAAGCAATACTAAAAGTAATATTTATTGGTTTGGCGTCCTTGACCTTTCCGCATATATTACTCGAATATTTAATTGAAAAAAATGAAAAATAAAGAAATAAAAGTTTTATTAGCAGCTCCAAGAGGTTTTTGCGCAGGAGTAGATCGTGCGATTGAGATAGTAAAAAAAAGTATAGAAAAATATGGATCTCCAGTTTACGTAAGACATGAAATAGTTCATAATAAACATGTCGTTGAAAGTTTAAAAAAGATTGGTGCAGTTTTCGTAGAGGAATTAAACGAAATAAAGGATAAAACTAGACCAGTCATTTTTTCAGCACACGGAGTTCCAAAAGTTGTTCCTGCGGAGGCAAAAGAATTAAAAATGGATTATATTGATGCAACATGTCCATTAGTTTCTAAGGTTCACAGAGAGGCTGAAAATTTAAATAAAAGTGGATTTCATGTTTTGTTAATTGGTCATAAAAATCATCCAGAAGTGATTGGTACAATGGGTCAAATTCCAAATGGATCAATAGATTTAATAGAAAATATTGAAGATGTTAATAAATTTGAAATCAAAGGAAATGGAAAGTTAGCTTATGTTACACAAACTACTTTGTCAGTAGATGATACAAAAGATATAATTAATGCTCTTAAAGAAAAATTTTCAAACATTAAAGAACCAAAAAAAGAGGATATTTGTTACGCAACAACTAATAGACAAGCTGCAGTAAAAAAAATTGCAAAACTCTGTGATATGTTTTTTGTAATTGGTAGTAGAAACTCATCTAATTCATTAAGATTAGTTGAGGTTGCAAATAATTCTGGGTGTTCTGAGGCAGTTTTAATTCACTCTGAAAGTAGCATACCTTTAGAAAAAATAACAAAATGCAAAACAATAGGAATTTCATCGGGTGCATCTGCCCCTGAAATTTTAGTTGAAAATTTTATTAAAAAATTAAAAGAACAATTTAGTGTCAATATCGAAGAAGTTGAGATTATAAAAGAAGATATAACTTTTAAAATTCCCGGAAGATTAAACTAATGGCGGTTTTCACTAAAGTTACGAAACTAGATATATTAAATATTGAAAACCAATTTAATCTTGGAAAAATTAAAAAATTTAAAGGGATTAAAAAAGGTATTGAAAACACAAACTATCTTATAACTATAAAAAATAAAAAATATATACTTACAATCTTTGAAAAAAGAGTAAATTCTCGTGATCTTCCATATTTTATGAATTTAATGTCGAGATTGTCAAAATTGAAAGTGAAATGTCCAAATCCAGTCAGAAGTAAAAATGGAAAATTTATTTTTAAAATAAAAAAAAAGAATGCATGTATTGTTTCTTTTCTTGAAGGCAAAGATAAAAAGGAATTAAATTATAACGATTGTTTTGTAGTGGGCAAAAATGTAGCCAAACTTCATTTAGCATCAAAAAAAATAAATCTTTATCGAAGAAATTCTTTATCTATTTCATCTTGGCCAAATTTGCTATCAAAAATAAATATTAAAATAAATAAAATATCAAAGAACTTAAAAAGTCTTATGAAAAATGAATTAATTCAGATTAAAAAAAATTGGCCTAGAAACTTACCAAAAGGAATTATACATTCAGATTTATTTGTAGATAATATTATTTTTCATAAAAAAAAGTTTCATGGTTTTATTGATTTTTATTTTTCATGCAATGACTATTTATCATATGAGCTTGCTACATGTGTTAATGCTCTATGTTTTGAAAAAAAAAATAGTAAATATGTTCTAAATAAAAGAAAGTCCTTAAATCTTCTTAAAGGTTATGAAAGTATTAGAAAATTAAAAAATATTGAAAAAAAAAATTTCAATACAATGTGTAAAGGATCAGCTTTAAGATATCTTTTAACTAGAGCTTATGATTATTTAAATACACCAAGAAATGCTATTATAAAAATTAAAGACCCAAAAGAATATATTCAAAAATTAAATTTTCATCGTGGAATAAATTCTTACAAAACTTATACAAATAATGATTAAAATATATACAGACGGTTCATGTTTAATTAATCCGGGAAATGGTGGATGGGCAGCAATAATTATTGTTGATGGAAAAAAAACTTTCATAAAAGGAAGTAAAAAAAATACTACAAATAATCAAATGGAGCTACTTGCTCCAATTGAAGCTTTAAAAAAAATTCCAAAGGGTAGTAATGTTCAAATTTTTACAGACTCTAAATACGTAAAGTCTGGAATAACAGAATGGATACATAATTGGAAAAAAAATGGATGGAAAACTGCAAACAAAAAAGAAGTAAGCAATAAAGCACTTTGGACAGAATTAGATCTACTAAATAATGAGTTTGAAATAAGTTGGAACTGGGTAAAAGCACATTCAACTGATGAATTGAATAATGAAGTAGATTTACTTGCTAAAGATGCTGCCAACTTATAGTTGGGGCACCTGGCAACAGAACGCCCCTTCTTATTAATAAATAAGTTTTAATTATCAACGTAAATTTAAAATTACAACCTGATTGGACGACTATGAGTCGGAATCTACGTTGTTAAGAATTATCTGTGTAAGATTACGTAGATATTCACCTTCTCTAATTTTAGTATAACTAAACCCTACCACCGGATTGCAAGTAAAATAACCTAATCTCCAATCTATTGGTATTATGTCTAAGTTTTCAACCAACAAGTTCTTGTTGTTGTTATGTTGTTTAATAGTTACAATAATTGTTTCATCATTTTTCCAAAACCATTTCCACCACTTTTCATATGGCATGAATTCCTTTAACATTTTTCTAAAAGTAACTATTCTCGGCTGATAAAAATGATCACGATTGAAAGTTCTTGTTTTATATTTAAAACCATTTTGTTGAAATTCAGATAAAGCCTGATATGAAATTCCCACTACTCTCCAGCTCCATTTTTCATTTCCAAATGCAATTGTAAGCAAAACCTCTTTTTTTTTTGCATCAAATGAACTTTTAAAAATATATTCATAAAGTTTATATATTTCTTTTTTTTTTGACTCATCAGGTTCACTATTAAGAGTCACTCTATTGTCGCTTTTTTTTGAGTTATAAATTTTTTCGTTCAAGGATTTGAGATCAACAATGTGTTTATTTATAAACCCTAAATTAGACCCTCTTATATCTTTAAGCATAACTGTCATGATCCAAGGTTACCAAATCATATAACCCCTGACGACTCGATTTTTAGACGTCATATGGACGACCAGACACGTAAAATATATATGATTTTGGAAAATTAAGTGTGTATAATCAAACAAAGTTCGGGGCACCTGGCAACAGAACTGCCCTAACTAGATTAGATTATTTAATAAGTTCTCTGCTGAAGTTAATCCACATTCTTTAGTCTCTTTTTCAACATGAATATTAATTACTGTGAAATTCTCTATAACCATTAAATAACGATTTGATCTGATACCCATTCCTTTTGAATTTCTATCAACTTCTGCACCAATCGCTTTTGTGAATAATAAATATGGATCTGATAACATTTTTATTTTATCTCCAGTATTATTAATTTCTCCCCAGCCACTCATTACATAAGGATCATTTACTGACAAACAAAATATATTTTCTATTCCTTGTGCTTTGATTTTATCTGCATTAGCTACAAAACCTGGAAGATGAAGTTTGGAGCAAGTTGATGTGAATGCGCCAGGTAAACCAAATAAAACAATTTTTTCATTACCTATAATTTCCCTTATTTTACTTTTTTTTGGCTCTCCACCAATGAGTTGAAAAATCTCCGTATTTGGTATTTGATCTTTTATTTTCAGTTTCATATCGAATTCATTACATATTTTTTAACTTTTTGAATATCATTTGAAAGAAGTTCAAATTTTTCTTTTCTCTCATTAACGTATTTAAGACTATTTGGTAAATTTTCAGTCTTAGAAATTGCATCCTCTATTGCTTTTGGAAATTTACATGGGTGAGCAGTTGATAATACAACACAATTTTTTTCTATTCCTAATTTTTTTACGGCACCTATCCCCACTGCAGTATGTGGATCAACGACCGTTTGATGCTCATCATTAATTTTTTTTATCATTTCAATAGTTTCATTTTCATCAAGCATTTCAGATATAAAATTCTTTTGTATTTTGCCTAAATCCTCGGTATCAATTTTATAAGTATTGTTTTTAATTTTACTCATTAAATCTTTTGTAACTTCTGAGTTACAATCTTTTACATCATATAAGAGCCTCTCAAAATTACTCGCTATCTGAATATCCATGCTTGGTGTATTTGTTTCCATAACTTTCTTTTGAGAATAATCACCTCCAGATATTGCTCTATGTAGTATGTCATTTTTATTTGTAGCAACAACTAGTTTGTCAATTGGAAGACCAAGTTTTTTTGCTAAGTAACCGGCATAGATATCTCCAAAATTTCCAGTTGGAACAGAAAAAGATAAAGGCTGACCATTTCCAACCTTAAAGTAAGCATAAAAATAATAGACAGCTTGAGCAATAATTCTTGCCCAATTGATTGAGTTTACACCTGACATGTTAATTGATTTAGAAAACTTTTCGTCATTAAACATTGCTTTCACTAAATTTTGACAATCATCAAAGTTTCCCTGTATTGCAATATTAAATACATTACTCGCTTCGCAAGTTGTCATTAATTTTCTCTGAACAGGGGAAATTCTATTATTTGGATGTAATACAAAAACATTCAAATTTTTTTTTCCTTTTAAGGCGTCTATTGCAGCTGCACCGGTATCACCTGAAGTTGCCACAACAATATTAATTTTTTTTTTCTCAAATTTTAAATAATATTCATAAAAATTACCTATCAGTTGCATTGCAATATCTTTGAAAGCAAGTGTTGGACCGTGGAAAAGTTCTAAAACTTTTAAATTTCCTAATTTATTTATATTAACAACATTTTTAGTTCTGAAATTTGAGTATGATTTCGATATTAGAGAAATTAAATCATCTTTAGACATAAAATCTCCAATAAATGGATTAATTATTTCTGCAGCCAAATCATTGTAGCTAAGATTTTTAAAGTTGTTTATTTCCTCTTTGCTAAATGGTTTTACTGATTTTGGAATAAATAGACCTCCATCATCTGCCAAACCTTTTAAAAAAATGTCCTTAAAAGTAAAAATTTTTTGATTATTTCGTGTGCTAATATATTCCATTAGTAATTTTTTTTTCTAAAATATAAATATATTAAAAAAATTGAAATCGCTAATGAAAACCATGTAAGCGAGTATTTTAAATGATTATTTGAAATATTTGCAGTAATTTTTTTTGGATTTGGAAAATTTAATCTATTGTTCGTTTCATAAATTATAAAATTTGAAAATTTTCTTCCAGTATACTCAAAAAGGTCATTATCATTTAGTGTGAACCAATAATTATTTTGTATATCATTTTTTGGCTTAAAATAATTTTTGTTTGATTTTTTTTTTAAAATACCTTGAAAATTTGTACTTGATATTCCAAAACTTTTATTTTTTAAGTCTCTTGGTATCCATCCTCTGTTTAAAAGATAATAACTATTTTCTATACTAATTGTATTTACAATATCGAAGCCAGGTTCACCTTTTTCATTTAGACTATATAAATAAATTAATTTTGAATTCTCAAAATTTGCTTCAAACTGGATTTTTTTAAAATTATGTGGATTATTTCCTGAAAAAAAAACTGGTTTAGAGTTAATATTTTCCTCGATTTCAGAGATTAAATTTAATTTCCAATTTAGTCTTACAATTTGCCAAACGCCAAGGCTTATAAAAATTAAAATAAAAAAATATACAAAAACCGAAAAAAGAAATTTGTTCTTCAATTATTTTTTAACTACCCCAAATATAAATTGCTGCGAATAAAAATAGCCAAACTACATCAACAAAATGCCAATACCAAGCAGCGGCTTCAAATCCAAAATGATGGTCTTTGTTAAAATGTCCTAATTTTCCTCTCCACAAACACACTGCTAAAAAAATTGTTCCTACAACAACATGAAAGCCATGAAATCCTGTTGCCATGTAAAAAGTTGCTCCATAGATATGTCCTGAGAAGCTAAATGTTGCATGGTGATATTCGTAAGCTTGAAGTGCAGTAAAACACAATCCTAAAAAAACAGTTAAGCTTAAACCTTGAATAAAGCTTTTCCTATCGTCCTCAAGTAAAGCATGATGAGCCCATGTTACTGTTGTGCCTGATAAAAGTAAAACTAGTGTATTTATTAAAGGGATGTCCCAAGGATCAAAAACTTCAATATCTTTAGGTGGCCATACATTTCCAACAAATTCTGATGGAAACAAACTTGCATCAAAATATGCCCAGAACCAAGCAACAAAAAACATAACTTCTGAGGCAATAAATAAAGTCATTCCATATCTATGATGTATTTGAACTACAGGTGTATGATGACCTTGATGCTCTGCCTCGATCACCACATCTCTAAACCACATGTAAGCTCCATAGATAAGTAAGACAAAACCTAAAATCATCGCCCACATCACTTTGCTATGAAAATAATAAACTGAACCAACGGCAGTTATTAATGTTGCAAAAGATGTATAAATTGGCCAAGGACTTGGGTCAACTAAGTGATAATCGTGTTTTTGCTCTCCGCTGGACATAATATCAATTTATATTCTTTGATTGTTTATAATAATCAGACGAAAAAAAAGTATATGACATAGTTACATCTTCAACATTTGCAGTTTTTGGGTCGTTTACAAGCTCAGGATCTAAATAAAAAACTAGTTTATAAACGGCTTTTTCACCTGGTTTTAATATCTGTTTTTCAAAACAAAAACAACCTAACTTATTAAAATATTGACCAAAGGATGAAGGTGAAACATTATAACTAGCAACCCCTGCGGACGGTTCATTTCCAACATTTTGAACCTCGAAATCGATGTTGTAAACTTTGCCTGGCTTTACATCTAAAAGATTTTTTTTAGCTTTAAAATCCCAAGAAAGATTACTATTAACATTTGTATCAAGTCTTACACTAATCACATTATCTAAAACAATTTTTGGTGCTTCTTTTGATACTTGTGTAGTACCGCCAAAACCAGTTACTCTACAAAAGAGATCGTATAATGGGACTGCTGCAAATGAGAGACCTAACATAAAGAAAAAAATTCCTCCAAGGATTAAAGGTGTTAAAGTTTTTTTTTTCATAATCTATAAAGGTCTGTCAAATACTCCAATGTTAAATAGCGTAAATATAAATAAAAAAACTATAAATAATAACAACCCAAGTGCTGTCCATATATTTCGTTTTTTTAATTTTTTATCAGGTATCATTAAATTAATTTATCAATCAAAAATATTACGAAAATTAGAAATAAATATATTATTGAATAACTGAATATGTGTTTTGCTATATTTTTATCAAATTTATTTTTTTTATAACTGTAAAGATTAAAACAAATATAGTTGTAATATAAGGTCAGTGCTAAAGACGGGATTAAAAATGTTAATCCAGCAAACCCAATATAATATGGTATTAAAATAGTTGGTATCATTAGCAAAGAGTAAATTAAAATATTTTTTTTTGTATTTTGAATTCCGTCTGTTATTGGGAGCATTGGAATTTTTGCTCTTTTATAATCATTTGCTTTGTAAAGGCTAAGTGCCCAAAAATGTGACGGTGTCCAAATAAATATAATTAGAAATAATGTTAGTGGTTCTATAGATAAAGAGTTAGTTGCAATAGTCCATCCTATAACAGGAGGTAATGCTCCTGAAGCTCCCCCAATAACAATGTTTTGTGAAGTTTTTCTTTTTAGCCAAATGGTATAAACAATAACGTAAAAGAAAATAGTAAAGAATAATAAAAACGCTGATAAAAAATTACTAAAATAATAAAGGCTAACGACAGATATAATTGACAATAGAATGCCAAAAATTAATGCTTGGTCTTTATTAACTTTACCTCTTGGAATAGGTCTTAAACAAGTTCTAGACATTAGCTTGTCCAAATCAGCCTCATACCACATGTTAAGTGTTCCTGCTGCCCCAGCTCCCATCGCAACAAATAAAATTCCTATCATCGCGTCTTTTACTGAAAGAACTATTGGTGAAGATAATAAGCCAACTGCGCAAGTAAAAATAACTAATGACATTACTCTTGGTTTCATTAGCTTTATAAGCTCATTAAAAACTTTTATGTCTGAAACACTTTGTTTTTTGGCTCTTATATTAGTTGTAGACATCTTTAAATTATATATGTGTAAAAAAATCTAGCTACTAGATTTTTCTGCACCTTCGTAATCCTCAAATTTTGGTAGTTCTTCGAAAGTATGAAAATTTGGAGGTGATGGAACTGTCCACTCAAGAGTTGTAGCCCCTTCCCCCCAAGGATTTTGAGCAGCTTTCTTCTTTTTTGCGAAAGCGTAAATCAAATTAATTAAAAATACTCCTAGTCCGACAATTGAAATGTAGGACCCCACAGATGATATATAATTCCAATCTGCAAAAGCATCTGGATAATCAGCATATCTTCTAGGCATACCCGCTAATCCTAAAAAATGTTGTGGAAAGAAAATTAAGTTTACACCTATAAAAGTAAGCCAGAAATGCAACTGTCCTAACCACTCTGAGTATTCATAGCCTGACATTTTTCCAAACCAATAATAGAAACCTGCAAATATTGCAAAAACTGCTCCAAGAGAAAGAACGTAATGAAAGTGTGCTACCACATAGTAGGTATCATGAAGTGCTGTATCAACGCCAGCATTTGCAAGCACAACACCCGTTACTCCACCTACGGTGAATAAAAAGATAAAACCTAACGCCCAGACCATTGGGGTTTTAAAAGAAATAGACCCACCCCACATTGTTGCTATCCACGAAAAAATTTTAATGCCAGTCGGCACTGCTATAATCATTGTAGCAGCTAAGAAGTACGCTTTTGTATCTGTATTTAATCCAACAGTATACATATGATGTGCCCACACAACAAAACCTACAATTCCTATTGCAACCATTGCATAAGCCATTCCTAGATATCCAAAAACTGGTTTTCTTGAGAAAGTAGAAACAATATGGCTAATCATTCCAAATCCAGGAAGAATTAAAATGTAAACTTCAGGGTGCCCAAAAAACCAAAACAAATGTTGAAATAACATTGGATCACCACCAGATTGTGCCTCAAAAAAAGCTGTACCGAAATTTCTATCAGTCAATAACATTGTAATTGCTCCTGCTAGAACAGGTAAAGATAATAACAATAAAAAAGCTGTTACTAATATTGACCAAGCAAACAATGGCATTTTATGAAGTGTCATACCTGGAGTTCTCATATTTAAAATAGTTGTTATAAAATTTACCGCACCTAAAATTGATGAAGCTCCTGCTATGTGAAGACTTAAAATTGCCAAGTCCATTGCTGGTCCAGGTTGTCCAGTTTTAGATGATAAAGGAGGGTAAATTGTCCATCCACCACCCACTCCTTGAGCTCCAGGAGGTCCGTCTACAAAAATAGATGATAATAATAAAATAAAAGAGACTGGTAATAACCAAAATGAAATATTATTCATTCTTGGAAATGCCATATCAGGTGCACCAATCATAATTGGTACAAACCAATTTCCAAACCCACCAATCATAGCCGGCATAACCATAAAAAAAATCATAATTAGTCCGTGTCCAGTAACAAGAACATTATAAAGATGATAATCGCCACCTAAAATACCATCGCCTGGATGCATTAATTCCATTCTCATTAGCACTGAAAAAGCTGTTCCAATTAATCCAGCAATGATTGCAAAGATTAAATACATGGTCCCAATATCTTTATGATTTGTAGAATAGGCCCATCTTTTCCATCCGGTTGGAGTATGATTATCGTGAGCTGCTGTTTGACTATACATAATTATTTACTGGCAATTAATTTATTTTTATCCTCAATTGGCTCTTTCGCAAACTTAATTTTTGCTTCATTTAACCATTCAATATATTCCTCCTCGGATACCACTCTAACAGTTATTGGCATAAAAGCGTGTTTTATTCCACAAAGCTCTGAACATTGTCCATAAAAGATTCCTGTTCTTTCAGCTTTAAACCAAGTTTCATTTACTCTTCCAGGCATTGCATCTCTTTTGACGCCAAAAGCAGGAAGAGCCCATGCATGCAATACATCATTTGCTGTTATTAAAACCTTTACTACTTTGTTAACTGGCACAACTACTTCATTATCTACGGCTAATAATCTAGGTTGACCCTCTTTTAAGTCCTCATCCTCTATCATATAAGAATCGAAAATTATATTTTCGTCTGGATATTCATATCCCCAATACCACTGATACCCTATTGCTTTAATTGTGACTTCAGCTTTTGGAATTTCATCTTGCGAGTATAAAACTTTAAATGATGGAACTGCCATTACTATTAAAATCAAGCATGGTATCAATGTCCATACAACTTCAACCAAAACATTGTGAGTTCTTTTAGATGGATTAGGGTTTCTTGAAGCCCTAAATCTAACCATTGCGTATAACATCAAAAACAAAACAAAAGCACTGATAGCTACAATAATTGGAACTAACATATAATCGTGAAACCAAACAATATCTCTCATTGATTGAGATGCCGGTTCTTGAAAGCCCATCTGCCACTTTTTAGGTTGATCAGCTAAAGCAACTGACTGTGAAAGTATTGCTGTAAAAATAATTAGAATTTTTTTCATTGTTATGAACTATATAGAACTAAATAATTAAAATTACACTAATGTTTTCGCGACAATTTATCAATTTATTATAAAATTAATCACAGATAACGCCGAAATTGCTGCTGTTTCTGAACGAAGAATATTGTCATTTAATTTAATTGTTTCAACATCTTTAAAATTTAGAATTTTTAACCTTTCCGACTCGGAAAAATCACCTTCTGGTCCAATTAATATGCATAATGGTTTTTTTTCAGACTTTATTAAAGATACTTTTTTTTTATTAGAATTAAGGTCAGTAAAGATTAATTTAATTTTATCTTCATAGCTTGATAGAAAATTTTGTAGCTTTACAGGACTTTCTATCTCTGGTGTGCAAATTCTGTTTGATTGCTCAGTTGCCTCTATAATAATCTTTTTTAGTCTGTCATTATTTATCTTTCTAACAATACTTCTTTCAAATATGACAGGAATAAATTTTGTTACTCCAAGCTCTGTTGATTTTTGAATCATAAAATTAAAATAATTCGATTTAATTGGAGAAAAAGCTAACCATATGTCTACTCTGCTCTCTTTGGATCTTAACTGTTTAACAATTTGGAATTCAATGCCTGTTTTATTAATTTTTTTTATTTGTGCAATCCATTCTCCTGACTCGTTAAAAACATTAAACTCATCATTTTCTCTCAATCTCATAACCTTGCTAACATAGTGAGATTGTTTTTTATCCAAATTCCCAATAAGATTATCGGACAATTTTTTTTGATAGAATAGTCTTAAATTATTCATTAATAATTATATTAATCTGATTTATGAAAAATATTAAAGCAATTATTTTTGATGCATATGGTACTTTATTTGATGTTAACTCCGCAGCAGAGAAATGTAAAAATAAAATAGGTGATAAATGGGAAAGTTTTGCTAATTACTGGAGAACAACACAGCTTGAATATACTTGGCTACGAAGTTTAATGGATAGACATAAAGATTTCTGGCAAGTAACAGAAGATAGTTTAAATAAATCTATGAAAGTATTCGATATTGATCCTGAAATGAAAAATGAATTATTAAGTCTTTACAAAAAACTTTCAACATTTAATGAAGTACCTAATGTTTTAAAAGACTTAAAGAATAAAAAATTTAAATTATCAATACTTTCAAACGGAACTCCTGGTCTTCTAGATGAATTAGTAAATAGTAATAATTTAGATAATATTTTTGATGATATTTTCTCAATTGAAAATGTTGGTATTTACAAACCTAGCTCAAAAGTTTACGACATGCCAATTAAAAAATATAGTTTCAAAAAAAAAGAAATAGCTTTTTTAAGTGCAAATACTTGGGACGTATCTGCTGGTGGAAATTATGGTTATAATTCTATTTGGGTAAACCGAAATAATAATGTATTTGATAACTTAGACTATCAACCAAATTATGAAATTAAAAATTTAAATGAATTACTCGAAATGCTAAATTAAATTCACATTTCAAAAGAAAGAGGTATTGATGTTAAAGGGAAAAAAAGCTGGAAATAGCGCTATTGTGGTTGAGGTCGAAAAGAATAAATCTTATTTTTGGTGTTCATGCGGATTAAGTTCTAAGCAACCGTTTTGTGACGGGTCTCATAAAAATACAGAATTTAGCCCAGTTAAATTTATAGCAGATGAGACAAAAAAAATGTTTTTTTGCACTTGCAAACAAACTAACAATCGGCCATTTTGTGATGGGTCGCATAATAAATAATATGAAAATATTTATAAATAAGATAAATGATTTCTTCTCAAATTTTGAGGCATTGGCATCTTTATTTTTAAGATTTGGAATAGCAATAGCTTTTTTAATTTATGGTTTAAATAAATTTCCGTTACCACCACAGGGTCTAATTGAGTATTTTGACTTATCTCCTGCTTTAGCATCATTTGTTGCAATTACAGAAGTTGCGGTAGGAGCTGCTTTAATAATCGGAGGATTTATTAAAAATCCGTATGGAAATTTTATTACTCGAGCAGCTGGTTTTACAATCATAATTTTGATGATTAATATATTTGCAATTGCTCATTCAGATTGGTTTATAAATACAAAGCTTTTTACTAGTGTACAAATTTTTCTTTTTATAGGTGGTTTATATTTTTTAATCAAAGGCAATAGATCCTAAAATGAAACAGATTGAAGTTGATAGAATAGTCGATCCAATTATTTCCTCTGATGGAGCTGGGGTAAAGTTAAAAAGAAGTATTGGTGTTGATCCAGATTATCTCGATCCATTTCTAATGTTAGATGAGTTTGGTTCGGAGAATAAAGATGATTACGTTGGAGGCTTTCCACCACATCCGCATAGAGGAATTGAAACAGTTACTTATATGCTTTCAGGAGATTTTGAGCACAAAGATAGTGCTGGTGGAGAAGGAAGGATGACAGCAGGTGATGTTCAATGGATGAAGACTGGTAGTGGAATAATTCATTCTGAAATGCCAGCTATGAAAGAAGGCAAGCTTCATGGTTTTCAGCTTTGGATAAATATGCCTGCAAAATTAAAGATGAGTAAACCTGAATATATTTATATAGACTCTGAAAAAATGAAAACTCATAGGGACAGCGAGAAAACCGTAAAAGTTATTGCTGGAAAATTTAATAGTACTGAGGGACCAGTTAACAAGCACAATGTCCAACCGTTATATTTTGATGTGGTTCTTAATAAAGATAAAATTTTTGATTTCAATTTACCTGAGACCCATAATTCTTTTATTTATTTAATAAATGGAGAAATTAAAGTTGGTGAAAAAAAACATGAGAAAATCACAGATTCAAAACTAGTTTTACTTACAAAGGGGTCAAAATTAATAGTAGAGTCGTTAATAAAATCAAATTTTTTACTTATATCTGGTAAGCCAATTGGTGAAAAGATTGCTAGAGGAGGTCCTTTCGTAATGAATACAAAAGCGGAGATCTTAGAAGCAATAAATGATTACCATAATGGCACATTCGTAAAATAACTATGAAAGTAATAGAAATTAAGAAATTTGGTGGACCAGAGGTATTAGAACTTAAAGATGTCGAAATTGGTAAGCCAGGTCCTAAAGAAGTTTTGATTAAAAATTTATCAATAGGTCTTAATTATATCGATGTTTATCATCGTACTGGTCTATATCCTATACCATTACCAAGTGGAATTGGCCTAGAAGCGTGTGGCGTTATTGAAGAAGTCGGATCTGAGGTAAATTTATTTAAAATTGGAGATAGAGTAAGTCATGCATCAATGCCTATAGGTGCTTACTCAGAAAAACAAATTATGCCTCAAGAAAAACTTGTAAGCGTGCCAGATGGCATAACTAATGAAGTAGCATCATGTATTGTATTAAAGGGTATAACTGCTGAATATTTGCTTCATAGAAGTTATAAAGCAAAAAAAGGTGATAAAGTTCTATTTCATGCTGCAGCTGGTGGAGTGGGACAAATTTTATGTCAATGGGCAAACTCCATTGGTTGCGAAGTAATAGGTACAGTTGGATCAAAAGAAAAGGAAGAAATTGCAAAAAAAAATGGTTGTCACCATGTGATTAATTATGCTGAAAAAAATTTTGTTGAAGAAGTCGAGAAATTATTTGGAAAGAATGCAGTTGATGTAGTGTACGATGGTGTAGGACAAAAAACTTTTGAAGGTTCAATTGAATGCTTAAAAATCAGAGGTATGATGGTAGCATTTGGAAACGCCTCAGGATATGTAAATACAATTGATGTCAAAAAGCACATAAATACAAAAGGACTATTTTTTACTAGACCGTCAATTGCTCACTATACTATAACCAGGAAAGAGTTAGAGGATTCTGCTAAAAAAGTATTCGATGCAGTAATTTCAAAAAAAATAAAAATAGATATTTCAAAAAAATATACTCTTGATCAGGCTAAAAATGCTCATGAAGATTTAGAAGCAAGAAAATTAATTGGTCCTGCAGTAATAATACCTAACTAATCTATATGAACGTCCATATCGGACATATGCAAATTTAAGGCACTTGTTGAAATCTGAATTTCTCTTATAAAAAACGCTATAGATATAATCATTGATAGACAACATGATCCAAAAATAACTCTGGCTACAAATAAAGTATCTAAATACAGAGCAAATACAGTTAACATATTAAATAGAAAACCAAAAGCTGCGAACATTATTGTCCATCTTAGAATAGATATTCTCTTACTTAAGTTAATAAATTGTTTTTTCCATTCAGGAGGTATATGTTTTTCATAAACATGCTCATCATGAAGTTCTCTAATTAATTTACTTAAAGTATGAAATCTATTGCTATAGACACCCATGAGCAACGGTATCGCGGGAAACATTAATGCAGTCACTGTATAATCAATATTCATAACGAATCAGTTTGATTATGAATCTAGGCTTTGCTATTTACAAGTAAATTCTGATGAAACAAATAAATTATTTTATTGAGCTAACTCGCTTAAAAAAACCAATTGGGTTCATGCTATTGTTTTGGCCATGTTTATGGGGACTAACGATAGCATTTGATTTCTCTAAAGATATCCAAATATTCATTAAATATCTTTTATTATTTTTTTTAGGGTCAGTATTAATGAGATCAGCTGGGTGTATAATTAATGATATATTTGATAAAGATTTTGATAATAAAGTTGAAAGAACTAAATCACGTCCAATAGCGTCAGGTGCAATATCTGTAAAATTAGCCCTTCTCTACTCTATAATTTTATGTCTAATAGCTTTTTTTGTTCTAATACAGTTTAATTTATTAACTATTTTGCTTGCACTTGGTTCAATGCCTTTAGCATTTACATATCCATTAATGAAAAGATTTACTTACTGGCCACAGTTATTTTTAGGAATTACTTTCAACTATGGTCTAATATTGGGCTGGACATCCATAAACAGTCAAATTGATGCTTTGCCAATAATATTTTATATAGGAGCCATATTTTGGACATTAGGTTACGACACAATATACGGGTATCAGGACATTAAAGATGATGAAATTATAGGAGTAAAATCAACATCTATTAAATTTAAAAAAAATCCTAAAATATTTATCTTGGGATGTTTTTTAATTTTTATTCTATGCTTACTTTATATAGGTTACAAAATGACGTTTAGCTCAATATACTTTTTTGGAATCATTATTGTCTCTTTGCATTTGCTAATTTATCAAATAAAATTTTTAAATATTGATGATGAATTAAGTTGTTTAGCTAAATTCAAATCAAATAATCTTATCGGATTTTTAGTTTTTATAAATATTTTGGTTGGAAAAATTATTTTATGATGAGTAATTTTCAAATTTTAAAACGGTTATACTTTGATTACTCAAAAAATTATATTGGAAAGATTATTCTTTCTGGGATTTTCTCATTAATTGTAGCTGGATCAACCTCAGCAATTGCATATCTTCTAGATCCAGCAATAAAAAAAATTTTTGTGGAAAAAGATGAAAATTTAATTTTGATAATTCCATTATTTATAATTTTAGCATTTCTTGCAAAAGGTTTATCTTTATATGCAGCGAGGGTACTTATGATCTCTGTGGGTAATGATATTAAAAAAGATATGCAGGATGATATGTTAAACTCACTAATTAGAGCTGATACAAGTTTGATCCAAGATAAGCACAGTGGTAAATATTTAAATCATATTCTTGGTGATACATCACACATTACTAATTTAGTGAGTACAACAATATTAAATGCTTTTAAAGACAGTTTAACACTTGTTGGTTTGCTGTGTGTTATGTTTTATCAAAATTGGAAACTATCACTTATTGCAATATTAATGATTCCTATAGCAACATTGGCAGCTAAAAGCTTGGGAAAAAGAATCGGTAAAGTGACAACTGAAGCTCAGGAAAAATCTGGTGAAGCATCAAAATATTTGATGGAATTATTTAAAAATCATAAATTAATTAAAATTTTTCAAAAAGAAACTTTTGAAACACAAAGATCAAGTAAATTTTTAAATGATGTAAAAGAGAAAGCGAAGAAAATTGCTATAGTTTTCACTAGAGCAACAGTAATAATGGAACCTTTAACTGGTGTGATGATAGCATTACTTATTTTTGTAACAGGAAAACTTATTATAAGTGGTGAAATAGATATAAATAATTTTTTTTCATTTTTAGCTGCAATGATGCTGGCTTACCAACCAGTAAGATCATTAGCAACTTTAAATGTTGGCATAAATCAGGGTTTGTCGGCAGCTAAAAGAATATTACCAATAATTGATATAGAAAATAAAATTAATGACAGTAAGTCTAGTAACAATTTAGTTTTAAAAAATTGTGATATAGAATTTGAAAATTGTGATTTTAAATACAACGATAATCAAAACTTAATATTAAAAAAAATCAATTTAAAATTCACAGGCAATAAAATGACTGCTCTTGTTGGTCATAGTGGTGCTGGAAAATCTTCAATATTGAATTTAATTCCTAGATTCTACGACAGTATCTCTGGAGATATAAAAATTGATAGTCAATCAATTTATAAAATTAAACTTGAGGATTTAAGAAAAAAAATATCAATTGTTACTCAAGACACGACTTTATTTGATGATACAATAAAAAATAATATTCTGTATGCGAATTCTAAAGCTAGCGAAACAGAAATAATGGAAGTTGCAGAAAAGTCATTCGCACATAATTTTATAAAAGATCTTCCTAATAAATATGAAACTATTATTGGTGAAAACGGGCTTAAATTATCAGGTGGAGAGAAGCAAAGAATTTCAATAGCAAGAGCTATGCTAAAGAAAGCTCCAATAATATTATTGGATGAGGCAACATCTTCATTAGATGCAGAAACAGAAAGCAAAATACAAGAAGCAATGAGTTTATTAACCAAAAATAAAACAACAATTGTTATAGCACATAGACTTTCAACAATACTAAACTCTCATAAAATTTTTGTAATTGATAAAGGAGAAGTTATTGCCGAAGGCACGCATAAAGAATTAATGAATAACTCTAAGATTTATAAGAACTTCTATGATAAACAAGTTAGAAGAGATTGATGATATTACCTCTCTATAGAATTTTAATTAACTCAATACTTCTTATTTCTCCAATTATAATTTTATTTAGATTATTAAGGGGAAAAGAGGATTTTAAGAGATTTAGAGAAAAGCTTGGTTTTTTTTCAAAAAAAAAAATTGGTGAAAAACTGATATGGTTTCACGGCGCAAGTGTAGGTGAATTATTGAGCATTATACCACTAATTGAAATTCTTGAAAAAGATAAAAATATTAATCAAATTTTAATAACAAGTTCAACTATAAGCTCAGCGAGGGTTTTTGATAAATTTAAATTTAAAAAAACCATTCATCAATTTTTTCCAATCGATGCTAATGTAGTTTCGAAAAAATTTTTAAATTATTGGAAACCTGTTAGCGCGATTTTTATAGACTCTGAGATTTGGCCAAATACCATTATTAATCTAGATAAAAGAAAAATTCCGATAATTCTTCTAAATGCAAGGATTACAAAAAAATCTTTTAAGAGATGGTGCATTATTAAAGATTTTGCGCAAAGAGTTTTTCAATACCTCTCATTCACTTATCCGTGTAATCAGGAAACTTTAAATTACTTAAAGTATTTTGGTGTGAATAATATAAAATTAATTGGAAATCTAAAATTTTCTCAAAAAAAAATAAGGAATGATAAAATTCCACTTCAATTAAAAAATTTTTTTAATAGGAGGACTCACTGGTGTGCCTCAAGTACACATAGAGGAGAGGAAGAATTTTGTATTGATGCACATTGTAATCTAAAAAAAAAATACAAAAATCTAGTAAGCATAATTATACCTAGGCACGTTGATAGAAGAAATGAAATTATTGATATTGCTAAATCACAAAATCTTAAATTCTTTTGTCACAGTTCAGGCGGAATGATTCCATCGGATACCGAAATTTATATAGTTGATACATATGGTGAAACAGAGACTTTTTATAATCTTAGCAATATTGTTTTTATGGGGGGATCAATTATCAAACATGGTGGCCAAAATCCTTTAGAAGCAGCAAGATATGGTTGCAAAATAATACATGGACCAAATATAGAAAATTTTAAGGACATATATAAACTTTTAGATAAAAATAATATTGCAAAAAAAATAAGACTTAAAAAAAATTTTATAAGTGAAATTAAAAAATTCCTCAAAATTAAAAAGACCTCTAATTTGATTGTTAGAAAAATTGAGGATATTGGTATAAAGATACTTAAAAGTACTTCTGAAGAGATAAAAAAAATTATTAAATGAAATTTAATAAACCAAAATTTTGGGACCTTAAAAAACCAAATTTAGTTGCACTTCTACTAATTCCTCTAACTTTACCAATATTACTTAATAATTTGCTTAGAAAATTTAAAAAAAGAAAAAAATACCCAGATATTTTCTCGATTTGTATTGGAAATATTTATGTCGGTGGCACAGGGAAGACACCCTTAGCAATAAAGTCCAATAATCTTTTAAATGCCGAAAAATTTAACTCAGTTATTATTAAAAAGTTTTATAAAAATCAACTTGATGAACAGCTCCTTATTAAAAAGTATTCAAATCTAATCTGTAAAGAAAAAAGATTAGATGCAATAAAAGAGGCAAATTTTAAAAAATTTAAATACGCTATATTTGATGATGGATTACAAGACAAATCGTTAGATTATAATTTAAAAATTGTTTGTTTCAATAACCTGCAGTGGATAGGGAATGGTTTAATTATTCCCGCGGGTCCTTTAAGAGAAAAAATTAATTCAATTAAAGAATACGATGCAGTAGTAATCAATGGGGATCCAAAATTAAATGTAAATTTAATTGCAGAATTAAAAAGAATAAAGAATAATTTGCAAATATTTGAAACAAATTATGAAATATCAAACCTGAATGATTTCGATAGAAAGTTAAATTATGTTATTTTTTCTGCAATTGGTAATCCAAAAAATTTTTTGAAACTTTTAAAAGAAAATAATTTCAATATTTTAAAGGAATTTATCTTTCCAGATCATTATATTTATTCAGATAAAGATATAGAAAGTATTATTGATTATTCAAAGTCAAACAATCTAAAAATAATTACGACTGAGAAAGATTATTTAAAAATAAATGAAAAGTTTTTAAATGAAATAAATATTTTAAAACTTGATATTAAAATATTAAACGAAAAAAAATTCAAAAATTTTTTAACTGAAAAGCAATGAAAATTATTAATTATTTACTACAATATATTTTAATAAAATTATTTTTTTTTATTTGTAAAATTATTGGTTATAAAAAAGCTTCTAATCTTGGTGAGTTAATTGGCAAAAAAGTTGGTCCAAAGTTTAAATCAAAAAAAATTATTGAAAGAAATATTAATCTAATATTCCCAGATATTAAAAGTGAAAGAGTAGATGAAATTATTCAAAAAATGTGGGGAAACTATGGACGTATATTGTCAGAATACGTTTTCATGAAAGATTTCAGAAATGGAAATTTAAAAGATTATATAAATATAAAGGGATTAGAATATTTAAACGAGATAAAAAATAAAAATATTCCTGTAGTTTTTGTATCTGGGCATTTTAATAATTTTGAGTTAATGGCAATGCAAATTGAAAAAAATGGAATACAACTTGGTGCGATTTATAGGCCGTTAAATAATTTTTTTTTAAATAGTACAATGGAAAACATAAGAAAAAATTTTATATGCAATAAACAAATCAAAAAAGGATTATCAGGAATAAGAGAAATTTTAAATTTATTTAAAAAAAATACATCTATAGCTTTAATGATAGATCAAAGAGTGACGGAAGGTATAAAATCAAATTTTTTTAGACAAAAAGCATTTACAACAACAATTCCAGCTCAACTAGTTAAAAAATTTGGTTGTCCAATTATTTCTATATATATAGAGAGGGTTAATAAACATAAATTTGAAATGGTAATAAATAAACCAATTTATTTCTCCAAAGATGAAAGTTTAGAGTATATTACTCAACAACTTAATTACTTGCTTGAAAAGATGATTTTAAAAAAACCTGAACAGTGGATTTTAACCCATAACAGGTGGAAACTTTAATGAATTATTGATTCTCCTTTTTTTTTGAAACCTCTTTATAAGAAAAGTAGGCTTCCTGATCTTTAACGTCCCAATAATTAAGATTTTCTAAAGGTATTTTTTTATTTGAAATTGCACAAATCACATGGTCGCCAGGCTCAATAATTTCAAAATTATTTGGTAAATATCTTAATTTAGCTAATTTATTTTTCATGTTTTAGTTATATAAATTATATATATGAATATTGGAATCATTGGAAGTGGTGGTCGTGAACATGCTTTATGTCTAAAAATCAAAGACTCTAATTTAGTTAAAAATATATACTGTTTTCCAGGAAATGCAGGAACAAGTTTAATAGCTAAAAATATAGAAATCGAAATTGATAATTTTAATGAAATAAAAAAAAAAGCCTTAGAGAAAAATATAACACTATTAATCGTTGGTCCAGAAAAACCGCTAGTAAATGGAATTGTGGATTTTTTTAAAAATACAAATATTAAAATATTTGGACCAAATAAGACTGCATCTCAGCTCGAGGGATCAAAAATTTTCACAAAAAAACTTTGTAAAAAATATAATATTCCAACTTCCAAATTTGAAATATTTGAAAATAGAGATGAAGCTATTAAATATTTGGATAATGCAAAATATCCAATAGTTATAAAAGCGGATGGTCTTGCTTCTGGAAAAGGTGTTTATATTAGTAAATCAAATAACGAGGCTAAAAATGCAGTGAGTGAAATATTTGATGGAAAGTTTGGTAAAGCTGATTGTGTTTTAGTAGAAGAATTTTTAAATGGTGAGGAAATGAGTTATTTTATTATATCTGATGGTAAAGAATATAAATCATTTCAAACTGCCCAAGATCACAAAAGAGTCGGGGAAGGAGATACGGGACCGAATACTGGTGGGATGGGATCTTATTCTCCTTCAAGGCTGAGTAACAAAAATTTAGAAGCTAAAATAAATAAAAAAATTATTGAACCAACTTTGGCGGGTTTAAAAAAACTTAATACAGAGTATATAGGTTTTTTATATGTAGGGTTAATGATCTCAAACAATGAACCTTATTTAATAGAGTTTAATGTAAGAATGGGAGATCCAGAGTGTCAAACTATTTTACCATTACTTAAATCAGACTTAGGAGAAATTATTTTGTCCTGCTGCAATCAAAGTTTAAGCTCACAAAAAATTGAATGGTTAAACAAAAAAAGTTTATGTATCGTTCTATGTTCAAATGGTTATCCAGGAGAATACAAAAAAAATGTAATTATAAAAAATACCGATAATTTAAATCTTCAAGAAGGCCAGTACTTAATTCATGCAGGAACCAAATATATTGATAAAAATTTATATTCATACGGTGGAAGAGTATTAAATATAGTTGTTACTTCAAACACATTTGAAAAAAGCAGAAAAAAAGCTTTAGAAATTCTTGATAAGATTAATTGGAGAAATGGTTTTTATAGAAAAGATATTGGGTACAACGTAATTAATACATGAGAATAATATCTGGAAAATACAAAGGAAAAAAATTACATCAACCAATAGAT
The DNA here is from genome assembly GCA_902633965.1 of uncultured Pelagibacteraceae bacterium. GTDB lineage: Bacteria > Pseudomonadota > Alphaproteobacteria > Pelagibacterales > Pelagibacteraceae > Pelagibacter. The sequence goes on along the minus strand of CACPID010000004.1, from coordinate 12,780 downwards.
ATTTCTACACGACCTTTAAGGGACATTGTCAAAGAGTCGATATTTAACTTACTTACCCATTCTAATAATATTAGAATAGATCTAAATGATACATATGTTTTGGATCTTTTTTCTGGAACAGGATCTTTTGGATTAGAATGTATTTCGAGAGGAGCAAGGAAAGTAGTATTTTGTGAAAATTATAAACCAGTTTTAGCAATTTTAAAAAAAAACATAAATTCACTTAATGAAATTAAAAATATTGAAATAAAAACAGAAAATATATTTAACAAACTAGGTAAAAAAGAATTTGATATTACTTTCAATTTGATTTTTTTAGATCCTCCATACAAAGAACAAAAAATAAATTTACTTTTATCCTTAATTAGTGAGTCAAATATTTTAAAAAAAGATGGTCTTATTGTTTTGCATAGGAATAAAAAACAAAAAGATATTATTGATATTAAACATGAAATTTTATTAGAAAAAGTATACGGGATCTCTAGGATATTTTTTATTAAATTATAGATTTTTAATAATTTTTTTAGTCTCAATCTTAATTAGTTCAACTGCTGGCTGATCAAAAGGATTTAGATTCAAAGCCTCTCCTATCAAAATTGTCTCTAGCATAAAAAAAGTAAATATTTCTCCCAAAGAACCCTCGGATCGATCGCGTAAGTTAAGACATCTAAACGGTAATTTTTTTTTTTTAAATACGATTTTCGTAGCCTTTTTTTGAGCTAATTTTATTTTTGCTAGATAACTATTTTTTGGACTATCGAGCACATCAAAAAATGTATAAAAATTATTTCTCGGTCCATCCAAGTATAATTGCATCATACTATGATTGTCTCTTGGTAAATTAGAGATGACTGGTAAAAGTCCTTTTGATTTTTTTCCTAAACTTTCAGCAATTAATTGTTGATACCATTTAAATAAATCTTCTGAGTTTTCATCAAAGTTTAAGATAATTGAGTTAAATTTTTTCTTTTTAATTAAGGAAACGGTTGAGCTTACATTGCTTACCAAAGAATTAACAAATCTTTTATCTTTAATTAAATGATCGAACCTTTTAAATTTTTTTGGGCTCAGTCCCATCAGTGATGCTGGGAGCATCCCAACTTCTGATAATACTGAATACCTCCCTCCAATATAGTTTTTATGATCAATTATTTCACTTTTAAGTTTTTTTGCTAGGTTTCTAATTTGATTATTTGTATTTTCACAGATAAATAAGTTATTTTTTTTATTTTTTAAATATCTGAAATTAGAAATTGTCTCTAGAGTATTGCCTGATTTTGAAATTACTAAATTCAGCGATTTAAGATTTTTATTATAATTTTTTTTTAAATTTATATTATCGATAAAAGTAAAGTTTTTTTTTATTTTTGGACTAAAAAAATTATATATTGCTTTTATGCCTAGTGATGAACCACCTATACCTATTATATTAATATTTTTAAAATTTTTATATTTTCTTAAATCAATATTATCAAATGCATAATTGTATTTTTCTGAGAAGCTTTGTATAATTTTTTTTTGAAAGTAAGAATTAAGTTTTTTCAATAATTTTATCTCAAGATTTTTATTTTTTTTGATATGCAAAAAATTTTTATAATCTACAATAGATTTAAACATTAATTTTTATTTATTTCTTTAATAACAAATTCCTCAGCAGACCTATTATTTGAATTATTTGTGTTTTCAATATCAATTGATTTTATTAGATTTTCTATATCCTCATCAATTACTTCAGTTTGATCTTCAATTTTTTCTGATTTAGGGACTGGGAGATCAGTAAAATCTGGTGGAATTTCTAATGGATTTTTTTTTATTACTAAAAATTCATCACTTCTTTCCCTCTTTTTCCCTGTCAAACCGTCCTTGACACTTTGACAAGAATACAAAAATAGCAAACTAACAAGGTATAAAAAAAATTTATTCATTTAATTTCGTTTTTACGTTATTCAAAAATAATTCAACAAAAATAAGGCACAATACACCTATTGTGATAAAAACATCCGCTATATTAAATACAAACCAATGAAAATCATTATAATTTAAATCTATAAAATCAGGAACTGCAGAATAATAAAGTCTATCGAATAAGTTCCCAAGTGATCCACCCAAAATGACAAAAAATATAAGTCCTTTAAAATTACTTGACTTTACACCAAGGTATAAAATTACAAAATTAATTAATACAATTATTAATGTGATTAAATTATAAATAAATTGTTTTTCAAATGACAATAATCCAAACCCTATTCCTGTATTCCAAACTAAAATAATATTTATAAATTGATTTAGATAAATATTTACTTCACCATAAGTTTCAGCAATACTTATAACATAAATCTTTGAAATTCTATCTAAAGTAAAAATTAATAATGTAATTAAAGAATAAAAAATAATTTTCTTATTTATAAAATTTATCATTTAATTTTTATGTTGGATGCCTTTCGCATTCTGCTTCAGTAATTTTCCAACAAACAGGACACTTTTTTCCTTTCGCTTTTGAAGTTTTTACTTCTATGTTGTCTTTTGCATTTTCATCCAAAATAGTATTTGCAAGTGAAGTTATACATATTTCTGAAAAATCATATTTTTTTGCAAGGTCATATAGATCCTTGGTCAATCTGATATCAATCGCCGTTTCTAGGCTAGATCCTATTGTTTTGGCTGCTCTTTTTTCCTCAATACTGATATTTGCTATATCTCTTATTTTATTTATTTGATTCCAGTTGTTGTTAAGTTCATCATCTTTCCAAGATTTTGGAAATTCAGGAAATTTTTTTAAATGAATACTTTTTTTTTCATCTTTGTTTAAAAGACTAAAAATTTCCTCTGTCGTAAAAGATAAAATTGGTGCAAACCATTTTAGTAAGGCGTCCAATATCGTATTTAATATTAAAATACAACTTTGTCTCTTATCTGAATTTTTTTTATCACAATATAAAGTGTCTTTTCTAATATCAAAATAAAATGAAGAAAGATCTACAGTGCAGAAATTTAATAATTCTTTGTACAAAACATGAAAGTTGTACTCTCTAAAATTTGCTTTAAATTTTTCATTCAATACATACAATTTGTGTAACATTAATTTTTCGAGTTCTGGAAGTTTGCTAATATCAATATTGGCATATTCTTGCTCTGAATAATTGTCATTTATATTTCCCATTAAGTATCTAAATGTATTTCTTATCTTTCTATATGCTTCAGCATGTTGCTCTAAAATTGAGTAATCTATTCTTAAATCTTCAGAGTAATCGGATGCAGTCACCCAAACTCTAAGTATATCTGCTCCATATTTTTTTAGAATATCCTCAGGAAAGATCTGGTTCCCCAAAGACTTTGACATTTTCAAACCTTTACCATCCATCACAAATCCATGAGATAGGATACTTTCAAATGGAGCTCTGCCTCTTGTTCCACAAGATTCTAATAATGAGGAGTGAAACCATCCTCTATGTTGATCAGATCCTTCTAGGTACATAGATGCAGGCCATTTTAAGTCTCCTCTTTTTTCAAGAACAAATGAATGTGTAGATCCACTGTCAAACCAAACCTCAACGATATCTTTTAGTTTAACAAAATCTTCAGCTTTATATTTGTCTCCTAAAAACTTTTGAGGGTCATCTGAAAACCAGCAATCTGATCCTTCTTTTTCGTAAATAGACGCAATATTTTCAAACACATCCTCATCTACTAAAACTTTGCCATCTGATTTAGAAATAAATATAGGCAATGGTACGCCCCAAACTCTTTGTCTAGAAACACACCAATCTGGTCTTGTTTCAATCATTGATCTCAATCTTTCTTTCCCTTTTGGAGGATAAAATTCTGTATCATCAATGGCTTTTAGAGCCTTATCTCTTAGTTTATGGCTTTCCATAGAAATAAACCATTGAGGTGTAGCTCTATGGACTAACGGAGCTTTAGATCTCCAAGAATGAGGATATGAGTGGTTTAGTTTTCCATTCGCTAATAAATTTTTTTCATTTTTAAGCTTCTCGATAACAATTGGGTTTGCTTTAAAAATATGAATGCCTTCAAAATTTAAAACATGTTTTGTATACTTTCCATCATCATCAACTGTTTCGACAGCTTTAATATTATTATTTAAACATAAATTAAAATCATCTGGACCATGGCTTGGAGCGCAATGTACTATTCCTGAGCCTTGTTCTGTCGTAACAAACCTTGCCTCAAGCATTGGTATATCATAATTGTAACCTAAATTCTTAAATGGATGGGAGCAAACTACTCCATCAAAATCGGATCCATTTATTTCACTTATAATTTTGTATTGGTTAATTTTACAATCCTCAACTACACTTTTTAAAAGATCTTTTGCAACTATAATTTTTCTATTGTTAAAATCGCCTTTGTCATTAATCTGTATTACAACATATTTTAAAGATTTGTTGTAAGCTAAAGCTTTATTTGCTGGTATCGTCCATGGTGTAGTTGTCCAGATAATTACTTCAGCGCCTAAAAGATTTTTTAATTTTGATTTTTGAATAGGAAACGAAACATAAATTGTATCAGATGTGTGATCCATATATTCAACTTCTGCATCAGCTAAAGCGGTTTTTTCTACTGTGGACCACAAAACTGGCTTGTAGCCTCTATATAAACTACCTTCTTTTAAAAATTTACCTAATTCTCTTACTATTTGAGCCTCAGCGTCATAACTCATTGTAGAATAATAATTTTCCCAATCTCCAACAACTCCGAGCCTTTTAAATTGTTCTTTATGAACTTTGATCCATTTATTAGCAAACTCTCTGCATTCTTTTCTAAATTCAACGACTGGTACGTCATTTTTATTTTTCTTATTTTTTTTATACTGTTCTTCTATTTTCCATTCAATCGGCAAACCATGACAATCCCATCCTGGAACATATACTGAGTCTTTGCCGTCCATTTGATGAAATTTTGTGATTATATCTTTAAGAATTTTATTAAAAGCTGTTCCCATATGAATATTACCATTTGCATAAGGAGGTCCATCGTGAAGAACAAACTTTTCTTTGCCTTTATTATTTTGCCTTAATAAATTGTAAAGATCGATTTTATTCCAATATTCAACAATTTTAGGTTCTTTCAATGGAAGATTTGCTTTCATTGAAAAAGCTGTTTTTGGAAGATTTATTTGATCTTTGCTCATTTTAATTTTTTAGCTATTTTTACATCTTTTTTTATCTGTTTTTTTAATTCATCTATACCATTAAATTTTTTTTCACCTCTGATAAACTTCAAAAACTCAACAGTTAGCTTTTTATTATAAAGATTTTTTTTAAAATTAAAAATATTTACCTCAAGAAGAATTTTATTTTGGTTAAATGTAGGTCTATAACCCAGGTTTGCGATTCCATTCAGTTTTTTTTTTGTCTTATTAATTAAGATTTTAACGGCATAAACTCCTGGTTTAGCTATCACGTAATTTCCAATATCTATGTTGCAAGTTGGGAATCCGATAGTTTTACCTAATCTTCGTCCAAGTTGTACATTTCCCTGAATGGACCAATTTCTATCTAAGTATTTATTGGCAGTAGAGATTTGTCCTTTTTCTAAAAGTTTCCTTATAGATGTTGAAGAAATAATCTTTTTCTTTTTTTTTAAAGGTGATGGATTTATTATTCTATAATTAAATTTTTTTTCGAAAAATTTTAATAATCTTACATCTCCCTCACGCTTATTACCAAATCTAAAATTATTACTTACAAAAATTAATTTTGCAGATAACTTTTTGTAAAGGAATTTTTCAATAAATCGATTACATGTTATCTTTGAAAATTTTAAGTCAAATTTTTTATTAATAACAAAATCCACTTTAAATCTTTTTAAAATTTCTAACTTTTGATTAAAGTTGGATATTCTATAATTTCTTATTTTTTTGAAAAAAAACATTTTAGGGATTGGATCAAATGTCACTACCCCGATTTTATATTTTTTTCTTTTTTTTAATATTAAAGCTTTTTTAAACAATTTTTGATGTCCTAAATGAACGCCATCAAAATTACCAATTAATATAATTGAGTTTTTGTGTTTTTTTTGAACATCAAAATTTTTGTAATATTTTATTTTACTTACCATTTTAAAAGTGATTGATAATAATTAATCTTTACATTGTATTTTAATTGAACTTTTTCAATATTTTTATCTATTTCTTTTTTATGTATGCCCGAAGATATTAGCATAGCGTCGAAATTTTGAATATTGGCTCCTTTAATATCCGTATTAAGATTATCTCCAATACACAATACTTTTTTATTTTTTATTTCTGCAGCTTGTTGATATACGGGTGGATAAGGTTTTCCAAAATATTCAACTTTTCCTCCAAGATCTTCGAATATTTTTGCTACTGAGCCTGCACAATATTCTGTAATATTACCTCTATCTACAATCAAATCAGGATTTGTACATATCATTATTTTACCAATTACACTTTTAAATAATTCTTTATAATATTTTAGGTCTTCTTCATATTCTTCAAAAAGTCCTGTACACAGGATAAAATCGCATTGTTCTAAATTATCAGTTTTATTTTTTTCAAACAGTTTAAAAAGATCAAAATCTCTTGGGGGTCCGATATGATAAAATTTTTTTTCTTTATAATTTTTTTCTAAATGTTTGAGTGCAGACTCCCCAGATGTATAAACTTTACTACATTTATTTTCATCTAATCCCATCCTTTTTAAGAATTCAATTACTGTGCTATTTGGTCTTGGTGCATTAGTGAGCAAAATATAAGTCTTATTTGATTTTTCTAATTCGTTTAAAACATTAACAGAATTTTGATACAGATTTATTCCGTTATGAAGCACTCCCCAAATATCTATAAAAAAGACATCGTAGCTGTTCGCTACTGACTTCAGTCCTAAATCATCTAAATTTTTTGGCATTTAGGAGATATAGCTTAAAAATACTTATATTTCTTTGATTTTTTTACTTCATATATTTTTATGAATACCTTGAAAAATTATATACTTGCCTCTATATGACTGACATATTTAAAGGAGTTTTATATGAAATTTAGGCCTTTACACGATAGAGTGTTAATAGAAGTTTTAGATAGCAGCGAAAAGACCGCTGGTGGAATAATCATACCAGATACTGCTCAAGAAAAACCTCAAGAAGGAAAAGTTGTTGCTGTAGGTGGAGGAGCAAAAACAGAAGATGGTAAAATAATACCTATGGATGTAAAAGTAGGTGACAAAGTCCTATTTGGTAAATGGTCAGGAACAGAAGTCAAAATAGACGGGAAAGAATATAGTATAATGAAGGAATCAGACATTATGGGTATTTCAAAAACAAAATAACAATCTAAGGAGATTTATAATGGCAAAAATAGTTAAATTCGACTCTGATGCAAGAGCATCAATGTTAAAAGGTGTTGATATTTTAGCAAACACTGTAAAAGTAACATTGGGTCCTAAAGGAAGAAATGTAGTTATTGATAAATCTTATGGTGCGCCTAGAACTACAAAAGATGGTGTGTCAGTGGCAAAAGAAATTGAGCTAGAGGATAAATTCGAAAATATGGGCGCTCAAATGGTTAAGGAAGTTGCAAGTAAAACAAACGATGAAGCTGGAGATGGCACAACAACTGCAACGATACTTGCGCAAGCTATTGTAAAAGAAGGCTGTAAATATGTAACGGCTGGAATGAATCCAATGGATGTTAAAAGAGGTATAGATGCGGCGGTTGATCATGTTAAAGAAAAGTTAATCTCATCAGCAAAGAAAGTAAAAGATAGCGATGAAATAGCTCAAGTAGGAACAATTTCTGCAAATGGTGATAAAGAAATTGGTAATATGATTTCAAAAGCAATGCAGAAAGTTGGTAATGAAGGAGTGATCACTGTCGAGGAAGCAAAAGGTATCGAGACAGAACTTGATGTAGTTGAAGGAATGCAATTTGATAGAGGTTATTTATCTCCGTATTTCATAACTAATGGAGATAAAATGACAACAGAGTTAGAAAATCCATTAATTCTTTTGCACGAAAAAAAATTAACGAACTTACAACCAATGGTTCCACTATTGGAAGCCGTGGTACAAGCTGGACGACCTTTAATGATAATTTCAGAGGATGTTGAGGGTGAAGCTTTAGCTACACTAGTTGTGAATAAATTAAGAGGTGGTCTAAAAGTTGTAGCAGTTAAAGCACCTGGCTTTGGAGATAGAAGAAAAGCAATGCTGGAAGATATTGCGATTTTAACAGGTGGACAGGTAATATCTGAGGACTTAGGGATCAAACTTGAAAATGTAAAACTAAATGATTTAGGATCTGCAAAAAGAGTAAAAGTCGACAAAGAAAATAGCACAATTGTAAGTGGTTCTGGTAAGAAGTCAGACATAGAGGCAAGATGTGCTCAGATCAAACAACAGATTGATGAAACTACATCAGACTACGATAAAGAAAAACTTCAAGAGAGATTAGCTAAGTTAGCTGGAGGTGTTGCAGTGATTAAAGTCGGTGGCGCAACCGAGGTTGAAGTTAAAGAGAGAAAAGATAGAGTTGAAGATGCGCTTAATGCAACAAGAGCAGCAGTAGAAGAAGGAATAGTAGTCGGTGGTGGATGTGCATTACTTTACGCTTCTCAAGACCTTGACAAAGTAAAAGTAAAAGGTGATGATCAAAAAGCTGGAGTTGAAATTGTAAAAAGTGCGCTTCAAGCACCAATAAGACAAATAACAAAAAATGCTGGCGTAGATGGATCGGTAGTAGTAGGTAAACTTTTAGAAACTAATAAAGTCTCGAATGGTTATGACGCGCAATCTGAACAATATGTTGATATGTTTAAAGAGGGAATTATAGACCCAGTAAAAGTTGTAAGAACAGCACTTCAGGATGCTGCTTCAATCTCAGGATTATTGGTAACTACAGAAGCTATGGTTGCAGATAAACCAGAGGAAAAAGACTCAACACCTGCAATGCCCGGAGGTGGTATGGGTGGTATGGGCGGTATGGGTGGTATGGGAATGTAATCCTCATCAATCTCAAACAAAAATTCTAAAAGGGCGGTTTTTACTGCCCTTTTTTTTTATTTTTATAAAGAACATCCTTATAATGCAATGTGGGATAGTAAAAATTTTTAATTATTTTAAAATTATTTTTTAACAAGAAATCATTAACTAAGCTAAAATTATTATAATACTGATTAAAAGTATGTTTTTCAACAATCACAAATGGAATCTCTTTAATTTTACTCTTTGCACCATATAATACATTAAGTTCGTATCCCTCGACATCAATTTTAAGAAAGCTATTTTTTAAAGAGATATTTTTAAATACTGTGTCAATTTTTTTTTGATTTACTATTTGATACATATTAAGTCTATTTTTATCTCTTACAATTAAATTTTTAATTTTAAACCAGTTAGACTTCTGATTAATTTTGGACATAGTAGATAAAGAAGTTAAATTTGATAAATACATTTTTTTCTTACTCTCCTTTTCACCAAGTGAATAGTTGTATAATTTAATCTTTTTATTATTTTTAAATTTTTTTTTCAGGTTTTTATAAATTTCTTTTTGAGGTTCAAAACAATAAAACTTTTTAAATATTTTTATTTTCAAAAAACTACTTAGAAATTCACCTTTATGAGACCCAACATCAATAAGAGTATTACAACCTAATTTTTTTGCATACAATGAGATTTTATAGTGATGAAACTTACTTATTATATCAAGAATTTTCTCTATTAGCATATTTACAAGAATTTATAAGAAACAAATCATATTTAATTTTTTTCTATATTGAAAACATTCAATCATATATAAGTAATAAAATTTTTCAAAATGAAAAAAATATTAAAAAATATTTTAAATTTCTTCAACTATGAAATTATTACTAAAGACTCATGGTATAAAAGACAAGAAAATTATATCGCTGAAATTAGTAACGAAGAAAATGAAATTTTAAAAAAAATAAAAGAATTTTCAATGTGCTCGATACCAAACCATTGGGCAATATTGCAATCTATTAAGTACATAGCTTCAAACAATATTGAGGGTGATTTTGTAGAAGCTGGTGTATTTAAAGGTGGGAACTTAATATTAATGAATTATCTCAACAAAAAACTAACTTTATCAAAAAAGATATTTGCCTATGATACTTTCGAGGGAATGCCTGAGGAAAACAAAAATTTTGACTTTGATATAAAAAATAAATCAGCATCAGATACACGAAAAGCTTACAAAAAAAATGAGTGGTGTTATGCCTCATTAAATGAAGTTCAAAGTAATTTGAATAAATTTGATAAAAATTATCAAGATAATTTGGTTTTTGTTAAAGGTAAAGTTGAACAAACGCTAGAGAACGAAAAGAATATTCCAAAAAAAATATCTTTGCTTAGGTTAGATACTGACTTTTATGATTCAACAAAAAAGGAAATGGAAGTACTTTACCCCAGGTTGCAAAATAAAGGAGTTTTAATTATTGATGATTATGGTCATTGGAAAGGTTCCAAAAAAGCAGTGGATGATTATTTTAAAAACGATTTGAATTTTAAATTTTTCCACAGAATTGATTATGCTAGCAGGCTTTACATCAAAGACTAAAATATTATGAAAAAATTTTTTTAATTAAATAAAGCGCAAGGGCAACCGCCGGACCAATTCCAAAAGCAAATATTAAAGTTCCTGGACCAATAGTTCCTCCTAAATACCAACCTATGCTGACTACTGAAATTTCTAAAAAAGCTCTTACGGATGCAATTGGTAGGTTCGTTTTCTTTTGTAAACCTACCATTAAACCATCTCTTGGCCCCGCACCAAGATTGGCAATAAGATAAATTCCACCACCTATACCAACAGTTAAAACTGCAACAGTGCCTAAAATAATTTGATGAATATAATCTTCAGGTGTTGGTACAAATTTAATGCAAAGATCAATCATAATTGCAATAATAAAGGCATTTAAAATAGTTCCTATTCCTGGTTTCTGTTTAAGAGGTATCCATAAAATTAAAACTGTAAAACTGATTAAGAAAGTTATTAGACCAATTGATAAATTAACATTTATAGAAATTCCTTGAGCTAAAACACTCCATGGAGATGCCCCTGAACTAGAAACAATAAGAAGTCCTTCTCCGAAGCCGAAAATTACTAGTCCTAAACAAAGAAAAAATAATGATGAAAATTTTGGTTTAAGATTTAAAGGTTTTTGCGAGCTCCAAAACACCTTGGGAATTTTTTTAATTTTAAGAAACATTTTTAATGTGGTGTTTACTATTTGTTTATATTAAATACCATATCTTTTATGAAAAAATTCTTACTTTGTTTTATATTGCTGCTCTATCCCCAAGGTTTAAATGGCCATGTATCGCACTACAAAAATATAAAAAAAATTGAAATGGAAATCTTTAAAGATGGTAAAAATATTGGATACTGTAATTATGAATTTACGAAAAATAATGACTCTATAAAAATTTATAACGAAACAAATTTTGAGGTAAAACTACTTGGGATTAAAGTTTTTTCAATAAATAGCATAGGTACAGAGATTTATAAAAATAATAAATTATTTTCATTTAATTCAAATACACTTCAAAATGATAAAAAAAAATTTGTTAATTTAATATTAAATAAAAATGAAGATGTTTTTGATATTAAAGGTTCTTCTTACACTGGTAAGGCTAATAGAAACAATATAATTGGTAATTGGTGGAATCATAAAATTTTGGAAAGTGAAACTCAAATAAGTCCATTGTCAGGAAGTGTTAAAGATCAAGTTGTAACTTTTTTAGGTAAGGAAAAAGTTCAAATTTACGGTAAAGAATATTTGGCTCATAAATTTTCTTTAAAATCTAAAGATGAAAGTATTAGTGAAAATAAAAAATTAGACTTTGAAATATGGCTTGAACCAAAAAAAAATTTAATATTAAAGGTAAAATATAATAGGATGGGTTCCTGGGAGTATATTTTAAAAAACGTTATCGTTAATTAATATTAACTTGTTTCTTCCTTATTTTAGAAATTAATTGTGTTAAAGAATCTACCATTAAATCTGAAGCTTTAAAAATTTCTGTATGTTTAAATTCATGAGATATATTCCTATCTGGATTGGTCTTATCCTCAATAATAATCCCTTCATCGGGTGAATTATTTTTTATATAAATCAATAAAAGCCATTTTTCATCATCGCTCTCATCCCATTTAATAAAAATTTCTCCAGTTTCAAATCTTCTATCTATACATCTTAAAATTGACATATGGCGCGTTATATGTCTCTTATTTAATTGAAACACAAGACTACTTGAACTTCTATAAAAACTCTCAAGTGCAAACTCTATTTTTTGTCTTGCTAAGGTATAATCCCTTTCTTTTTGTAAAAGAGTCTCCCTATCCTCATCTCCTAAAGTTTTTATCCCAAGAGCTTCCACTCTTTCTCTAATTTTCTGATCTCTTATAATTTGATATTTTTGTTTTAACTTGTCTATCCTTTCTTGTAGACTCGCATAGTCCTCTCTTTTTTCTTTCAAAGAAATCTTTTCTAACTGTTCCAACTCTTTAACTTCTCTAACTCTGAATTTTTCAATTTGTTTTTCTATTTTTAATTGCTCTAAAAATTTTCTTTGTTTTTCTGCTTGTTCTTGACGAATAATAGCTTGCTCTTTTCTTAGAAAAAGCTTTATATCTTTTGCCCTTTCTTTCTCTAATTTCATCTCGTCCTTTAAAATTTGCTCTTTTAGTTTAGACTGAAGATCTTTTTCCTCTTTAATTTTTTTTTCTTTTTCTAGTTTTTCTTTTTGAATCTTCTCAAGCTCCTTGATCTTTGAAATTCT